>DASXMV010000077.1:0-18987 GCA_036495465.1 Candidatus Udaeobacter sp. | reverse complement strand
TGGCTGCAACAACTTGATGTGGTGGCTCAATAACACCACTGTCACGCTCGGTATGCAGAACGTGCTGGACCAAGATCCACCGTTTGTGGCGGGTTCCTTTGAGAACGGTTACGACGAGTCGCTCACCACCATTAAAGGCCGTTTCTGGTACGTCGGCTTGAAGAAGCGCTTCTAGCTTAAGCTTTCTCCGCTGGTTAGGTTATAGAGGCAGTCTCGGATTTCTTCGGGGCTGCCTCTTTGTTTAATACGAGTCCAGTTGAGATTCCGATCTCTGTTACGTGTCAATTGGTTATGCGACTCAAGACATCGATCGTGCGACCGATTTACGGATTTTTGTCTTAAAAGATGTTTTGATCGCCGGAGCTCTCATGCGAGCGCGATAGACGCTGGGTCGAATGCCCAAGCGCCGCTCGAACGCGACACTAAAAACATCTGCGCTTCGGAACCCGAGTGAGTTAGCGACACTCTCGATGCTGTTCCGAGGAACAAACAAACGTTCCTGCGCTTCAGCAATGCGGGCTTCGGCTACAAACTGCGAGGACTCTTGCCAAAGGCCCTGTTGAATAATCGAGTGAAATTTCGACGCGGCGTGCATACTCTCCCGGCAAGCGCGTCCACCGAAAGATCGTGACTAAGATGAGACAAGATCCAAGCCGGTAGATCGGCAAGACGATCCGACGATTGCACCTGAAATTTTAGCGGCTCCGAATACTGCTCGTATGCGCCGGATCGCTTTAGAGGGACAACCAACTCACGCGCAAGCTTGAGAGCAACCTGGCGTCCATAATCTTCCTCGATCAATGCCAGTGAAAGATCGACAGCCGATATCCCTCCCGCGCACGTGTAGAAAGGTCCGTCTCTTACGAAAAGATCTCCGGCATTAACGCGAACCGTTGGGAAATGCGAAGCAACGTCTTTGGCGACACTAAGGCGTAGGATCGTTGCAATTTCGATCCCGCCTGAGGCAATTACGGAAGGTCCGGGGTAACATCCGGATAACATCGAGCAATGTCCCGTGGCGATCCGATCGGGACGCGCCTTGCGTAGAGACCTTCTAGGCTTGCGCAGACTGATCGCCGGCAGATTTTCCGCCAAGACTTTGTAGCAATGATGGCAGCAAAGCAGCCAATCCTTGCTGATGGTCCGCTGCGGGATCGATTTTTCCGGCGGGCGTCAGTTTGTCCACGATCTTTGGCAAGTACTCTGCCAGGAAGTTTGAAGCTAACGCAGGGTCCACTCCCATTCTCGACGCGATCGCGCGAATTTGATCGGAACCAAGCGCTTCCTGAATTTGATTCGTGGAAACTGACTGATTCTCTCCCATACCAACCCAGGATGAGAACGCATCGCCCTGACCGCTCTGTGAGAATTTGCTGGCCAAACCTTGCAGGCCACCGGCCTGCGTAAGGAGACCGCCGAGAATTCCGATGAGCGGGGCCGCTTTCTCAGACATGTCACCTTTTCCGCTAACTGCACCGAGTATCGAATCAAGTAATCCCATAATTTTATTGCTCCTTTGGTTTACGTGTATGTTTCGAATTGAGATTAAAAACGCCCTATCTCCCGGCCGTAACTATCGGAGCGAGACAGACATAAACAAGTTAAATTCAGCCTTCCACTCGCTCCGTATCGTGAAGGCGGCCGTAATCCACAGTCAACCTCCCGCCGCCATGTTCCGTATAAATCTCGGCAAAGCGTTCGCCAAAACGGACGTCGCGCCAGCTGTAATCCTTTTGTGTTTGAACCCCGGCCGCAATGACCGGATCGATCCCCACAACTGAGACAATGAACAGCCCCCGGCTGACTTCGAGTGACTCGGGAGTCGCGCCAAAGAGCGGACTCGTTTCATCGATCGTGTGCCGCAACGTCAGCGCAGCCGGAAAAACGGTGAGCCGGTCGAAATGCAGTTTCAAGACGTAGAAGTATCGGAAATCGCCACCCTCGAGCAACGGCTCATCGCGCGAAAACATGACCCGAAACTCCGCTTCGACCATGCTGTGTTGATTTTCATTTCCTACGCGCACCATCAAGGTGGGCTTGCCATTTAAAGGTGCGATCACCATTGAGTTGCTGAAAATAACTCGCGCACTCGGTCGGGAGAACCGGACGAAGATCAGCCCCGTCATGACCGCGAGCAAAAAGATGCCGCTCATGATTTCAACGGTAGTGACGATGTGGCCATAGAGCGTCTGAGGATACATGTGGCCGTAGCCCACGGTGGCCAGCGTTTGCACGCTGAAAAAGAAGCAATCAAAAAACCAATGCCCACCGGTAGTACCAGCGATACTGCCCCGCTGGAAACTATAAAGCGCGGCAAAGAAAAGATTGAGCGCGATATAAAGGATGCCGACAAACACCCCAAATTGCGGCCACCGTAAACCGAGCAGCCAGCGATAAATGTCGCGCCATCTCCACACGTCTGTATTGACTTTGACGAACTCGATCTGTCCGGCGCGAACAGAATGAAACGCGTGCGATTTTATGCTTCGCCTGCGGACTTCCGCCAAAGAAACAGGCGTAGGCTTCATCTTTATCTAATCTGCAGGAATTTGGACTTGGTCAACAAATCCAACCATGGCTTCGAGGATTTGTCGGTTGATATCTTCTTGTATCTTGCCCACCGCTTGCAACTCACGTTTCGGCACACGCAGCGAATGGTCACCTCCTTCAACAGTGCGCAAAAGGTTTTTTGTTTTCATCCCGATTCGCACGCGCTCAAGCAGGTCCAACGGACAGAGCGGATCGCGAGTGCCCTGCACAAAAAGAATTGGCGTTGTCAGAGCGCGCAAAACTTCATCTCGGAGTTTTGTGCGATCTCCCATCGCGCAAAGCGGATATCCGAGGCAAACAAGTCCGTCCACTTTTTCTTCCAGTGAAAGATGGCAGCCAATCCGCCCCCCCATGCTCTTGCCAATCAGGATTATTGATTGGGCCGAATGTCGTTGTCTTGCCGCAGTTAACGCATTTCGATGCGCAGCGATAAGTTTCGGCAATGGATCAGGACGCTTCCGCCCTTCGCGCATGTAATCGTAATCAAACGTCTCGACGTCTCCTATCTTGGACAAGCGATCTTTCCAATTTTCGATCCAGGGATGCGACGATGGCGCACCGGCCCCCGGAGCGAACAAAATTAGATGTCTCATGCAGGATCTTTCGATGTGAAACGTGCAGTTTTTTGTCGCCTGCGTTTTGGCGACGCTCCAGCTCCTATTGCACGGTCACCAGCGTTCCTACCGGGATCTCAGAAAAAAATTTGCGAGCAGCTTCCTCAGGTAATCGAATGCAACCGTGTGAGGCCGGATAATTCGGCACGATTCCCGCATGCATTCCAAAGTCGAGGCAGCTCAGGCGCATGAAATAGGGCATCTCAACGTGGTAAATAGTGGAGCGATGGTTTCGCTCTTTGTTCGTGATTACGAAGTCACCTCTGCGTGTGGCATAACCTTGCCGCCCAGTTGAACATTGAGTGCGATACACCGGCACGCCGTTTTTGACCAACGCCACCCGTTGCAAGGCAAGAGAAATTTCGACCCGCAATTGATCCGGAGCCGGCCCACCTCCAAGTAGGATTTGCGAAGACCGCCAGTGACCAGTCTCGGCGGCGATGTCCAGCGCAGACATTTTATTTCGATTGGTTAATTGGTTTCGGCTAGCGCCTGCCTTGAGCAAAGCGCGTAAGTATTCTTCCTTGTCGAGGCCCGCTGCCAGCATCAGCAGCGTGAGTCCCCCGTCTCCTTCAACATAACTGGTGAACGATTTCGACCGAAACAGCGCAAGAAAATCCTTTTCGCAGCGCGACGGCAGAACCGTGTTGGGATTGGCTCCACAAGACAAAAGCGTGCTGAAAAGAGCGGAGTCATTTCCAGCGATGGCGTACGCCAGTAACGGCACATTTTTTCCTTCAGGCGTGGGAGGGGCTGAGTGTTTGCTGAGCAGAAGCCGGATTCCGTCCTTATCTCCGCTCGTTAAGAGTGTTTGGAGCGCGCGCCGGGTACTGCTCCGCCATTCCGGCATTGCCGGCCATCGTTCCACAACAGACCTGACAATTTCCGGGTTGCCGCCATCCAGCGCCACCCCGAGCAAATCACTTCCATCTTTGCAGCGCGCTTCAACGTGAAGATCGGAGGAGCGGGTCAGGAATTCCCGGAAAACTTCAAGATTGGCGTGCCTTGCGGCAGCCATTAACGGCGTAAAACCGTTTTTATCGGCAAGATCAACAAGTGCGCCGGCACCCATTAATCGCTGTGCCGTTTTCCAATCCTGCTGTGACGTCGCGATCAACAACGGCGTCCGGCCCTGCGCATCATGCCCATTTGGATCAACGTGCTCAAGCAAGCACAATTCGATGAGAGAATCGCGTTGAATTGTGACTGCGCGAACCAGCTCGTCCGGTGAAATCGAAACCCGCGCAGCTGGTTCGGGCCCAAGCGCCGTGACCCAGAAAAATATCAAAAGTATGATGCCGGCCCGAAAGATGAATCGTCTTTTGAACACGCGGATACGTTGATTCGGGCCAGCTATTGTAGCGGCATCGTCCAGCATTGCTTGGGAAGCGGGATCGAACTGCGAGCCTACCTTCGAGCAAGCTGGGATTGGACGTATCCAGTTGAACGTTGCATGTTCACCGCTGTCCAAATTCCAACCAATGCGCTTATCCATTTTGACCCTGTGCGTAGCACTGAATACATCGTTTGCCGCGCAACCTGAGGCTGTCCCCACGGCGACCGTTCCTGCCACCGCGGCCGAAGCTGGCAAAGATGTCGTTCATCAGTTGAATAATGCTTTCGCAAAAGTCTTCGAAACAGTCGCGCCAAGCGTTGTTATTATAGAGGTTTCCAAGAAAAACGACATAGCCGAAAATTCGCCCCTCGATGATTTGTTTTTCCAGGGTCCGCCCGATGACAATAACCCGCGGCGAAACGCGGGCACGCCACGACCGATCCAAAGTGAAGGCTCCGGGTTTGTCGTTCGGCCGGACGGTTACATTTTCACGAACTTTCACGTGGTTGAAGGCGCAGACAAAATCGACGTTAAGTTAAAGGACGGCCGCAATTTCCCGGCAAAGGTCGTTGGGACCGACGAAAAGACGGACGTTGCCGTGATCAAGATCGACGCCAAAGATTTGCCAGTTGTTCAGTTAGGCGACAGCGATGCGGTGCGGGTAGGCCAGTTTGCATTCGCCATCGGTGCTCCTTTCAAGCTGGACTACACTTTTACTTACGGCGTGGTCAGCGGCAAAGGCCGCAGCAAACTGCTTCAAACGGGCGTCTATTCCATCTCCGACTATTTGCAGACCGACGCGTCCATTAATCCGGGTAACAGTGGAGGTCCGCTCTGCGACATCGACGGCAAAGTGATCGGTATGAACACGCTGATCAATGGAATGAATCGCGGCCTGGGCTTCGCAATCCCGAGTAACATGGCCAAGGAAATTGGCGGCGAACTGATCGCCGGCCACAAAATCCTTCGTCCCTGGCTTGGCATCCGAATCGAGACACTCGGTGATGATCCGGATATCCGCGATTTATTTAAAGGCGCCGATAAAGGTGTCGTTGTACGTACAATTGAAGCCGATGCACCTGCTTCCAAAACCGATTTGCGACCATTCGACGTAATTACGCATGTAGACGGAACGCCGATTGAATCAGACTCGCAGCTGCAGCATGAAATCTTGAAAAAGAAGATCGGTCAAAGTGTTCAGCTGACTGTCTGGCGCAAAGGTCAAACGATTAAAGTCCCGATCAAAACTGGCGAACTGCCGAACGAGATTGCGCGGACATCAAATACCCTGCCCGTCCAGCCGCCACAGGCGAAGCAGGAAAACGTGGGTAAATTTGGATTGCAAGTTCAGGAACTGACCAAAGAAGTTGCGGAACGTCTGCATCTCCCAGTCCAACAGGGGGTGGTAGTAACGGATGTGGAGGACAACAGTATCGCTGCAAGCCAGGACATTCAGCGAGAAGACGTCATTACTGAAGTGGACGGTAAGCCGGTCACTAACGTGCAGTCATTCCGTGAGGCGCTTGCAAAAGCCGATCCGAAACGAGGTGTCCTTCTATACCTCGATCGCAAAGGCAGTAGAACTTTCGCCGTTCTGAAAGCCGGCGATTAGGTCTTCCGACTGCCGACAACGACCAGAGCAATTCCACCGATCATACAAATCGCGCTGGCAATGGGCGGAAACGCAATCCCGTGATTTTCCTTGTGGGTAATCTCAATGGGACCGAGCTGTGCGTCCTTCTTTTGGGTAGTCCATCCAAGTCCGCCCCATGCGAATCCAACGATGCCAGCGATAATGAGAATAATGCCGAGGATGGCGGCTGGTTTCATTGACCCAGCTTATAAGGGGCGCCGGCCTTGGATCAATTGAATAATCAGCACCACAATCGCGATGACGAGCAGGATGTGAATGAATCCGCCCAGCGTATAAGAGCTGACTAGTCCAAGGAGCCAGAGCACCAGCAAGATTACAAATATTGTCCAGAGCATATGTTTCTTTCGGTTAGCTACATGTTCTTCGTGGGATGCCGTTCGGCTGCGCTTATGAAAAACGAAAATTTTCTTTACTGGTCCGCTTTGTACCAGGTTTCCTAACGACCAAGCGCTTCCACTACTAACCGTAAGTTCCACTCCGCGGCGTCGAGTCGTTGGCGTGCAGAAGCGTAATCGCACTGCGCTAGATTGGCGACCACTCTCACTGCGCGGTCCCGCAGCTTGGCGCTGGTAGTGTGGAGATCGATCATCAGATTCCCGCGCACCCTGCCAAGCGCCACCATCGCTCCAGTACTGACGACGTTGAGAGCAACCTTTGTCGCCGTTCCAGCTTTCAATCTGGTTGAGCCAGTCACGAGCTCGGGACCAACGGCCAGTGCGATCACGAGATCGATACCTGTAGCCTCTGCCACCGGCTGCGGCCCACCGCGGTCAACGACCGCGGCTACAGTCGGATTGCATGTGAGTAAAATCGTCTTTGCGCCTAATGACTCCGCGCGGTTAAGCGCGCCAAGAACAAAAGGCGTGCGACCACTCGCGGTAATTCCAATGACAATATCACCCCTTTTAATTCCCCTCTCCTGCATTGACAGTGCGCCGGCGCCCTCTTCATCTTCCGCACCTTCGACGCTGCGATGCAGGGCGCTCACCCCACCCGCGACTACGCCCTGAACAAGCTCGGAAGTCACTCCAAAAGTGGGCGGGATTTCGCTGGCATCGAGGATGCCAATGCGCCCACTACTACCAGCGCCCACATAAAACAACCGTCCGCGATTTCGCAGCGATTCCGTTACCATTTCGATCGCCCGGGCGAGACTGCTGATTGCTCCGCGCAATGCGTCCTGAACGAACCTCTCTTCCTCAACGAAAAGTTCGGCTATTTGCCGTGCGCTCATTTTTTCAAGGTTCTCCGAACGCGGATTGCGCTGTTCGGTAAGCGCGGCAGCCAGATCTTCAATTTCCTTTTCAGAAAGCCTGCGGTGACTCTCAACCGAATCGCCCGTCTCTGCGGCGAGCCATGCGGCACCGAATTCCGGAGGACGTTCCGAAATCGTCACGCGCGCATCTGGAAGATTCTTTTTTAGTCTGCGTCGAAAAGCATGCGTGTAGATCGAGTCACGGTGAAAGAGGCCGCCCATCAGGACGACTTTGGGCGCAAGCACGTGGAGGCGCGACGCGACAGCCTCGGTGTACTCGCAAAGGGCACGCGCGCCTTCTTCAACAATCTCGTTCACACGCGCATCGCCACCAGCTGCGCCTTCAAATACCACTGGAGCGAGCATTGCAATCTCCATTTTGTCCGCCGTTTGGGCCCATCTAACAAGTTCATCAAGATTATTTAAAGAAAGCGCCTGCAGGATTTTCGCGGTAAACGGCATCACGCCACAGTGCAGATCGTATTCGCGCAAGATTAGCCGCAGCGCTTCAATCGAGAGAAAATAACCACCACCGGTGTCGCCCAGAATGTGTCCCCAACCGCCAGCATTTTCGATTCGATCCCCCCGGCGGCCGGTTACGGATGAGCCGCTTCCCGCATTGACGACGATGCCGTCTCCATGATCGAGGGCCGCAGCCAGGCCCGAATTGCGATCGCTCCCCGTGACGATTTTCGCATTTGGCCAAATTTCTCTGCAAATGCGCTTGAGCGATCCACGATCTTCCTCGGTGCCGCAACCGGCAAGGAACACTCCCGCGCGATCAATGTTTTTAGGCAGCTCGTTGAAAATCTCGTGTAAGCGTTCCGGAGTTGTCAGGCGCAGGTTAGATGGTGGCAGTTTGCCTTGATCCAGAATTCGAAATTCTGTGCCAGTGTCACCGCTGCACGCCGTTTTTTCCACTAATGCCCAGGCGGTTTTTGTTCCACCGCCTTCGACGCCGAGAATGCGTTCGCCTGACTTCACGCTTTTCTATGCTTAGCCCTTTTCCGTGAGGATTGAAAGCATTGATGCTGGTGACATTGCCGAGGATTTGCTCGCTTGTATCGTGGTTCATGGCCAGGGACGAAGCGCAGACCGCAAAACGAATCAAGCAGCTGCGCGACGAAATCCGCAAGCATGACCAGCTCTACTACGAAGAGGCTGCGCCAACCATTAACGACCGCGAATATGACCGGCTATACAAAGAGCTCGTCGATCTGGAGAGGCAGTTTTCCGACCTGGTTACGCTCGATTCACCCACCCAGCGTGTCGGCGGAAAGCCGCTTAAAGCGTTCGAGCAGGTGCCACATCTCGTTCCGATGCTCAGCCTCGATAACACATACTCTGAGGAAGAAGTGAAGAATTTTTACGCTCGTATGCAGCGCCTGTTGCCAAATGAAAAGATCCCTGTGGTGATAGAGCCGAAGGTGGACGGGGTTGCCGTTTCGCTCATCTACGAAAACGGAGTACTGCGTCAGGCCGCGACACGAGGCGACGGGACAGTAGGTGACAACATTACTCAAAATATTCGAACGATCCGTTCGGTGCCCCAGCGTTTGCGAGGCGCAGCGCCGAAACTTTTGGAAGCCCGCGGCGAAGTTTACATGGATAAACATGGTTTCGAGAAGTTGAACGACGAACGCCGAAAAGCCGGCCTGCTGTTGTTCGCAAACCCGCGTAATGCCGCGGCCGGTTCGCTCAAGCAGCTCGACCCCGCCGTTGTGGCGAAGCGACCTCTCGGTGTTGTCTTGTATGGAACCGGGGAAACCCAGGGAGTGAACGTCGGCGTTCATTCGGAAATTCTTCCGCTACTAAAGAGGCTTGGGTTACCGGTTACCGAACGCTGGTGGGTCGCTGAATCGGTGGAAGAAATCCTGGATGCAATTCACAAGCTGGATGATGTCCGTCATAAGTTTGCTTATCAAACCGACGGCGCGGTAGTGAAAGTGAATTCATTTGCTCAACGGGAGCGCCTCGGGTTCACAGCGAAATCACCGAGGTGGGCCATCGCCTACAAGTACGAGCCCGAGCATGTAGAGACGCGCCTTAACGACATTGTGATCCAGGTCGGCCGCACCGGAATTCTCACGCCGGTAGCAATGCTCGAGCCAGTGTTGGTGAGCGGAAGCACAGTCGGGCGGGCAACGCTGCATAACGAAGACGAAATCAAGCGCAAGGATATCCGCATCGGCGACACAGTTGTGATCGAAAAGGCTGGCGAAGTCATCCCGGCTGTTGTTGAGGTTGTTAAATCGAAACGGCCTCGCGATGCGAAGCCCTTTGATTTTGCCAAACATATTCATGGCAAATGCCCAGTGTGTGGCGGAGCGATTCGTCGCGACCCGCAGTTCGTCGCCTGGCGCTGCGAAAATCTTCAGTGCCCTGCGCAAACGACCAGGCGCGTCGAGTTCTTTGCGGCGCGCAGCGCACTCGATATCGAAAGCGTCGGTGGGATCGTAGCGGACAAGCTGGTCGAACGTGGCCTTGTACGCGAGCCGCTCGATCTTTTTGAGCTAAAGACGGAGCAGCTCGCAAAACTCAATCTTGGAACAGATGACGAACCGCGCGTGTTTGGCGAGAAAAATGCGACTAAAGCGATTCACGCGATCGAGCGAGCCCGGACCCTTCCACTCTCCCGCTGGCTTTTCGCGCTCGCTATTCCAGACGTTGGAAGGACCACCGCAACACAGCTCGCCCGGTTCCACGCGACAATCGAAGACGTCGCCACTTCGCCGTTGCTCACCGATGTTCTGCAGTATCACGAAAAACGCGGCAGCAAGTCGGACAACGGTAAAGTAAAAGAAATTGCGGATCGACTCGTTCACACCGGCTTCGCCAAGCCGTCGAAAAGCAAGGCGGAAAAAGGCGGCATCACTACCGAAGTCGGGCCGGTAGTTGCAAAAAGCGTCCTGGATTTTTTCGGTTCAGGTGCCGGACGAAAAATCCTGCAACGAATGAAGCAACTGCAAATTCAACCCAAAAACGAGAAAGTATCCGCAAAAAAATCAGCCGGCTTGCCGTTGGCTGGCAAAACATTTGTGATCACAGGAACATTGCCCTCGATGACCCGTGAAGAAGCGACAGAGAAAATCGAAGCCCTCGGGGGACACGTCACTGGCAGCGTCAGCAAGAAAACTGATTACGTACTCGCAGGAGCGGAACCAGGCAGCAAATTAGACAAGGCGAAAGAAGTTGGTGTGCGCATCATAGACGAAGCCGAGTTTCAGAGAATCCTGCGACTCAGCTGACGGCGCAATCGCGGGCGCACTAAAAGGAATCAGAACCGCCAGTTTAGGGAGTCGGCGGCGCGTCGGGATCAAGCGAAAGTGGCAGTAACTGGTTCAATCTGGGCGAAGCGGGGGAAGCAATCAACGGGTTGGAGCGATGACTGTCCGGATGAAGATCTGCTCGCACGTTAAAGCTCAGTTTCTGATCGCCACGTATGACCGTCACAGGAATCATGTCACCAGCGGTAACGTAGAATGACGCATCGATCACATCTTCGGGCCTCGCTATTTTTTTCTGACCAAGCTGCAGGAGAATATCGCCTCGTTTCATGCCCGATTTGGCCGCCGGCGCGCCATCCACGATTTGCGTTATTTCCACTCGTGAGCCTTCCGTAGGTTTGGAAGCTTCCAAAACCTGGCTAACCCCGATCCAGCCATCGCGCACTTCGCCAAAACGAACAAAATCGCTGCGGATTTTTTCTGCAGCCTCAATCGGCACCGCATAACAAGCCGAATTATTTTCGATACCGGCCACCACTATGCCGACGACCTCCCCTTTCATGTTCAGTAGCGGGGAACCAGCTTCGCCCCGCTGCGTCGGCACGTTGGCACGTAAATGGACGGTCGAAAAATACTGGCCAAGGAATTTCCGATCTAGTCCTGCGACCAGCCCGAAATTCGGTGTCTCAGGTAAGTCCAACGGATACCCAACCGCGACGACTGGCGTTGCGACATCCATTTCATCCGACCTGCCCACGGTCAGAGCCGGAGTGGCCGCGTCGATCTTCAACATGGCAATTCCGCTGCGGAGGTCTTTTACCAACTGGCGGGCGGGATATTTTCTTCCGTTAAATTCGATCGTGAAATCCTCCGCTTCACCGCCCACTGTGTACGCCGTGTAGAGTGTGCCCGTTGGATCGATAAAAAATCCCGTGCCACAAATTGGGCTGTGTTCATCAACACCATGAATCTTGACCACCGCCTTGGCGGCTCGGTCAAAGATATCCTTCACCTGATGGCTAATCGTTGTAGCCGAGGCTGCCTGCGCCATAGCGCGCAGAAACATGTCCTGGCCGGCGGGGGGTGCCTGGGAGGTCTCCTGGGCGAAGAGGAAGGTGGCGGTTGAACAAAAAATCACCGCAGATACAGCTTTACCAACCATAACGAAGCGCAAACCCTTAGCGTGCGATACCAAATTGCGCAACCCCGTCGAGGCGGGTCGGCCTCTCCTGGCCCTAAAATCTGAAAGTCGGCTCATAACTCACGGGGACACTATCGAGTACGTAGCGTGTCGGGGCTGCGACTCGGTGAGTCTGGGCGCTTTCATTAAAACTGCGAAGCGGCTGCGTCCTGATTCGCACAATTCCAGGAGAGGCAAGCGTCAATTCTTCTTCAGCATTCGCCGGCGCTGATAAGACCGGGGGACTCTGCAGAGCAACGCGTGCTGCGTCCGGTTGCTGATAAATCTTCAACGAAATCACAGCCGCGCACATCAGCACTGCCGCGACGGCAGCGGGATAGGAAGCAAGAGAACGAACATCCAGGCGGAGCATGAGACTGTGAGCACGCTCAAGGCAGATGCGCCACAGCGGTTGGCGGAGAATCTCATCGCGCTGGCGCCGATGAAACTCATGCAGAAAATCTTCGAAGTAGCCGGGTGGTGGCTGTTCGTACCGTTTCAATCGAAGCAGCCTCGCGATTTCGTTATCGTCAAAGTCGTTCATTTTCAGCGCGGGTTAGGAAACAGGATTTTTCCGAAATTCATCCAGATAATTCTGCAATTGCCGATTCGCGTAGAAGAGCCTCGAACGTACCGTTCCTTCCGAGACGCGCAAGATTTTACTAATCTCTGCGTGGGGCATCCCCTGGATGTGGAACATGGTAACCACGGCTCTGTGTTCATCAGACAGTTTCATCATGGCCTCGTTCAATCTTCGCTGCAGTTCCGACAGGTCTGCTTCGCGCACCGGACTGCTGGTGGACGTGCTTTCCAAAAACTCCTTGTCGTTGTGAATACTGGCATCCACATCATCCAGGCTCAGCTGAAACCGGCGCCCGCGTTTTTTGAGGAAATTGAGGGTCATGTTTACCGCGATGGAATGGATCCAGGTGTAAAAAGACGATTTGCCGCGGAAACCCCGGATGGCGCGATAGGCTTTGGCAAAAATGTCCTGCAAAAGATCGTTCGTGTCCTCATGGTTCGAGGTCATGTTGTAAACCAAGCCGTACAAGCGCGGTGTATATTTGATGACCAGTTCATCGAAGGCGCCGGCATCGCCCGATTGCGTTCGTGCTACCAACTCCTGATCTGGATCGACCCTCGGCTGGTCCATGGTGTCACGTCTAGACTTACCACGGGCCTCGAGACCGGACGACAACAAATCGGAGATCCGGCGGGCAGGTAATGCAAAAGCGGGATTCATTTCCAATAGTTCGGCCGATCAGCGCCGATCCCGGATCGACATCAGCCAGAGCAAGTTGCCCAATGCGGCGATGAACGCCGCTACATAGGTTAGCGCGGCTGCGTTAAGGACCTTGTTCACACCAACTACTTCTTCTCCGGGTTGAACGATTCCCATCTGTTGCAGGATGATCTTTGCCCGCCGCGATGCGTCGAACTCGACTGGCAGCGTGATTACTTGGAACACAAGCAGGATGGCATAGCAATAAATGCCAAGCGTAATCAAACCGGTAATGTGAAAAAACAATCCACCCAGGATCACGAATGGAAGCATTTGCGACGCGACCATCGTCACCGGCACAATCGCCATCCTTGCTTTTAGCGGCGCATACGCTTTCGCGTGCTGAATAGCGTGTCCTGTCTCGTGTGCAGCGATACCGAGCGCTGCGACAGAAGGTGTATTATAGACACCCGTCGAAAGATGCAGCTTTTTATCCCTCGGATCGTAATGGTCTCCAAGAAAGTCGTTCGTTTCCACAACCTCCACGTCGTGAATCTGCGCTGCCTGGAGAATTTCGCGCGCGCATTCTGCACCGGTGATGTTCGAGCTTGCGCGCACCTCACCCCATTTTTTAAATGCGCTGGTAACCCGAACTTGCGCCCAAATCCCAATGATCAACGGGACACCAATGTAAATCAGCCAATGAGATCCAAAACCGAATGGATACATACCTAGTTAGTTTAACCTACGAAAATTGGCTGTCACTTTGCTGGCTGGAACAAATTAGACGCGAAACCGAGCTCTTCGTTCATTCAGAAGTGGATCATTGTTCGTAAAAAGGGATGTAACAATTTGGCTCTGCAGGCACATTTTGGTCTTCGCGACATCAATGATGACGATGGCCGAAGCTAGATTTCCAATTGCTTTGGGAACCGCGACAGAATGCTGCAGCCCGTTTTGGTCACCACGACTACGTCTTCCAGGCGCACTCCACCCAGTCCTGGATAATAAAGGCCGGGCTCCACAGTCACGACCTGTCGATCTTTTAAAACGACTTTCTGCAACCGCGGATGTTCGTGAATTTCCAGTCCGAGACCGTGTCCCGTGCCGTGGAAGAATCCAACGCGCCGGCCTCTGCGCACTTCTGTCCTAAAACCGCGCTTGGCGAACAATTCCTGAATGGCCTTGTGAATGGTCATTCCGTCGATTCCCGCCTTAATTCTCTTCAAAGCGAGTGCCTGGCCGGCTTTTACTGTCTCCCAGAGCTTTCTCTGGGCTTCACTCGCCCGCCCGCGCAATACAGTGCGGGTCATGTCGCCAAAATATCCGGTTCTCGCGTCGCGAGGAAAAACATCGAGAATAATTAACGAATCTGCGTAAAGCGGGCCGTAACCCCGCTCATGCGGATCACACGCCTGATCACCTCCTGCAACAATCGTACCACCGGGAACGCCTCCCGCGCGCAAGATCGCTGAATCAATTTCAGCCCGGAGTATCTCGGAAGTCAGCACTTTGCGATTCCAGCGCAATCGTTTACCAGCGCCCGGCCTGGACGCTTTCAAAACTTCGATCGCACGCTTGAGTCCTTTTTCCGTGATACGCAACGCCTGGCCGATCATTTTCACTTCCTTCTCTGACTTTGCTTCCCGCTGCGGCCAAAAAAATCCGTTTGTCGTGCGGACACGGATTTTGTTCGCCGCGAGCTGCTCCGCATAACCGAGTGAAAAACTCGCTGGGACAACTACTGATTTTATGCCGCGTTTTTTAAGGAAATGTGCAAGCACCTTTTCGTAGGTCGGTGCTTTTTTTGATTGCCCCTGCACCTCGCCTTCAAGCTCGCTGAACATGAGGAATTCGTCCGCGTTGGCCTGTTTACGGCCCCGGTCGATTTCCAAATCGCTCAGGACAAGTGTGCGCTTGCCGTTGCTTTGCAGAAAGACGAATGGGTCTGGTGCCCAAAAATTCGTCGCATAAAACATGTCGGCGTCTGTGTCGCTGCTGGCGACAATAAGGCGAGCCGGTTTTGTTTTTGATTTAGTCATTCCCTTTTGTTACGCCAATTGGCGTTGCGGGCAACCCGTCGTGATCAATGATGCGGGCACAAGCGCCCACACAAATTCATTTCCTCCTCACTTCGAGTTCCCTTCGCAAGATCCAATGCAATAGCCCAAGCAATCCAAGCGCGGATAAAACCAAGACGGCGGTATTGAAGAAAAAGATACCAAACTTGATTCCGAAATACCGTTTCTGGGCGCCGAAGAACACGTTTGGTTTGTTCCCGCGGCGGTAATCGCTTTGATCCATCTCCGCGTTTGAGATCAGATCAGAGACCTTCTGATTCACATAGATTTGCTCGGCTGTGACCGGACCTGTGGCCTCCTTGAAAAGGGCGCGGTTGAACGGTCGTTTGCCGGCAAGCACAGGATCGACCAGGTGGAGATAACGATCTACGGCGGCTGGAGACTTACCTTCCAAACCCGACAGCAGGGCGAGCACGTCTTTCAGGTCGTCAAGTCGTTGGCGTTTCTCAGGACTGCTGGCCTGGGGTGCAAGGCGTTGGATTTCGTCGTTAGCCCGATCCTGCCGCCTCGTCAGTGGATTCAGCTTGGCCTGCGCGACGATCATCTCCTCGTACGACCAGCGCATGGCGATGAACTGACAGACAAATGGCACCTGTAACTTGCTCTCCGTTTTTCTGGTTTTTTCCATGTCTGGGTGCTCAGAGAACCAACGCGACATGGTCCAAAGAAGCGCCAGGTTCCGGTTCATGTCCTCGTACTTGATGAGGGCGCCACCCATAATGATCTGCGGAATTAAAACGAGCGGGACGATGTTTGCTGCCGTCTTCGGATCGGCGACAAGCGAAGAGATGAGCAACCCCAGGGCAACGCCGCCCATGGCGGTCATGAACATGATTCCGAGGTCGATCCAAAACATTCCGCGGATTTGCAGAAGGTAATTGCCAATCAGGACGAAGAGGACGCATTGAATGAGAGCAAACACTCCGAGCGTGAGCGTTTTTGAGATGACGTAGTACGACAAACGAACGTTGACGTTTCGCTCTCGCTGCAGCACCGGTCGATCCCGAATGATGTCGTCGGCGCTATTGGTCAGGCCGAGGAACATCGCTACGATGAGGCCGAGGAACAGGAACGTCGGGATGTGATAAGCGGAGGCAAAATCGTAGGTCCCGTTCTCTGAATAGCGCAGGATGGTTGCAATCAGCAGCGCCAGCACCGGTGAGACCCCAATCGTAATCACCATGTTGGCCCGGTTGCGCAGTTTGCTTACAAAAGCGCGCCGCAGCACTGTGCAAAATTGTGTCCACTCATCGTGCCAACGAAGTGGCAGCCGCTTTTTTTCCATCGGTGCTGCCGGCAGCGCGGATGGCTCTTCTTTGCGCAAAGAAACCTGCTTGACGTCCTGGATCAGGCGAAACGCTTCGTATTTGTCACGCCAAAATTCCGGCGAATAACGACGCGCCGCAACGAGCTGGCCACGGCTGTTTTCTTCGTAAATGATGTCGCCACTTAGATCGCGCAGCGGCGTCTCCAAAACGTCGAAAATGAATTCCGGGCGAGTGGTACCGCAGGCTGGGCATGCACCCAGCTCGGCCCCGAATTGATGTTGATGTTCCGCTTCAGCGAAATATCGCAACATGTCCGACGGCGCTCCGAAAAAGACCAGCCGCCCGCCTTTGTCGAGCAGGATCGCCTTATGAAACATCTGGAAAATTTTCGAGCTCGGCTGGTGAATCGTGACGATAACGATTTTGTTGTGCGCCATGCTACGGATAATTTCCATGACATGCTCGGAATCCTTTGAGGAAAGCCCCGAAGTCGGCTCATCGAACAGATAAATGTCCGACATGCCGATCATATCGAGTCCAATGTTAAGACGTTTTCGCTCGCCGCCGCTGAGCGTTTTGCTCTCCGGACTGCCGACAACTGCATCACGCCGTTCCCCGAGTCCCAGTTCGACGAGTTTAGCATCCAGCCGGCGGTTGCGATCGCGCCGGGAAAGATGTGGCGCACGAATTGCCGCCGCGAACAACAGGTTTTCGCCGATGGTAAGATGTTCGTCGAATGCGTCCTGTTGGGGCATATAACTGACGTAGTGCTTCAAGGCGTCCAGATTTTGATAGAGCGATTGCCCGTTAAGAAGAACCTCGCCGCTGCTTGGCTGAACTTGGCCAGCCAGCACTCGCATTAGCGTGCTCTTCCCGCAGCCGCTGGCGCCCATCACGCAAACGAGCTCGCCGCGCGCGATGCTAAAGGAGATTCCTTCCAGACCAATGTGGCCCTTCCGAAATCGATGAGTGATTTCGTTTACTTCGAGATTGCGAATGATATTGCGCTCTTCTTCGATGATTCGTTCCGAAAAATTGCATCGTAGAAATTGGCCGACATCGATTCGAATAGTATCGCCATCTTTTAGTGGCGCTGTACTACGCACCACGGTGTCACCCACCATGATTGGGCGATCCGCTTCGATGACCTCCAGTTGACCCACCCGGCGATCGTAATCGCAGAAAATCTTCAGCAGGACATCGCCGCTCGTACCGGGGGAAAGAAGAATATCGTCGGCTTGCAACCGGCTCGGATCATTCGAAACGAGATACTCCGATTTCGAGGCCTTCAATTGGAACCGGCCGCCGAGAGCGCGCGCCCGCCGGCGCAGGTCATTCAAATCCATCTCGCTGTTGTTGGGAAAGACGATCCTGTCTTCCATAGCGGCATCGACCTGTGTCCCGGCCTTTAGCTTCACCCCGTTGAGTTCGGCGTCCACGTCACGCAAAGCGGTCACGCGAACCTTTAATCCGAAAGTGACTCGAAGGGCGCTTTCCCGTGTTCGCGAGCGTTCCAATCCCACCTCGTCGGAGTCCCTGTTTACACGGATGAAAATCTGGGGAAGCGAAACATTCTTCTTTGCATTGAAAAATTGCGCCAGTTCCTGGTAGCTAAGCACCTGATCGCCCACCAAAATGCGCTGACCGGGGTAGATTCGGCAGAAACCGCCACGAACTAAAGGCCGGCCACGCACCGAAACGTTTTGGTCGCTGTAATTTTTAAGCAAAATGAGTTCGTGATAACGAAAAGCCATCAAGCGATCGGTTTCGTTCAGGTTCTTAAGCGTCACGTCGGCTTTTCCGTTCGGGCCAAAGGAAAGCGACTCCAGTGGGGACGCGCCGTGCTGATAGATGGAGGGATCGGAATCTTCCGAGGCATTGAGTTGATAAACGATATCGATCGCTTGGGCAGCCATACCCATCTGCGACATGAACGAATAGAACGCGACAACCTGTTCCTGCTTCAAGCCCGCCTGGGAGATCAGATCGTAAAGCTGAACTCCAAGCATGATTTTGCGGTCCGTGCTCAACTGCGCGCCGAGCTTTTGCGCCATTGCAGCCAGGTCCTGCTGCTCGTACAGCGCCTGTCGGAAAAGTTGCCGCAGCTCGGAGTAAACCGCTTCCGGGTAATCGTACCGCAGAAACCCGAGACTTGAATCGATCTCTTCCTCGAGCAAAACACCGTCTGCTTTTGTAAAGCTCGCCAGCACCTGGATAAGCACCGGCAGCATGTTTGGCCCCTCTGACATACTCCGAGGCTTGCGCAGCGCCCGGCGCACCCAGCGGCGCCCGGTGCGACGCACCCGGTAGGCAAGCGGAGTGACGCGCTGCACGGCACGATCGATCCTATCTGCGACGGATGAGACTAGTTCTGTCATGAAATATTCGGGTCGCGAGCTTACCCGAAACCGGTTAACGACGCAACGCGGCTTCGCTTGATTGAGCCGCGAATGGTCGATTCGTTAAAACGTTTGGGTCCTTAAGGCGTCTAATAGGTAGGTATTTTCCGATGTTAAAATGGAACCGTTTAACGATTCAACCCATACAGTGAGCCCTTTTGCATTGCCAATTTCTTCATGGTAACCTTTTTACAGCGGTAA
>DASXMV010000076.1:0-24390 GCA_036495465.1 Candidatus Udaeobacter sp. | reverse complement strand
CCGATTACGATTTTAACAACCGCTGCTGGCGTGTTTGTGTTACTTCTTTTGCGCTAAGAGAGCTTGCGCTGCGCGGCGGTGCGGTGAGGGCATTGCGATATCGTCAATGGATTTGAACCACTTCTCCGCCGGACCGATTCTCTTTGGTGTCGTGCCAGGATATACGAGCAACCCGATCCGGTGATTAGTGAACGGAAATGTCGACTTGTAGAGCGGCCGTCCAAATGCTTCGGTTTCGAGTCGCGGCAGAATCCACATTCCACGCCAGCGCGTGAATGATTGCTCCAGCAGAACCCTGCCATTCCTAACTACAAACGCGTGTCTCTCAACGAGTCGCTTTGTGCGCGCTTTGCTTTTCTTGATTGGTAGACTCTCCGGGTTTTTTGCGCGACAAAACCTCTCGACCGGGCAAATCGTGCATTTCGGTTTGTTCGGCAGGCAAATGAGTGCACCGAGATCGATTAGCGCGGAATTGAAACGCGCTGGATTATGTTTTGGGACAAGTTGTGTGGCATACTCCCAAAGTTTTTCGCGAGATATTGCGGAGTCGATCGGGTCTCGCATGTCGAATAGTCGGGCCAGAACACGCGAGCTATTTGCTTCGACGATGGAGACCGATTGGTTGAAGGCGAAGGTCGCGACGGCGTTTGCGATGTAGCGGCCCACGCCAGGCAATTTGCGAAGAGCTACGATATTGCTGGGCAAAATGCCGCGGTGTTGGTCCCGCACAATTTTGGAAGCGGCATGAAGATTACGAGCGCGACTGTAATAGCCCAGGCCCTGCCAGGCGTGCAGCACATCGTTTTGCGCCGCGCGCGCAACCGAATCAAAATCGGGAAATCGGCGAAGCCATTTATTATAATAAGGGATCACTGTGGCGACCTGGGTTTGCTGCAGCATGAATTCAGAGACGAGGATGGCGTACGGGTCGCAGGTCCTGCGCCAGGGAAGGTCGCGGGCGTTCAGGCGAAACCAGCGGAGAAGCGAACGCTGGAACCGGCGAACTTTTTCTGGCGATGTCACGATTTGAAAATAAACGTCCAACATCCAACACTGAACGTCCAACTCTCAATTCAGAAGCTGATTGAACATTGAGCGTTGTGCATTGAGCGTTGACCGTTGAATTCCTACACGCACGCCCTCACGCCAGAACAGGTTGCAAAGCTGCAGGCTTTGCTCGAAGGGCTCGGCTTTAAATTCGCGCCGAAGGAGTGGACCGTTTTCTTCGCGCAGAAGGACAAATTGAGCGTCGCGGCGTACGAGAAAGGGCCAAAAGTGCTCGTACAAGGGAAAGGCGTGGAAGAATTCGTGCAGTTTGAGCTAGAGCCCAAGATTCTCGGCGAAGCGAAGCTAGGTTACGAAGAAGTGCATTCGCCCGAAGTGTTTGAGCCGCACTTCGGCGTGGATGAAAGCGGCAAGGGAGATTTTTTTGGTCCTCTGGTGATCGCGGGCACTTATGTCGACCGGGGGATCGCGCGCAAGCTTCTTGACGCCGGTGTCGTAGACAGCAAGCGGATTGGATCGGATGCACGCATTCGCGCTTTGGCGGATACGATTCGGAAAAATTCACTTGGTCTGGTGGAAATGGTCCTCATTGGGCCGGAAAAGTACAATGAGCTTTACGAGAAGTTTGGAAATTTGAACAAACTACTTGGGTGGGGTCACGCGCGCGTAATTGAGAATCTACTGGCGAAAAAGCCCGATTGTCCAAGGGCACTATCAGACCAATTTGCCGACGCGCGAGTGATCGAGCAGTCGTTGTTGCGGCACGGGCGAAAGATTAACATCGAGCAACGGCCAAAAGCGGAATCAGATATCGCGGTCGCTGCCGCATCGATCCTGGCGCGAGAGGGATTCATCAATTGGCTGGAGCGTAAAGGGAAGGAGGTGGGGTTACGTTTGGAGCGCGGCGTCTCCGCTAAAGTCAAGGAAAGCGCCAAAAAACTCGTGGAAATGAATGGGCCAGGCGCGCTACGCGCGGTAGCGAAAGTGCACTTCCGAACCGCACATGAAACAGCACCGGACTATTACCCCGCTCCGCCCCCGAGAAAGGATTGGACGAGCTCGCGTTTACCTGGCCGTAGGGCGGGCTCAGGTGATTGAACTGTTAAGACATCCGACGTTTACCGGGAGACCCTAACGAAGAGGCGGCACCCTTCCGAGGCTCTTGGGCGTCTGGTCCAAGACGTTATCCGGTTTAAAAAATCGTGTTTTTGTGCTTCATTGAGCCACCACAACAGCAACGCGGAACGAATACTACATAGATATGGCCAAGTTAACCAAACGCGACATAGTGGTCGCCATCAGCAACCAAACCGGCATGGTCCAACATCAAGTCTTCGATGTGGTCCAGCGAACACTTGATAAGATTACCGACAGCCTTGCCAACAACATCCCTGTTGAACTCCGCAATTTTGGCGTTTTTCAAACGCGTTTGACCAAGCCGCGTGTCGGGAGAAACCCGAATCAGCCCGGGAGCAGTTTTGTAATTCCCCCACGGGCAACAGTGAAATTCAAGGCCGGCAAGATCATGCGTCAGCGGGTTGAGAAGCTTTCACGAGAATTAAAAGAAGCGGACGAACGCAAGGTGAAGGCAGAAACGGCCACACCGAACGGCCCATAGCCGAATGCTTTGAGGCGCAAACTGACGGTGGTTACGCGAGCAGATCTTGAATTGTCTTTTCCAAGCGCTCGAAATTGATCGGCTTGGTAAGATGCTCCGAGAACCCTGCCGCTCTGGCTTGGTTCACATCTTGTTCGGTGCCAAAGCCGCTCAGTGCGATGCCTGGCAGGTTCGTATTGAGACGAACCTCGCGCATTAAGTCGTACCCGCTGCGGTCCGGTAAGCCTATGTCGCTAATTAGGAGGTCGAATGCCTGTGTCCGTACTTTTTCTACCGCCTGGTCAGCGGAATGCGCGATTGTAATTTCGTAACCGCGACGCTCCAACATCCTTTTCATTCCAAGACAGGTGTCGTGATGATCGTCCACCAATAGGACGCGTCGATGCCTTGCCACTGGCAATTCTCGTTCCGGCACAGCGGGTTTTTCTTTGCGCTCGCCATCGGTACTGGCCGGCGTGACCACAGTGTTTAGCTCCAACGAAAAGATAGCTCCTTGATCCTTCCCCGGACTTTCAACCCGGATTTTTCCGCGGTGCGCGTCGACCAGCGCCTTTGAAATCGCCAGACCGAGTCCGAGCCCTCCAAAACGCCGGGTGATCTCAGTCTGTCCCTGTTCGAACGCATTGAAGATTTTATCGATTTTTTCTTGCTCAATACCGATGCCCGTGTCGATGACACGAATCTCAATCTTTCCCCGCCCAGGGTTGAGCGTTTCAATGGTGATTCGGCCCTTTTCCGGCGTAAATTTCACGCTGTTTTTGATCAAATTCCAAAAGACCTGTTGCAGTCGCGCCGGGTCGCCTTCCACGTGGGTTTGAGTCGCGCGAAGGTGAAATTCCACTTCGAGTTTTTTGGCGGCTATCTCTTCCCGGCATATTTCGTAGGCGCGCTGCAGGATTTGATGGACGGAAATTGGTTCGAAACTCAATTGCAACTTGCCCTTGGCAATTCGCGTCACATCAAGCAAATCGTCAATGAGTCTGGCTTCCAATTCCACGTTGCGCCGGACGACTTCGAGCGCTTCTCTGACAGGCTGGGAATCTGGCAACTCGGCTTCTAACTCGCCTACCATCGCGATTACGGGCGAAAGTGGACTTCGCAATTCATGTGATAACAAGGCCAGGAATTGATCCTTTGCCGCATTCGCGCCAATTAATTCCTGTCGGAGCGTGACGTCCCGCGTCTTGTCCTCAACTAAATAGAGAACACCCTGGATTGTTTCCTGCGAGCCTTGCAGCCGTAGTAAGTTGATATTCAAAAAATGGGTCATCCCGGTTTTATCTTTTAACGGGTGTTCGATCAGCTGAAATGGCGTCCCAAAGGTCAGCACCCTCTCAATTGCCTCCGGTGGAGTAATCTTCACGTCCTCGCAAGTGGCGTCGGTGATGTCGCGACCTGCCGGCATATCGCCAAAACGTTCTGCCATCTGGACAAATGCATAGTTGGCATGGAGGAAACGACGGGAAACCGGATCGATGAAAGCGATGCCGCTGGGCATATTGGCAAGCATCTTCTCATTGAAGATTACTTCACGCTCCAGCCGCTGCTTGGCTTCTACCTGGCGCTGGTAATATCCGCTCCCCAGCCACGCAAAGACTGCCGTGAGAACGATCAGCCACGCTGCCAATACGGTCATTCGCCCCAAAAGATCATGGACCGGTTTGTAAGCCAGGTTCTTTGGCTGCTCCACCAACGCCACCCAGCCGGTGGATTCAACCGGGCTGAAAGAATAAAGATTGTTTTGTCGCTCGAAATGGCCGCTCTTGCTCTGGCTGATCTCTTTGATCAATCCTTCGTTCGCCTTTGGCGGTGGCATTGCGGGACTTGGTTTGAAATCGCTGGCGAAAAGGGCCACTCCATTTTGATCGAGTACCTCGAAGAGAAGCCGATCTGAAAACTCAATTGTCGATAGCCGTCGGCCAATTCTCTCTACAAGGACCGAAACGCCAACATAACCAAGGATAGTCCGGTCAGAGCCACGCACTGCGCCGACGATATCGGTGACGAGGCGGTTATCTGACAGGCGGGGATGAATTGGCGAGACATAGGTTCCATCTGCGGCCATCGCTTGCTCGCGCCAAAACTCGGAACCGAAATCCTTTCCGATCATCTCGGAGGCTGTGGGGATCGAGGCGATCAAGTCACCGTTGGCTGCGGTAATGAACATCCCATCGATCTGCGGATGCGAATAGAATGCTGAATTTAGCCATTGTTGCGTCAGCTCTGGATTCGGCGCCGTTAAATCTTTCACCATCTCGGGCAGTGTTTGATAGTATTCGATAACGCTGCTGCTCCGGCTCAGGTCGTGAGCGACCAGATGGCTTACCAGTTGAATCAAAGTTTGACGGTCGCGAAGGATCCTGGATTCCAGCGTGTCGCGCAGGATCGTGTAGGAGACTATCAGGGTCAGGATCGACGGAATCCATCCTGCCAGCAGAATAGGAAAGATGATCTTGAAACGTTCGAAACGCTCCCGCCTTCGTTTCGTCATTGTATCTTCCAACTGATGCCTGGGGTTGCGAAAGTTGGCCCATCACGGTTACTCTGCTCACCGCTCCAAGCAAGGGTGAATGTCGCTGACACAGTTTAGCTCGTAATAATCATGATCAGTTCGTCCAAATGAAAAATCGCTGACTTCTGATCAATCGAAGAGTTTGTCAGACCGCTCGCCCTCTCAATTACGAAAATCGAGGGGAGATCTTGTGTACCAACACGATGCGACACCGATTTTCATAGGAAAACAGACGATTTTTAAATTGACGCATATGGTTAAAACGGCATCATGTCGGCCTTACCCCGAAAAACTTTCGGGGCTGTAGAACTCCATGCAAGGAAGCCTCGGACACATAATCTGGTCGATTTGTTATTTGGGCGTGCTCATTGGGCTTTCGGCCTACGGCGTGCATCGATACTTCATCATCTATTTGTATTTGAAAAATCGGAAGCGGCCACCGCTCCCGGTCCATCAGTTTGAAAAGCTGCCAAAAGTGACGGTGCAGCTTCCGATCTTTAACGAAGTGTATGTCGCTGAGCGGCTGCTCATTTCCGTGAGCGAATTGGATTATCCCCGGGAGCTCCTCCAAATCCAGGTTTTGGACGATTCAACCGACGAAACCCGTGATATCACGGCAGCGTGCGCGAAAGAACTCCAAGAGCGCGGTTTTAATGTTCAGCGCATTCATCGATCCGATCGTACTGGTTTCAAAGCCGGCGCTTTGGCGGTAGGGCTTCAGGCTGCGGAAGGTGAATTCGTGTGTATCCTCGACGCCGACTTCGTTCCGCAAAAGGACTTACTGAAGAGAACTATTCACTACTTTACTGATCCGACAGTGGGAATGATCCAGACTCGCTGGGGGCATTTGAATCGCGGATATTCGTTGCTTACTCGGATGCAGGCTATCTTCCTGGATGGCCACCTCCTATTGGAGCAAACAGCTCGCAGCCGCAGTGGAAGGTTTTTCAATTTCAACGGAACCGCCGGTCTCTGGCGACGTTCCTGTATCGAACAAAGCGGCGGCTGGCAATACGATACTCTGTGCGAGGATCTCGATCTCAGCTATCGCGCACAGCTCGCTGGCTGGAAGTTTATCTATCTTTCGGACGTTGTGACTCCGGCAGAGTTGCCGGTGGACATGAACGGGTTCAAATCCCAACAGCACCGTTGGACAAAGGGTTCTGTCCAAACCTGTAAGAAACTATTGCCGACGATTTGGCGCAGTCGCCTTCCATTTCCCATCAAACTTGAAGCTACCGGGCATTTGATGTCGAACTTCGCCTATTTGCTTCTTGCTTGTCTCTGCGTGCTTTTGCACCCGTCAACCGGAGGTCCTCAGGGTGGCTGGTTGCGCACCGTGCTGATCGACATTCCGATTTTTCTCGCGGCGTCCGCCTCAGTAGCAGTGTTTTATATTTGTGCTCAGCGAGAACTGTACCCTCGAACATGGATGAAAGAAATTCTCTTTCTACCATTCCTGCTTGCGCTCGGAATCGGTCTTTCGCTTAACAATGCTCGGGCGGTTCTGGAAGCCCTGGTCAATCACAAATCCGACTTCACGCGAACGCCCAAGTACGGAATTGAACGAAGATCGCAGCGATGGCGTGGCTGCAAATACCGGCCGCTTCAATCAGCGCTCCCTTTGGCGGAACTCGCTTTTGCCATCTATTTCACGTACTTTCTGGTGTTTGCTATTGCGCATGGTCAATTTTTTTCCGTACCGTTCCTGCTCATGTTCCAGGGAGGGTTCTTGTACGTCTGTATCTCTTCATTGAGCAGCCGATGGTCCAAACTCAATTTCGGTCGATCGGGTACCGGCGATGCAATTCCCGCGTGACAAAATTCAAATTGTCGATTAAAAAGTTGCTGATGTTCCGCCCTCTAGCCGTCATTCTTAGTTTCGTTTCTGTTGTGCCAGCCTTCGCGGTCACGCCGGTTGACACGTCCAGCCAGATCATCGTCAGCGTCCGTGACCAGAAACTGATGCTTGTACAGAATGGAGGGAAAGTGGCGACATATCCGGTGTCCACGTCCATGTTTGGCCTTGGCGATGCTTGGGGACGAATGACAACTCCTCTCGGGTATCTGGCCGTCGAGAAAAAGATCGGGGATAACGCACCAACCGGCGCCGTCTTTCACAATCGACGGTTTACCGGTGAAGTTGTTCAGCCCAACGCTCCCGGCCGCGATCCGGTGACGACGCGTATTATCTGGTTGCGCGGGCTCCAGGCGCAAAATGCGCATGCCTTTCAGCGTTGTATTTACATTCATGGTACGCCGCAGGAGAAATCAATCGGACGCCCGGCCAGCTACGGCTGCATTCGGATGAAGGCGAGCGACGTTGCTTTACTTTATGATCGTGTCCCTCTCGGGACGCTTGTGCAGATTACTCCCGAACGCTTGCCAAAAGTCGCAAAGACATCCCGAGTGCAGCCGACTAATACTGTGGTGGCTGCAAGTGAAAAACCTCGCACTGAGGAACCGGCGGTTTCTGCTCCGGCTACCGATAGCAATCTCTCCGTCGAAGAGATGCGAAAAGGCGGGGCACTCGCCGCGCGGCGGCAAAAAGCAAAGCTGGAGCTGAACAAGCAATTGTAGTCCAGGCTGGGACAGTGATGCCGCTGGCGCTTTCGCGCGTGAACCCAGGATTAGATAGCCGAATGGGTTGACAATGGCAATGCGCTGACGAGCGTGGAGATCCAACGAATATTTTAATCACAATGGCAAACACAAAATCAGCCGCCAAACGCGCTCGCCAGACGGCGAGACGATCCCTTCGCAATCGCGCCGTCGTGACTCGTTTGCGAACAATGCAGAAAACGGTTCGCTCCGAACAAACGCGGAGCATCGATCAAATTCGCGCGTTAGTCTCAGCTATCGATAAAGCCGCCAAGCGCGGGATCATTCACCCGAACGCTGCTAATCGCCGCAAGGCGAGGCTTAACAAGGCGCTTGCTGCGGGGACCAAATAGTCTTGCGATAGGTGCTTCGCCTTGTGAAGCAAAACGCCGAGTGTTTTGGAACGCGGCTGCGTTTTACAGTGACGCAGCTACGCTAAATGCTGCTTTGCATATCGGCCTGAACGGATAGATTCTCCCCAAATGATTCCCGCGCTTCTTCTCATCGTTGTAGCGGTAGTATTTCGGATCGTCACCGGTTTCTTCGGACACTCCGATTCAATCGGCTGGTTGAACTTTGCACCGATCGCCGCAATTGCGCTCTGCGCCGCGGCTTACTTCCCGATGAAGTACAAATTCACTGTCCCAATGATCGCGCTGCTTATCTCAGACATCGCGTTGAACGCCCACTACGGTTTTTCACTCGTTAGTCCGTTCGTGCTCTCGCATTATCTTGGCTTTGCGATTGTCGGTTGCCTCGGGTTGCTTCTTCAAGGCCGCTCTTCGTGGAAAACGCTCCTGCCCGCATCGGTGGCAGCGTCGCTCATCTTCTATCTGGTCACAAATTTCGTATCGTGGATTTATGATCCCGGTTATGCCAAGACTTTTGGCGGGTTTGTTCAAGCGATCACGGTTGGTTTGCCTCAATATAGTGCCACGCCAACCTGGATGTTCTTCCGCAATTCTATTCTCAGTGATTTAGTTTTCACTTTTCTGTTTGTGGTTTGCATGAATGTGGGGCGAGGCAGGGAAAGCTCGAGGGGGCGTGCCGCGCGGTTGCGTCCTGTTGCTGCTGGATGATCGACGATGCAGATAGTGGAGCAGCGCGACGAAGTCGAGATGCTCTCGCTAATGCTGTTGATCCGGCGTTTTGAGGAACGCGCGAGTCAACAGTATCAAGCGCAGAAGATCGGCGGTTTTTGTCATCTCTATATTGGCCAGGAAGCAGTTGTGACGGGCGCTATCGCTGCCATTCGTCACGACGATTACATCATCACTGCCTACCGCGACCATGCTCATGCTCTTGCGCGCGGTACGAGCGCCGACGCGTGCATGGCCGAACTTTTCGGCAAGGAAACTGGCTGTTCGCGTGGCCTGGGCGGCTCGATGCATTTTTTCGACAAGAAGAATCACATGTACGGCGGTCACGCCATAGTTGCCGCTCACGTGCCGTTGGCAGTGGGAATGGCTTTTGCCATTAAATACCGGGGGGAAGATCGTGTCACACTTTGCTTCTTTGGTGATGGAGCAATCAATCAGGGCTCTTTCCACGAAGCGTTAAATCTCGCAGCTCTCTACAAATTGCCGATTGTATTTATTTGCGAAAACAATCTTTTCGCGATGGGCACTTCCGTGCAGCGATCGACGTCCCTCAGACAGATTGTTGATCGGGCAGAAGGCTACGACATCCCCGGTGAAATCATCGACGGAATGAACTTTCGCGAAGTCCGGGACAAAGTTGCCGAGACGGTAGAGTCCATCCGGAAGGAGGCGCATCCTGCGTTTCTGGAAATGCGTACGTATCGTTATCGCGGTCACTCGATGTCTGACCCGGCAAGTTATCGGACGAAACAGGAACTGGAAAAATATCGGCTCGACGACCCGATCACCCGTTTACGGGCGCAGCTCACGCGCGAGGGAAAATTAACAAACGAACAATTCGATATGCTGGACAAACGAGCGAAAGAAACCGTACTGGCGGCGGTAAAGTTTGCCGAGAATAGTCCGCAGCCACCGCTCGATACGCTTTACGATTATACTTACGCCAACGGCACTCCCGACCCAGATCGAGAACGGCCCGCGGAACCACTCCAGAGAGAGCAAAAGGGGAACGGAATCTCCAAATAGGAATTTGTGATGAGAGAAATTACGTATCGCCAGGCGCTCAATGAAGCGCTAACGGAAGAGTTGGAGCGCGATCCAAATGTTTTTCTGATGGGCGAGGAAGTCGCGGAATACCAAGGCGCCTACAAAGTCAGCCATGGCTTGCTTCAACGCTTCGGGCCGCGACGGATCATAGATACACCCATAAGCGAGAACGGATTCGCGGGTCTGGGCGTGGGCGCGGCAATGGTCGGATTACGGCCAATCATTGAATTCATGACCTTCAGCTTTTCGCTGGTCGCATTCGATCAGGTCGTGAACAACGCGCCGAACATGTTCACAATGTCTGGGGGACAATTTAATATTCCGATCACTTTCCGAGGACCGAACGGACCGGCGCATCAACTGGGCGCCACTCATTCGCACGCAACGGAGAATTTTTACGCAAGCGTCCCGGGGCTCAAGGTTTGCTCGCCGGCCACGCCGCGTGATGCAAAAGGGTTGCTTAAAACGGCCGTGCGCGACAACAACCCTGTCCTGGTCCTCGAAGCGGAGTTGCTCTACAGCTCAAAAGGAATGGTGGAGCCGCCTGATGAAGAACTG
This sequence comes from Candidatus Udaeobacter sp., assembly GCA_036495465.1. GTDB lineage: Bacteria > Verrucomicrobiota > Verrucomicrobiia > Chthoniobacterales > UBA10450 > Udaeobacter. The sequence continues at coordinate 13,949 of DASXMV010000076.1, read as the reverse complement.
CTCATCCCGCTGGGGCAAGCAGAAGTAAAACGTGAGGGCAGCGATGTCTCGGTTATTTGCTACTCCCAAACAGTTCCCTTGGCGCTGAAAGTCGCGGCGCAATTGGAAGAGGAAGATATTTCCGCGGAAGTTCTCGATCTTCGTTCAATCAAGCCACTCGACGAAAAAGCGATTTACGATTCGGTGGCAAAAACGCATCGCGTGGTGATTGTCGAACAGGATCACCCTTTTTGCGGAGTCGGTGCGGAGGTTTGCTATCGCATTCAGAAAAACATTTTCGATACGCTTGACGCGCCAATACTACGCGTATCACAGGAAGACGTACCAATGCCTTATAATGAGCGGCTGGAGCATGCCGTCCTGCCGAACGCTGAGAAACTCCTGGCCGCCGTAAAAAAGGTTTGCTACGCGTAATTTTCGATTGCTGCTTCAACACTTCAGCGCTGTAACATTTCAAGCTATTCCATGCCCGAAATTCAGATGCCCAAACTGAGCGACACGATGACTGAGGGCACCCTCGTCGCGTGGAAGAAGAAGAAAGGCGACCAGGTCTCGGCCGGCGAAGTGCTCGCCGAGATTGAGACCGACAAGGCGACTATGGAATGGGAATCGCCCGAGGACGGAACGTTGACGGAAATTTACGTGGAGGAGGGTGGCAAAGTAAACGTGGGTGACAAGATTGCGTTCATCGCTGGTGAGGGTGAAGAAGCGCCGAAGGAAAAGGGGAAAGAGAAAGAAGGAAAAGAGGAAAAACCGAAAGCCAAGGAAGAGCAAAAGGAAGCAGAAAAAGCCAAAGAGAAGCCAGCAAAAGAAGAACAGCCCAAAGTCGAAGGTAAAGAGCAAAAAAAGCCCGCAGAGGTTAAAGGGGACGAGAAAGAGGAACCTGGAAAGGCAGCGCCTAAAACTGAAAGGACTGAAGAAGCACGCGTAAAAGCGTCTCCGATCGCCCGGCGAATTGCGGCCGAACTCGGCGTCGATCTTTCCAGCGTGACCGGCACAGGGCCGGAGGGCCGTGTGACGGAAACCGACGTACGTGCTGCGGCAAAGTCAAAGCACGCTGGTCCAACCACCAAAGTTCCGGTTACCGTGAAGGCTGGCGAAAGCGCGCGCATTCAGCTTTCCGGAATGCGCAGAGTTATCGCGCAACGATTGGTCGAAAGCCTCGGCCCGGTTCCACATTTTTACCTCGACATTGTTATCAACGCCGGTCCGCTCATGGAGGCGCGCGAAGAATTGAAATCTGCCGGCGAAAGCGCAGACGCCGCGAAAATCACCGTAAATGATTTCGTTTTAAAGGCTGCCGTGCAGGCGGCAGTCAAGGTGCCGCGAGTGAACGCCTCCTTCGATCACGACGCAATTGTGCAATACGCCGATGTCGATTTGGGAATTGCGGTCGCGATTGAAGATGGCCTTTTGACTCCGGTGATTCGCGCAGCGCAAAGCAAATCGCTCCGCGAGATCAGCGAACTGGCAAAGGATTTGGCGCATCGCGCGCGCAACAAAAGAATGAAGCCCGAAGAATTTCAGGGTGGCACATTCACCGTTTCAAACCTTGGCGCCATGGGGATCGATAGTTTTTCCGCGGTCATTAATCCGCCGCAAGGTTTCATTCTCGCCGTCGGTAAAATCACAAAAGTCCCGGTCGTGGATGATTCTGAAAAAATCGTCATAGGACATCGCATGTCGCTCACCATGAGCTGCGATCACCGCGTAATCGACGGGGCGCTCGGCGCGGAGTATCTGAAAGAACTACGGCATCTTCTGGAAAATCCGGCGCTGCTTTTGGTCTGAGGCGACGCCTCACTAGGCGGATGGTGGCATGGTTTCCCAGACCATGAAGTCATCAAGTGTTTGCCGGGTTCTGTCCGTAACAAATTCGACGACAGCTGCGTCATCGACGTAGCCCAGAAACGGGGTCTGATCGGGAATCAAATCGAATGGATCGACCAGATAATTGAGACCAGCCGTGATCCACAACAGAGCATCATTCGAAACGTCCTGGTATTCACCTCGCTCGTACGCGCGGACCAACCGCAACATCGTTTGAAGATAGGACCAGTTCTCTTTGAACGCGTCCTTCGGCACGTTCGACGCCTTCTTTGCGGCTTGTTCAAAAAGCGATCGCAGGCCGCCAGAGCCGGCAATGCGCAATTTTGCGTCGCTAAGAGCCCGGGCAAATGCCTCGCTGCGCAATGCGGGTTTCTGATAGGAAACGTACCTTTCGTCTTGCGATTTTTCTTTTGCCTTTTTCATCGCGGGAGATGAAAGCACTTCGCTTTTCGGATGAGAAGCCGATTCTTGATTAGGGTTTCGTTGCCAAAATTAATGGCGAAGGTCCCGGAGCCGGAAGTTTTCGGACTTTTTTGAAGCCAGCCTGTTCAAGCCAGGTTTTGATTTCGTTGAAGCTGAAGGTGTCGCCTTCCTCCGTGTTCACCAGCATTTGCACGGCAAACAACAAGGAGGGTAGCGGTTTCGTTCGATCGTCATGCACCAACCATTCTGCGATAGCGATGGTACCGCCCGATTTGAGTGCGCGAAAAGTCTTCTTGAGCAATTCGCGGCCACGTTCTTCGCCTTCGCTGTGCAAGATGTGGCCGAGAGTTGCAATGTCGTAGCCGCCCCCAAAGTCCGCCGCCAATATGTCGCCCTCGATATAATTGAAGCGATCAGCGACGCCAAAATTTCGTGTAATCCGTTTCGTGGTGGGAATCATTCCTGGCCAGTCGACCGCGGTGACGCGCACTCGCGGCGATTTTTGTGCGAGGGCAATTCCCCAAATGCCCGATCCCGCAGCCAGATCGAGCACGCGGATTTCATTTCGTGTCCGCGCCAGTTTCAAATGATCGCCAAGCTTTTGCGCCGGCGGATAACTCATCGGGATGATCCTTTCCACCAACTGACTGAAGAATTCTGTCCCTTCGGTCTCCTGGTTGACGGCGACAGCAGGACGGCCCCGTCGAACGATCTCGGGCAATTGCAGCCATCGTGAGATGATCTGCGGGGCGATAGTCCCGAAGAACCCTGCGTGTGTTCCCGTTTGATTGCTAACAAGAAAGGTCGCGCTTTCCGGTGTGAGTGAATATCTCTCTTTCTTATCTTTCTTGAGAAGTACCAGCCCAACGAGCGCATTCATTAAAATCCGCAAAGCGCGCGGCGATGCGCCGGTTTGCTCTGCAAGCTCTTGAGACGTCTGCGCTCCTTTTTTCAGCGAATCGAAAACGTTGTTGCTTACCGCTGCGCTGATGATGAGCGGCGGCGCATAGGCGAAGCTCAATTCCATCAAACGTTGGGGCGTGACCTGTTTTTTGCGGCGAGTTTTCTTGCGCATATCAGATTTGAAGTTTCGAAGTCTAAGATCGAGAAATAAGGTTGGGAATCAATCGTGACGAAGCATCCTCCTAATGTTCAAGAGCGGCGCCGCGCGGTCTTTCGCAAAACACGCGAAGACATGGAAGCGATCGAGCGTCACGTTCTGGCGCCGTTTGCCGAAAAGTCCGGCGATTCGCGTGGCCGAAAATATTCGGAAGCGAGCCATGTATTTCGCACTGAATTCCAACGCGACAGGGCGCGCATCATTCATTCCCGCGCATTTCGCCGAATGGAATACAAAACTCAGGTTTTCCTGAACGGGACAGGCGATCATTTGCGCACGCGCCTGACGCATTCAATCGAGGTGGCGTCTATCAGTCGAACGATTGCTCGGGCATTGGGATTGAATGAAGATCTGGCGGAGGCGATCGCTCTCGCGCACGACCTGGGACACGCGCCTTTTGGACATTCGGGCGAAGAGATGTTGGCGGAATGTATGCGCGACCACGGCGGCTTTGATCACAATCGCCAGAGTGCACGAGTAGTCGAGTTTCTTGAAGACCCCTATCCGAAACATCCGGGTCTGAACCTGACCTTCGAAGTGCGCGAGGGCCTACGGAAACACGGAGCGTTTCATGAGTTGGAAGAACTGCCCGCATCGGGCGCGCCGACTGGGTTACAAGATTATCGTTGTCCGTCACTAGAAGCGCAGGTGGCCGACCTGGCCGACGAAATCACTTATTACAGTCATGATTTGGACGACGCACTCGATTTTGAAATTCTGAATGCGGCACAACTGGAAAGAAATGACGTCTGGGGACGAAGCCTTCAGGGTGTTCTCGAGCGTTATCCCGACGCTCGAGAGCCCGATCTGCACAAGCTAATCATTCGAGACATCATTGACACGGAAGTCCGCGACCTCGTCTCGACCAGTGCCAAATCCATTGCAGATGCCGGCGTGCAAACCCCGGATGAAGCGCGCCAGCACCCGGTTCCTCTGATTTGTTATAGCGACGACTTAAGAGAGGCGAATCGCGAGTTACGAAAATTTCTGTATCAGAATGTTTACTACGATCCGCGCGTTTCGGAGGTTAATCGGCGCGCATGCGAAATGCTTCGGCAGGTTTTTCAGGCCTACCTGACCGATGCCGACAGATTAGGTGAGACCACGGCGAAGCGAATTGGGACCGAGGGACTGCATCGTACTGTATGCGATTATATCGCTGGAATGACGGACCGATATTTGATGGAAGAACACGCACGAATTTCCGGGTAGAAACGGTGCGCGTCGGTGTCCAGGCTAGTTAGTCCGGCGCTGCTACTTTCAGACAGTCCCGCCTCCGTTTTCTTCGCGAAGATATCGAATCACCAGCCGGAGCCGTTTATTAATAGAAAGCTCTTCGAGCACGCGTTGACGGCGAAGTGGATCGCTCACAAATGTTGAAGCTACGAGGTCGGCGAGTAATTCGGGGTCGCTCAAATCGGAAAGGTATCGGTCTACCTTGGGCGGCAACTGCCTTGGTCCATCCCCTTTAAGGTTCGAATAAAGTTCCAGCACTTTCGCTGCGAGCGCTTCGGTTTCCACAGACATGATTGAATCCGATTCCAGCGACTCAACCGTTGCGATCGGAAAGGGAGCCTCCTGCCGGAAGGCGCTGAATCTAACCCGTTCCAGTCCCTGGAGGATCAAGTTCGATGTCCCGTCGCTTCGCTCCACGCATGCGCGAATGAGGCCGACGGTGGCGATGTGAAAGAAGTCGGCGGTGGAATCCCAGTCAATGCAATCCGGTTTCAGCAGCGCAACACAGAACATACGGTGATCGGCGAGGGCGTGCTTTAACATTTCGCAATAGCGGGGCTCAAAGATATGCAGCGGGAGCAGCGCGTGCGGAAAAAGCAGAGCGCCAGGCAACGGCATTACTGGCACGCGTTTCGGCAGAGTTACAGATGACGACATGGGACTTTTTTGTACGATATGTGCGCTGGAGAAAGAGCAAGCGGGCGGAGCTTAATTCGTGATCGGTTAAAACCGGCGGGTTTGCGCTTCGCACTAACGATTCAACGCGGAGGAACTATTCCGAACGCGCGAAATTGCTCAAGTGACATTTGCCCTTCGATGCCGCTTTGTCCGAGCGAAACATATACCAGCGGCGATCCAAAAGAGGCGAGAAGCAAACGCGAAGCCAGGCCGAGCTTGCCGATGCCCATAGCACTTACGGGAATGTTAACGGCCCCGGCCGCGGCGAAATCGATCAAGCGCGTCAGTTGCGCGGGCGTGTCCGTGCGTGTCGCCACCTTAAAGATGTCCGCACCATACGTTTTTGCTGTGCGCGCTTGAGCCCGTAACCGGATCCGGGACGGGGTAGTTTTCAAGTGATGCACGGATATGATCAGTCGCACCCTCTGTTTCCGAGCCACGCCAAGGAGAGAACCGAAAAACGGCGCTGACCGTAATTCGATATCGATATAATTGGCTTGGGGTAGAAATCTCAAGAGCAGATCGCGTCGTTGCCGTGCGGATAGCCGATTTGCGCCACCTTCAACTGGATGCCGCGCTGTAATGACGAATGGGACGGCCAACTTCGAAATGTCGGTCTCCAATCGGTCCACGATCCCGTCCTCGAAAGGTGGCCGCAAAAGGTGATCCAATCGCAGTTCAAATAAGTCCGGCGGCTCGGCGATGCAGATAGCGAAATCGAGCTCGGCGGGCGATGAGATGACGCCCACTACCCGAGATCGCCGCCGGCGATGCTTCCCGGAATGATTCAACGCTTCTACGTTTTAACGATTTAACTGCGCGAAGCGAGCATTCTTTCAACGTACTTGGCAAGAATATCGAACTCGAGATTCACCCGGTCGCCTTTTTGTGCCCGGAGGAGATTCGTGTGCGTCGTCGTGTAAGGAATAATCCATGCGACGAAACTTTTCGGAAGAATCTCGGCGACCGTCAGACTGATTCCATTCACCGCGATCGAGCCCTTCGGCGCGACATAATGGGCGAACATCGGCGGTAACTCGATTTCCAAGCGAAAATCGTTCTCGCTTTTCTCATAGGCAATGATTGGTGAAACACAATCGACGTGTCCCTGGACGAAATGTCCTCCAAAACGCTCGGTCGCGCCAACAGCGCGCTCGAGATTTACCGACTGTTCCTGCTGCAAATTTCTTAGGTTTGTGCGGGCGGCAGTCTCTTCCAAAAGGTCGAAAATTAACTTGTCGCCGAAAAGCGAGCTTACCGTGAGACAACAACCGTTAACCGCTACACTATCGCCGCATCGTATGTTTTTTGTGACACGCGGAGCGGTAATTTTCAATTCGATACCGCTTTTCCTTGCGCCGACTGCGCTTACGCTACCGACTTCTTCAATCAAACCGGTAAACATGATAGTAAAATCCAGGGGATTCCTTCCTTAAATACTTACACGGTTACGTTCGATTTACGATTTTACGATTAACGTAGACAGGCCGTTTCGTGGTTAGAAAAATTCAGCCAACCATATTTCAGCGCTTTTTCCGTACTGAAGCCGCTGGCGGGTCGGTGTTGCTGTTGTTTGGAATGGCCGCGCTTTTGCTGGCTAATTCTCCTCTCGCCGACACATACCAGCGTTTGTGGCAGGTGCGATTGACCGTGGGAACAGTAAGCCATTCGTTGTCGCTGACGCTACATCAGTGGATCGATGACGGACTGATGGCAACGTTCTTCCTTTTGGTGGGCTTGGAGATCAAGCGCGAACTAATCGCAGGAGAACTGGCGTCGGTAAAGAAAGCTGCGCTTCCTATCGCCTGCGCCATTGGCGGCATGATCGTGCCGGCCACGCTCTATTTGATGTGCAATACGAATGGGCTTGGCGCGCGAGGTTGGGGCATTCCGGTAGCGACGGACATTGCTTTTGCTCTGGGAGCGCTCGCCCTAATCGCTCCCGACGCTCCTGTCGGTGCCAGGGTATTGCTAACTGCGCTCGCGATTGTTGACGATTTGGGAGCCGTTGTGATCATTGCGATGTTCTATTCTCACGCAATCGCCTGGAGCGCACTTCTAGGAGCAGGTGTGATAATTGCTCTTTTGATTGGGTTCAACCTGATCGGAGGCAGTCGTTTGTGGCCGTATCTGCTGGCGGGAATTCCTCTCTGGTATTTCGTCCATGAATCCGGAGTCCACGCCACAGTTGCAGGGGTGGCACTTGCCTTTACGATTCCGATGCACACGAGGATTAATGCGACGGAATTCTCGCGTAAGGCGCGAAATCTTTCGGATCGATTTGATCGCACGGAGAGTGGAGATCTCCGTGTTCCAACCAGCAAGGCACAACAGGAAGCTCTCTTCGCTATCGAACATGCGAGCGAAGCTATGACCGCACCGATTTTGCGTCTGGAACGGGCGCTTCACGGCTTTTCAGCATTTGTCGTGATGCCGCTCTTCGCCTTCGCCAATGCAGGTGTCAGGATTGCTGGCCCTCTTCAGCATGCTCAGGTCACGGTTGGAATACTGCTCGGGCTTGTGGTTGGTAAACCGCTCGGTGTTATGGTCGCAGCATTTGGCGCGACGAAATCTGGGATCGCCCAACTGCCACGCGGCGTTGGGTGGGGTTCTCTTCTCGGTTATGCATGTCTGGCGGGGATCGGTTTTACCATGTCACTGTTTATCGCTATGCTTGCGTTCGATGAGAACGGGCCAATTAACGCGGCAAAGTCGGGTGTTCTTGCGGGCTCGCTTCTGGCAGGCATCGCAGGCGCGGTTGTTTTGAGGATTGCTGGCGGTTTTCGCAATGATCAATAGATCCGTTCCGATCGCTGAAACGCAGCTGTCCCATAGTGAGCAGCCGCCAGGCGTTCATACGCGCGCGCCTCTTGCAATTTTCTCTGGTATTCTTTTTCTGTCGGGCGTAGCGGCACTAATTTTTGAAACGCTGTGGGTGCGGCTAAGCGGCCTTGCCTTTGGCAACTCGGTCTGGTCAGCGGCGCTGATCCTTTCCAGTTTCATGGCGGGCCTGGCGCTAGGGAATGCAATCGCTGCATCATCAAGAATCCGACGGTGGCGACCGCTTCATCTTTACGCCGCTCTGGAGCTGCTGGTTGCTTTGCTTGGTTGCACCATCGTTTTCGCCCTCCCTGTGCTGGGCGAATTGTCGCGACCGGTGTGGCAAATTTTTTGGAATTCTCAGCCGATGCTTCTCGGACTGCGGTTTGTGGTGTCTTTCCTGATTCTACTTGTGCCCACAACGGCGATGGGATTGACCCTTCCCGTGCTGATGGAAGATCCAATGTTGCGCCAAACCAGTTTTGGACGCGCTATCGGATTTCTTTACGGCTCCAACACTTTGGGCGCCGTAGCCGGTGCTCTGCTCGGTGAGAGTTATCTCATCGGGGCTTTTGGCCTTCGAGGTACGAGCGTCGTTGCAGGTTTAGCGAGTTGCATTGCCGCAGCGATTGCTGTGTTCGTGGCAAAACGCAACAGTCATGGTTCCACGCGCGCTTTGCAGCGAGAATTTCCGCTTTGCCTGGAGGCAAGATATAAGCCGCCATGGCGTCTGCTTTTTGTCAGCTTTGGGACGGGCTGCCTCTTGCTCGCTCTGGAGGTTATTTGGTTTCGATTCCTGCGTCTATATGTCGCGTCATCTCCGACCGCTTTCGCCTTGATGCTGGCAGTTGTGCTGGCAGGAATCGGGCTGGGAAGCGTTCTCAGCAGCCTGATACACCAACGCGTGGTACACGTGAATCGCTTGTTATCGATTCTCCTATTGCTTGCGGCGATCCTGGTGTTGCTATCGTACTGGTTTTTTCCGAGCGGGCTCGTGCCTACTTCAGTCGCAGTATTCGACCTCAGCTGGTTACGGATCGCGTTGCTCTCAATGGGTCTAATGTTCCCGGTCGCGTTACTCTCTGGAATTCTCTTTCCGTGCATCGGCACAAGTGTGCAAGCCGCTGTCGGCGATCGGATGAACAGCACTGGGATTGCCACGTTATTTAATACGATAGGCGCAGCACTCGGCCCGCTCCTGGCGAGCTTCGTACTTTTGCCGCTGGTCGGGTATCAATGGAGTCTCATCGCATGCGCTGCAGGTTATGCGCTGCTGAGCATTGTGGTTTGTTTTGCCGTGTGGCCACTTGGTACCGCTTCAAAAAGGTCGACATCGCCCAACGCTCCGAACCACAGCATTGCTCCCGCCATTCTAGTTGCTCTCTGGATTGCTCTCGCTTTCGTGTTCGTAATTTTTCCGTACCGACGCGCCGAAACGCATTTCGAACACGCAAGTCGTCCTTACGAAACCGAAAACCAGGAACATCCTTTCGTGAGCACCGTGAAGCGAATCGAGGGAACGTCGGATACCTGGCAGCTACTGCGGCGGGACTTCGCCGGCGAACCATACTACTACCGCCTCTTGTGCAATGCATTTTCAATGTCGGCCACCAATCCCCCTGGTCAGCGTTACATGAGATTGTTTGCTTACCTTCCCCTGGCCTTTCGGCCAGAATCACAAAGCGTTCTGCTGATCTGCTACGGATGTGGTGTCACAGCTGACGCACTCCTTCACGGACCAAACGTCAAGCAAATGGACGTGGTGGACATTTCAAAAGAAGTAATCCGCCTGGCGGATTTCTACACCGCGATGGGTTACACCAATCCGCTGCATGACCCGCGGACAACGACTTTTATTCAGGACGGTCGTTTCTTTCTTCAAGCGGCTCCGCGCCAATACGACATTATTTCCGGCGAACCGCCTCCGCCGAAAAACGCCGGCTCGGTTAACCTTTACAGCAAGGAATTTTTTTCGCTGATGAAAGGACGCCTCAAAGAAGGTGGAATCGCAACCTTTTGGCTACCACTCGATCAATTAAAACCGAATGAAGCAAAAGCAATTTTGCGTGCGTTTCATGATGTGTTTTCGAACGCATCGGTGTGGGCAGGCGCGGACGAGAATTGGATCATGATGGGCATCAATGGCCCGGGGCGTAAAATAAGTGAGGAAGAGCTGCGACACCTGTGGAACGATCCCGGGTCCGGCGCGGATTTAAGACGCATTGGTATCGAAGTCCCGCAGCAGTTGGGCGCATTGTTTTTGATGGATGGCGACGAGATCGACCGAATTACTAGCGACGTCCCGCCGTTAACTGACAATTATCCGAAGCGATTGAGCGATGCGCCCTGGGATGACAAAGCGAATTTTGAGTTCGCTGCGAGTTACATGGAGCCATCATCCGTCATGGAACGCTTTCAGCGATCGCCGCTGATTGATCGCGTTTTTCCGGAAGCGCCAAGTAATTTAATGAAGTCACTTTTCGCAGTTCGTGAGACGCGATTTCTGTCGCAAACGGTTGGAAGCAATAAGCTAGCGGAACTTGATCTTTTTTTACGCGGTACACGGCTGCGTATCCCGGTCTTGGAAACGCTCGGCAGCGACGAACTGCGATTCGCTATTGCGCGGCAGGTTGCGCGCGGGACAGGAACGCCTCCGGCTGAGATCGTACCGGATCTCATTGCCGGGGCATTGGCGTTGCGCGACTGGGGTGAAGCAATTCGGCTGCTAGAAAGTCAAAAGGATCACGGCGCCTTCGGTGCTCGTGAAGCGATTCTGCTTACATATCTCTACTGCTTGAGTGGCAATGTCGCTAAGGCCGAAGAGTTTGCAGCTGCAAATTCCGCGGTCATCGACAAAGATCCGTTAGCCGATTGGCTGTGGAAAAAATTAGAAACCGATTTCGGATTTCATCCGCCGCAGCAAAATTCCCAATGAGAATCGTGTCCTTCATCGATGCTCAAAGCGCGCGTAGTCGTCGTGCCGGTGAACTTTTGATGCACGTTTAATGCGCCGATACACGCAGGCTGCAGGAATATTCATCATTCTCCTTGCGACGGCGTGGTTTGCGATCCTGCTCACGTCTCAAACTCATGTTCACAGCGATGAGGCGATCATCGGTCTGATGGGCAAACACATCCTGGAAGGACGATATCTTCCTTTCTACATGTATGGGCAGCCATATAATGCGGGTGCAGCTTGGGAAGCTTATCTGGCAGCGGCTGCGTTCGCGATCTTTGGCATCAGCGTCATTTCTTTGAAGAGCTGTATCGTTGTGCTCTCGCTGCTGTGCATTTTCCTGTTTTATCGGATGTGCCTGGCGCTTTATGACGAGCGGACGAGTCTCCTGGCTACGATTTTGTTTGCACTCGCTCCATCACTTCTGAAATGGCATTTTCAAGTCAGAGGTTATTCCTGGTATTTCCTATCGATCCCGGTACTGACGATGCTTTTTGCATCAATCGAATCAGCGGGCGATGCGAAGCGAAAGACGGTGTTTTTCTTCGGCCTCGCGTGCGGGATCAGCGTTTGGTGCCTCGAGCTCGCAATCCCGCTCGTCGGCGCGTTGTGGATGCTGTTGGTTCTGCGTCGCAGATTCTCGCTGGCTACCGCGGCGGTGGGTTTGCTCGGCTTCGTAATCGGATACACGCCGGTTATTGCGTTTAACTGCACGCATCACTTTGGTAATTGGCGATATGTGTTCATTGAAAGGCTAGGAGGCGGGTTTTCGTCTCTTCTTCATCTTTCAGTCTTCGCGCGGATTTTCGTGAACGAAATGCCGAAATTCTTCGGACCGGACACAATTCTCTGGTATTACCCGGAAACGCCCGCAGTCGGCTACCTGTTTTATGGGATTGCTCTTCTCGCCGTGGGTATGGCGATGTGGCCTTTTGCGAGGTCACCCCTCAAAATCATCCGAGCGCTTCGAGGCGATCTGTCCGACCAGGCGCAAAAAAGAGATTTTGATATGCTGGTGCTCACCGCAGCGTCGTTCGTCCCGTATTTAACGCAGCCCCTCGGTGTGCCGAGCTATTTTTTCGGTGGGTGCTTCTTTTTATCGGTCCTGACCGGTCGAATGTTGCAACGTTTGTTTTCTTCGTCGCGGACGTTGCCGCAGCTCATCGGCGTCGGTGCGCTTTCCACTATTTTGGTAGCAGCAGTCGCGGTCATGATCAGGGTGGGACGACAAAATCAGATCGAAACGCTCTGCTTGTGTAAAGACGGCAAAAATTACTGCATGACGAGAATACCTGGAGCAGACATCGAAGGTGTTGAACGGTATTTACGTCAACACAGGATGACGTCTGTCTGGACGACCATCTCTTTTGTTTATCCGTTTCTCTTCGAAAGCGGTGAGACCGTCGCGATCTCCAACGCGATTTTCGAGTATCCTCACCGCGTCTATCCCCAGAAAATCCCGTGGCGGGAGCCCAATCTCGACGCAGACGCAGCGTTCATCATTGAAACCGATTCGCCGTTTCGCTCTGAATTGGAAGCCCATTACGTGCAGGCGTTCGGCAGAGCTCCGTTGATCAACGAATTCGGGAAATTAACTCTAGTCGCGAAGCAGGAATGAGCAGCAATTGAAGGTCACCTAACCCTTTCGGTTTCGAAATCTTCAATCTCGGCAGCGTGTGGCGGGAAAATCGTACCCCAAATTCGGTCGATCTATCGCAGGTCAAAGTTCAAAAAAAACTTTGAAAAAGGTGAAAAAAAAGCTTGTCAGGGCATGCCCCCTTCAACTAAACGAGGAATCTGACGCGACAAGTGCGCCCGAAAGGGCGTTCAAAAAAACTTTGAAAAAGGTGAAAAAAAAGCTTGTCAGCGTCCGCAAAGTTTATTAACCCTGCAAAAACCTAACCAAACCAATGGAGAAACTAATGACTAAAAACGTGCTAAATAAACTTGGATTCCTTGGCGCCGCTTTGATAGCGACCGTTGGGTTTCCCATAATTTTTGCATCGAATGTGTTCGCCCAATTGCCGGCTCCGGCCGGTCCCGCCCCGGGTGCACCAGCGCCTCAAGCTGAGGTCGAACGGGTGGTTGTGACCGGTTCGAATATTCCCACTGCGGAAGAGACCGGGCCCAATCCGGTCGATACGTATCGCCCGCAGGACATCGAGAAGCTCGGTATCCGCAACGCCACCGATCTGCAGGAATTCATTCCACAGGAAGCGGGCGGAACCGTTAACCAGAACATTGCCAACGGTGGCGATGGCACGGTCCAGATCAACCTGCGTGGTCTATTGCCGAAGGAAACTTTGGTTCTGATCGACGGCAAACGGGTCGCCCAGGGTTCATTGGACGCCGCTGGTGCCAGCTCTGGCGTGGACGTTCAGTTGATACCGTTTTCCATGGTCGATCACATTGACATCCTCAAGGATGGCGCCTCGGCGGTGTATGGCTCCGACGCGATCGCCGGCGTAGTCAACTTCTTCCTGATCCACAAATTCCGTGGCTTGGAAATTGGCGGCACGTACGGGAACACGGACTTGGGCGCATCCAATGACATGGGCGAGTGGGAAGCATGGATCAAGGCCGGCACCGGAGATGACAAGACAGATATTGTGGTGGTAGCCGATTTCTGGCAGCGCACTGGCGGTCTTTTCAGCCGCGATCGCGATGTTTCTTCTAACGGGTTCTTTGTTCCGTTTGGCGGTTTTGATGCGCGAAGCGGCAACGAACCTGGCCGTGTGCAGGGTTTCCGTTTGGTCCCCACGTTGTTCTTTAGCGGGAACAACCCGCCGCCGCATTCGGCTCCAAACGCCTCGACTTCGCCATTCTATGCTAATCCTTTTGCGGTCAATCCCAATGCGTTCCCGGGCGCACCGGGTATCAACAATC
>DASXMV010000075.1:0-5097 GCA_036495465.1 Candidatus Udaeobacter sp. | reverse complement strand
TATGGCCAGGAATTTGGAAACGTCATTCAATACAATTATCCAGGAGACGATTACAAAGACCTGATGGCTGGCGTGGATGACGCGATTAAACGTGGTTACATCGACGAGAAAAAGCTGGGCGTGACTGGTGGTAGCGGCGGTGGCTTGCTCACTAACTGGGTTGTTGGCCAAACAAATCGTTTTGCCGCGGCGGTATCGCAGCGCGACATCGCGAATTGGGAAAACTGGTGGTACACGGGAGACTTCACACTCTTCCAACCCAGCTGGTTCAAAGGACCGCCATTTGAAGACCCGCAAGAGTATCGAGCGCGTTCGCCGATCAATTACATCAAGAATGTGACCACACCATTGATGCTTGTCCTTGGCGAAGCCGATTACCGAACGCCGCCAGGTGCTGGCGGAGAACAAATGTTTCGCGCATTAAAATTCCGCAAGATTCCTACCGTGATGGTGCGTTTCCCTAACGAATCGCACGAGCTCTCGCGCTCCGGTCAGCCGTGGCACCGTGTCGAACGTCTGCAGCATATCGTTGGCTGGTTCGATAAGTGGCTAATGGGCGCGCACAAACCAGAGTACGACGTCGCGCCAACAGAAGAAACGTCAGCTAAGAAAGGCAGCGCGGCTGCCAGATGACCAGGCGCGGGGCGTCACTGACATTGAATTACTTTGGGCGAATTCGTTAATTCCTGCTTTGTTCCCGCGACGCGAAGATGGATAACATGTGAGTGGTGATCTTTGAGTTGCGGTGGTGTCGGGATTTGAAAGCCGTGCCGGCCGTTTCCGTAGCCTGCATTCACGAGATCCTGCCGGAATTTATCAGCCGGAACCTTCATTAGAAATTTGTCGCCGTCCCAAAGTTCCACATCAACCGGGACATCTGGCTGGTTTTTATCCCAAAGCCATCCCTGAATTTCATAACAATAGGCTTGTTCGACGTCGCCTGTATGGTGCGAAAGCGGAGCAGCTCCAATGCGTCCTGAAAAAATCAGCAGACCGAAGCAAACACATTGGAAAGTGACAAAAATAGAAACTGCCCGCGAGACCAGACCTTCGCGCCAATACTGGTGTGACTTGTTCCAGCGGGAAAAGATATGGAACGCAGAAAGTAGCGCCGCCTGATATAATCCGTACACAAGGTAGTGAACCTCGGGCCCGTGCCACAGGCCCATTAGTCCGAACGTCAGGAAGTAGCCTGCAATTGGGGCGACTTCCTTGTGCGCAAACCATTTTCCGCGCATCGCCGCATAGAGGAAACGCATGTAGACATGGTCGCGGAACCAAAATGAAAGAGTGATATGCCAGCGATTCCAAAAGTCGCGGATATTTCTGGCAATAAACGGTCGATCGAAGTTTTCCGGAGTGTGGACGCCAAAAAGATAACTCAGGGCAATGGCGAAAGCGCTGTATCCGGCAAAATCGAAAAATAAATAAAAGCTGTACGCGTACATGTAACTGACCAATGCCGCGAAACTTCCACTGCTGGCTGCCCGATCCAGCCAGTACTGTTTGATCAGCGCAGCGAGGATGAACTTGTAAAAGAACCCTCGAAAAATGCGGTGCACCGCGCCGTCGAGATCAACAAGAAATTCAGCGCGGCTTCGCGCCTTTCTCCATTCGCCTGCGAAGCGCTGGAAACGGTCAATTGGTCCGGCGGAAACGGTTGGAAAGAAAAAAAGAAACATCAGGAAATCGAGCGCCCCCGGTAAGGCGATGACTTTATCGCGCAAGCAAATTACGACATCCAACGCCCTGAACGTGATGTATGAAATTCCGAGAAAACCAAACTCGCTTCTAGGCGAAATGACGGGAAAAAATTTAGATCCAGCAAGCGGGAGCAAGCTCGCCGCGATTGCAACGTAAAAAGGCCAACCAGCCCGTGCCCCGTTTTTTGCGAATACGCATACAATTGCCCACTGCCAGACGGCGAAACCAATAGCGATCCAGATCTCGCGTAACGCGAAGTTTGGCCGGATGTTTAATAACCCGTGATACTGCACGACGAGCATCCCGGCAGTTACGAGGGTCGCCCATCGCCAGCTTGCTTTGCCAAACAACCCGAGAATAAGAGTTGGAACTACCGCGTAAAGCAGCAGCCCAAAATATGTGAAATCGGCGTAGGGAATCACAGCGACTGGGCCAGCCGCGCTCGATCGACCTTGCCGTTTGCGGTCATCGGAAAGGAATCGCGAAAAAGGAATTTGCGCGGCACCATGTACACTGGAAGCCGCTCCGATAGCTGTCGCCGGAGCGACTGCGTTAATTCGAACTGTGATCCCGCAGTCCGGTCGCTGAGCACTACAAAAGCAGCGAGCGACTGTGGTGCGCCGTTTTTAACCACGGGCATCACTACCGCGTCCCTTACGGCGGCCAAGCCAAGAAGATTTGCTTCAATGTCGCCAAGTTCGATTCGATACCCGCTAAGCTTGATTTGCGAATCCATGCGCCCTTCAAAAAAAAGCAGGCCATTACACAATCGTCCCTGGTCGCCAGTTCGGTAAGCGCGGCTACCGAAGTAATCGAAGAACTTGGCCGCCGTAAGGTTGGGTCGCCCGAGATAGCCCGGGCTTACATTTGGTCCGGCAATGACAATTTCACCTCGCTCGTTTTCTGGCAAAACGTCGCCGTCTCCATTCACCACAAAAACGTCAGCTGCAGGCATGGCGCGGCCCACCGGCAATGCCGAACACTTTTCCAAAATGGAGCGCTCTATGCGTACGGAGGCAGTGGCTACAGTCGCCTCAGTGGGACCGTACATGTTCCATACCTGCGCTTGTGGAAAGCGGTCCAGCAAATGAGCTGCAGTTTGCGCGGCCAGCGTTTCGCCACAAAAAAGAAACCGGCGAACATGTGGGAGCATCTCTTCTGCAAATTTCTCTTCGACCAGACACATTTGTGCAAATGACGGCGTAGAGACCCAGGTGGTCACGCCGGAATTTCCAAGGGCCCGATAAAGCATTTTCGGATTCGCCACGAGATCGCGGCCAATGCTGAAAAGGGTGCCTCCCGTAGCAAGGCTGCAGTACGAATCCATCACGGAAAGATCGAAAGAGAATGGCGCCGTATTCAGGAAGGTCTCCCTGAAAGGCAGGAACTCTTGTTCGTCAAGAATCCATGCAAGAAAATGCTGCAAGCACCCGAGGGTAATGATTACGCCCTTCGGCTCGCCCGTGCTCCCACTGGTGAACAGAATGTAAAATGGATCGTCGCGTTGCGTGGAGATAGCAGGAGCTGCGGCGCCAGAACTTGAGAGTTTTGTGACATCTTGCGGAGTGAGAAGCAATGCGGGTCGCGCGATAGCCAGAATTTTGTCGAGCCGCTGCCGCGGCAATACGGTGTCCAACGGAATATAGGGTTTGCGAGATTTTGCCGCTGCCAGAAATGCGATAAGCATCTGGGGTTCTCGATGCCCGAGCACTGCGATGGGAGTAGGACTGTCGCCGAAGCGCTGTATAAGGTGGGCTGCGAGAGCGTCCGAACGTTGGCGAAGCTCGCGATACGTTAGCCTTTGGTCTCCACTGATATGTGCGATTGCGCTCGGGGCCGCCAGGGCCCAGTAGTCGATTCGTTCAACGAGATTCACTCAAAATCCCTGATAAATAAATGGAGGCGTGGAAAAGTCGCCTCGGCCGTACATGGCGATTAAGCCTGCGATAACAACCAGGTAATACAGAATCAGAAGCGCTCGCCAAAGCGCGGGATGTGCCCTGGCCCAACTCACACGCTTACCTGTGTCCGGCTCTCAAGATCGGCAATGATCTTGCGCGGTGTCGCCCAATTTTCGCGCTCGAACTCCGCTGGCGAAACCTTAATACCGAATTCTTCTTCGATTCTCACCATCAATTCCACGGTTTTGATAGAGTCTAATAGCTGACAATCATATAGAGGGAGCTCGAGGTTAGCTCGGACCTCATTGGTCTCGGTCACCGACTCCAGAAGTTGTAACGCTTGCTCGCGGAAAGACGCCCTCATATCCAATGACACCTCCCATTCCTATGCATCGTCTGGCCGGCAAACGACATCGTCGCAGCGGAGCCGACAACGATAACGCCCGCAAACAAATGTGGTGTGACGATTCGCACGGAGCACATGATTTAGGAGACTATGCTCGCAACCGAGACCTCGCACGTGGGCTCAGGTATGAAGATGCTGTAGTACCTTGACCTACAACAGCTATAGACAATCAACAGCGGCGCGTTAACGCGGCAATCCCCATCAACCATGGGGGCCACGACCCTGAAAGAAGTCGTCAAGGGCGCGATCGTAATAGATCCAGCCTTTCGCAGTGAGGTGACTCTGGTGGCGGTAAAGAAAAGCCGGATCTTCGTCGTGCCCCTTAAACTCAATTAACGCAAAATGGTATCGCTGTGCGAGTGTGCGCAGCTTTTTGTAATAGGTGTCGCGGGCTTCTCGTGAAATGCCTGTCTGGTCGTAAAATTGCCCAGCGATCGGCATACTCAGAAGGAGTGGCCGCGCATGAACACTTGCCAACGTGCGGAGTAGTAACTCGAATTCTATCCATCCCTCCCCCTCGTCCATGCCGGTTCGGAACGCCGCCTCACGGACACCTGGAGGTGGCTCGTCTGCGCTCGGGTGTATGCCGTCTTTATTCTCATCAGAGCTTTTAAATGCATTAGCTTTTGCAATGAGCTCCGACCAATCGACTGTTGTTTGTTGTTGTTGGGGGGCAGGCTTGATCTTGTGTTGGATGTGACCAAACGCTGAGAAATGATCCTGCATTTCCAGCACCGCATTTTGCACTTTTCCAATTGGCCAGAGAGCATAGAAAACGACTCGATCGAACCATCTATGGGACACAAGCCGCCTGACCGCGAATTCCAATAATGGATTTTTATTTAGTGTCCTGGGAGATTCCAGCATCCGGGAAGCAATCTGCCGCTTTAACTTAAAGTCGAGAGCGGTCCCAAACACCATTTCACTTGCCGCCATCAGAGAAAAATTTGCGTCGTATGCCTTTCGTGCCGGATGAGCCGTTAATCCGGGCGACAGTGAGATGACAAGCTTTTTGCCGCGTAAATCCGAGCCCAGTGCAGCAATCTTCTGCAAAATGATCAACGGAGGCATGCCTCCAGCGCCGAC
>DASXMV010000074.1:0-8510 GCA_036495465.1 Candidatus Udaeobacter sp. | reverse complement strand
TCGGTTTCACCGGTGTGCGGAAGTCGATAGTCGGCGCCACCGACTGAACGAATCAGGCATGCAACCGCACCCTGTCGAGCAGCTTGGCTCGGCCCTTTGCTACGATAAACAACTGCTTCGCTATAGGCTTCGCCGCCACGGCCTTCCGCAGCCATCTGTTTGTCGAATGGATAATTGAAGAGCACAATCTTTCCAGCGACTTTCTCGCGAGGCAGCGATTTTAGTTCGTCAAAATTTCTGGCAACGATCACGTCTGCTTCGATTCCATTTGGGGGCGTGGCAACACTCCCCCCAAGTGCGCAAAGCACGATTTTTTGCGTGGTGTCCGGCGCTTGTCCGGAAAATTGAACAAGCGCAGCCGTCTCTTCACCCCGCACCCAATGTGGCACCATCGCTTTTTCGAGCTGTACTTCGCACCCGATGGCCTTCAATTCGCCGGCGATGTACTCAACCGCCTTGGCCGCCTGTGCTGATCCGGTTAAACGCGGACCGATGTTGTTGGATAGATGCGCGACCTGCCGATAGGCGTAGTCACTGCTCAGAGCTGCTTGCCGCAATCGTTTCAGCTCCGTGAGCGTTTGCAGCGAAAAGACAGTCGGCGTCGGCGATGGAGACGCGTTCGAACTCGACGTCACGGTTGGCGTTTGTTGCGCGCCAACTCGCACGGCGTAAAAAAACAATAGGACCAGGAGGAGCAAGGTCTTTGCAAAACGGTTTTGAGATCCGATCATCCAGGACTTTGCCAGAAGAGCCTCCAATCATCAATCGGTGCAACTACAAGTCTCGCCCGATATCATCCTGTAGCCGCTCATTCTTCTCGTTGTCATTCTGAGCAAAGCGAAGAATCTCAGATTTTTCCTGTACGGCTTCGGCGAACCAATTTACCAGAGCTGTTTCGTGCTTCTCAACATGACAGACGCGACGATTATTTCTCCTTGCGAAACTCGATCTCTTCGCCAAACAGATCGGGGTTACGTGCGTTTTTCGTTAAAAGCGCGGTAACTGCCGCTGAGTCTCTCGTCTCCTTTGGAATCACCTTGTTCTTGACGTTCCGCAGAGTCAGTCGCTTCCCGTCGTCAGACAATTTCCAAGTCACGTAAGCATATTTGCGATCGTTCGAGTTGAGGTCCTGAACACTGGCAAATGGCATCTCCGCGACGTCGGAGTGATAAGCGCGGAACAAATCGCCGTCGTAATATAGAACATAGGTGCTCTCATCCAACCGCCGCACCCTCATGTTCTCCTTGCTATCAAGTGAGACCCAATTTCCCAGAAGTTGTTCCTGAACTTTCCGAGTGGGGCTCGAAGTAATCGGAACGTCATACTCACAGGCATTGAAAGCGAGAGCACACAGACAAACAACGGCGCCAAAGATTATTCCGCGATGGATCACGTTTCGGGAGATCACAGAGCCTTGGTTTTCCCGGGGGACCGGCCCTCATCAAAATCGATGAAGTCCGGGATTGTGACTATGTCCGTGCGATCTGCAATTCCCGCCTCCCTTTTTCGTTGTTCAAGCCGCGGCGTAATCGAATCGCGCCATCCGAGTTTTGATGCGAACCCATTCCAGACGAACAGGTCGCCCTCATTTAGACGCCGGCCTTTTTCAAAGCACCATTCAAGGACCTCCTCGTCGGTTCCGCCCTGGAACACCCGGTCGCGAAGATCGGCGTAGTCAACACGCAGGAAATTACAGCATGTTCCATCGGCCGCTTTCACTGCGCCGAGGTTCTCGTGGTAATCCTCATGCAACTCGCCTTGTGCGTACATGCGAATCTTGTCGAGCATCCGCGGGAAATACATCATGCCGCGCGTCATCTCCTTCGGGCTTTTCGGATAAGTCGTCATGCCAGAGTAATCGATGCGCCATCAGCTTCGCGCAACTGCTAGGCTGACTGATTCGAGCTGCGATTTGTCAGCGCCAGAATCCGCGCCTTTTTTGCACCGTAATCGAGCGAATGAAAGCGCCGGATTTCATCCAGTCGCCTTTGGCCATTTAGAGTGTCGAGGTAGCGCGTGTAGCTTGCGGCGAGTTGCCCCGTCTCCAAGTAGCGGCCACGCAGGTTCGCATCATGAAAGGCTTCGGGACATTGGCGCGCAAAAAGGTGAAAGCGCAGCCAGCGCCGGTCCATGCGTGAGACTCGCTGCGTCTTTCGGAAGAACGCGACGAACAAAAGCAAAACAAGGTAAGTATCGACCTGCGCCTGGAGCTCCAGATTGCGCGCAAAATCTTCTGAAGCGATTTCGCGCACTCCGCTCTTGAACTGGAGCGCTGCGTGCAGAGCGTGATTCAGTTCCTCCACGAACATGATGAGGGATCGGATATTGCGGTCGCCTACACCCGCCCGGGGATCGTGTTGTTCGAGCTGCTCAATGAGCCACCGGGAATAATAAATGCCAACATATAGTTGATCGCCTGCGCGTCGCAGAAACGTGCGCGCCAGCTCGCTCAATTCACAAGCGGTGCGTCCAGCCAGGATCGACAATTGCGCACAGCGTGTCCGATCAATCAAACATTCTTCCAGGTTGATCCCGACCTGTGCATAGGTTCGTTCGAACAATTTTTGGATCTGGCTAAAGAGCGTCTCGTTCACAGGGAAAGCGACGGCCGCGCGTCATCGTCGAGATTAAGCAATCGATCCGAGAGCTGGTTTAGCGCGAGTCGCACATCACGAAACCGATCGGCTAATCCTTCGAAAACATCATCCAATTCGCAGCGTCGAGCGACAGCATGCGAGGCAACGAGCTGATAATTCGTCCGGCCGACCTGCTCGTAGAACTCGATGTCTGGCCCCCCGCGCAAGCTGCGTCGCTGCGCGTTCTCATGAAAAATGCCGCTGATGAATAGCGAGTAATTTCCGATATGCGCCCGCAGTAAAAATGCCTGTTCGGGCGTGGCGCGGGTCAGCGCGATCAGCATGTCGGAGATGTATTGTTCGGCGAGATGATGCGTCTCATCGGAAATCTGTAACCGGCTCGCGCGCGAAAACGTTTCAAGCAACGACCCGATATAATCGCAAAGTTTCCGGTCGCGGATGCCGCCCTGTTGCAAAACGTGCCGCGCCAGAACGTAGAAATAAAATTGAGACGATATCCGGAGGTGTCCGCAATTGTTCAAAATCGCGTCGACCAAGCGGGGATGATCAAGAACGGAATCGCGCGTCGCGTCGTCGCTCAAGAGATCGACCAGGGAAACCTGGTCGGTTTGCGATCGCGCGAGCGTGCGCACGATGAACTCGAAATCAGCCGCGCTAAACCGCGCCCGACAATTCGCCCTGATCATCGGGATTTCATCATGCGCAGTTCGCGCGCGTATGGCAAGTCAGATTGCGTAAGCGCCGCGACTGATCGCAGCATAGGTGTCATTCCTATGTGACGCAGGCTTCTCAGCGTGGCCCGCTGAAATCAAACCAAAAGAAATCCAGAACGCGTGCGTGTCGCTCGACTACCTTTTTGGCGGCTCAATACTGATTGATTTGCTCGCCGGAGTTTGATTCTCCGGATTTTCAGTCGCGATGTTTCTGATTTCCCTCGTGATCGCGACGGATTGAAATGAATCCGCCGTGGAGAGTTGTTTCAAAAGCTCCTGAATCTTTGCCGCTTTATCGTCTTCGATAATCATATCAGCCTTTCGTTAGGGCACTCAACGTGGCAGCCAGCTGATCTTTTGAGATTGTCGCTGCCTGCTTCTCAGCCATCAGTGTAAGAATTTTACCACCGCTCAAGCCTATCACAAGAGACGTCAGAAGCTGCGCAACCGTGAGATGTAGCTCAATCGTTTTTCCAGCTACCAAATCGTACGATGCCAGCGGACCGTACACGCCCCAGACCACAAGCGCAGCAACCGTGCCGACGAGCACATTGCCGATCCAGCCCGGACGCCAAACCTTGGCGGATGGATCAAACCGCGGATAATTGAACTCGCCGCTAATCGCGGAGTTAACGGTTCCACCAATTGCTCCGAAGCCGGCGATAAGCAGAATAATTTGCCAGATCGTCATAAAACCTCCGTCGTGACCTTGCACGGTTCACCCGGGGAATTAAAGCAAATTTGCCCGGCTCGCGTCCGTCCATTCCAACAGGGTTGCGTTCTACAATGTCCGCAAGCAACAGTGAATTAGACGGCTTATTCCATTATCCATCGAAAATACGCTACCTGGTTCGCTGTGGCGTTTTTTATTCTCCCTGCTTTTTCGGCTCAGAGTTCAAAAGAATGTTTTGAATATAAACTTTTGCCGCATCTGACAGCAGATCACGGTGCATACGCATGAATTCTCCAAAAAACGCAACGCCCGTGCTTCCGTCCACCAGGTGAGTACCCAGCAGCTCCAAAGCACGCGGCTCTTCCCACAATCCTTCTGCAAAGATTATTCGGCGACCTTCCATAGGTTCATCAAGCAACCTTTCGAAATACTGCATGGTTATTTCTTCGTCGCGGGGCATATGCGCGCCCATCACGACGACGTGCAGAGCCTTCCATTCATCTGGCGTCATTTCATGGTGCCACTCAGTTACGTGCGAATGGAGAGCGTCAAGTTCAGCCCTGGCAGCCTCATCCACATTCTGCATCAACACGGGAGTCATATGTCTGGCAAAATCGTCGAGCGCTGTCTTTTCCACGTGTCGGTTTTCGACGGCAGCGTCGAGAAACGCCAAAGAATCGTCGATTATCTTTTGTTGCCGTTGAAGCTGACTCTCTGAAAATCCTCTATCACCCAGGCTCGATTGAGCATCGACGATTAATTTTCTATAATCGCGCAGTTCAGCGACTCGTTCGTCTGTTAACTGCCCAAAATCTGACTGATCGAACATCAGAAACACGGCAAATGGAACGTGCGCGACGGCTTTTAACGCCTGATAGATCGGCGGCTGTATCTGTCCTTCGGTCCTCTTGCCGTTTCGCACCAGGACAAGGTTTGTGCCTTCGACAATGATAACGGGCCCGGCTTTTGAAAGAGCTTCCGTCTTAGCGCGGCTGTATTCTCCTCGAAACGCGTTGTTGAACCTAACCAGGGGATCGGTCTCATTCTGAGGCGTGGGAGCATTAATTTCTGCGGCGCCCTGTTTCGCTATGATCAGGACAATCAAGCTCATCAGGAAAACAGCAGGCAGTCGGAGCGACTTGTGATGTTCGATTCTCATAAATTCTTCACACATAAAACCTGAACGCACTGATAAGAAATCGCTGTAATTTAACATTATAGCAGTCGGCAAAAGCGTCACCGAACAAGGATGGTTCGCCCAAACCAAAGGATTCCCCATGCAAGATCGGCAGCTCGGGAAAAACGAAACCTGACTAATTAGGCCGACCAGATGTCGGCCAAGACCCGTTTGAAATTTCCGCCAAGGATTTTTTCTACCACCGCGCCTTTATAGCCGCGTTTCAACAACGCATCGGTCACAAGCTCGAGTTTCCTTTCGGTATTCAGGTCCGGTATATAAGCCGGCCGATCCTCGCCGGGCGCAGCGATCCCCGCGGCTTTCCGTTCCTCGGTCCTGCGTTTCAGTTCGGCAAGTTCCTCTTCGCCTACGTGCAGAAAGGGAATGTCTGTCCCGATCCCAACATGATCTTCGCCGCAAACCTTAACCGCGTGGTCGAGATGCTGAAGAAAATCCTTGAGCATCGGCTGCTTCGCCGGATCGGTCAGAAACGGCAGCATGTAAATTCCGATCATCCCACCTTTCTCCGCTAACGCTTTCAGTTCGCGATCTTCCTTGTTCCGCGGATGCACGTGAACAGCGCGGCAGCCGGCGTGTGTGATCAACACCGGTTTCTTCGACGCCGTGATGGCGTCCGCAGTCGTTTTTGTGTTGGAATGACTGAGATCGAGCGCAACACCGACCTCATTCATTCTGGCCACGGCGCTCAGACCGAGATCGGTCAGGCCGTCCGTGTCGCCATCGAGACAACCACACCCGAACGGCGTCCGGTGATTGTAGGTGAGCTGCATCACGCGCACGCCCAGGCTGCGGAACAGCTCGAAATTGTCGATCTTGTCCCCGAGCATATTTGGCGACTCGAACGAGTAAATCACGCCGAGCTTTCCTTCCTTCTTCGCGCGATCGAAATCCGCCGCGTGTTGCACTTTGAAAAACGCGCGCGGCTGCTTTTCCATCAACAGCTCCGCGCTCGCGATCGCCGCCACGGCCTCCTCGAAATTTCCCTGTGGACCGCCAAGCGTCGATTTCACCACGTTCACACCGGAACCAAGAATCAGCTTCGTCTCGCCGATTGGATCGTGTTCCGAAATCGGAAATCCGATCGCGCCCAGTACGTTCCCGTCGAGTACAAGCGCTTTACGATACAATTCGGCCGCGACGGGTGAGACCGACGTCGCCGTAGCGGTCGGTTGGTCCGACCATAAAACGTCCGGTTTGATCGCGGTCAACGTCACTGCCGCGCCCAACGTTTTTGTAAATTGCCGACGACTAATCACCTCAGGGAGTCTACCGCAATCCCTTGAATAGCTGCAACGAGCTTGGCTCATTGCGCTTCTCGTTATTTGTCACTGATCGGTTCTTTTGCGCCGATACCCATGAGCAACCCGTTCTCGAGTACTGATGGATTGATGGTGAGAAACAAAATCACACCGTTCACCGGCGAAACAATTTCTTCGAGTATGTCGCCAAACAAATCTCTGACGGTACCAATCTCCTGTCCTTTCCTGACGAGATCACCCGCAGCGACTTTCGGGTACCACATTCCCTGATGCTTCGTGTACAGCCACTCAAACTTCGTCAGAACTGTTGTAGCCACAGCGCTGTGCGCTGTCTTCGATTTTGAATGTGGTTCGGCACGGGATTTGCCCTGATCGATCATCCCAAGGTGTCTCATCACCTTTAAAACTCCATTAACCAGCAATTGGACCGCCTCTTCCTGCATCTGTCCGACTCCACCCGCCTCCGCCAGGATGGACGGCACTCCCTTTTCCGCCGCTGCCGCATAACTGGATAAACCGCCTGCACCGGCTCTGTTCCCTTTGCCTGGCTGAACCGGCTTGCTGACCGTCAGCACATAGGGCAACTCGAACGCCAACGCCATTTCTTTGGAGCGTGCGGCTACATCGCGAGCTTTGGAATCCGTCAGTCCGGCCTCGGACCGGCAAATCACGAACGGCACGAGCGCTTCGGGAATGTCGCCGCCATGAAGATCGATATACGCATCGGCGTGAACGACAAACTCATTGATCAACGCGTGTGTCATTTGCTCGGAATAACTTCCTGTCGGATCACCGGGGAAAACGCGATTCGGATTCACGTTATCGATCGGACACACAAACGGCGTTCGAGATCGGAACGCCGGAAGATTCATCACCGGCATCAAAATCAGCGTGCCCGCGATATTTTTTGGATCCACGGTCTTGCTTATACGAATCGCCGCTTCAATCGGCGGATACTCGCCCCCGTGCACACCGGCGTTCACAAACAACACCGGTCCCGGTTTCGCGCCGGTGATTGAAATTACCGGCCGCGGTTCATCTTTTGCCAACGCTGCGCCTGGCAACTTGATCAAATGCCGCTGCGTTTTGCCCGGCGTCAACTTCCCGAGAATCGGCGGATGCATCTCACAACCTACATTTTTTCACCACAGCGCACACAGAGTTAGTCGAGAACGACGGCTCGTGCGAGACACATTGCCTGAGTGGTTCGCGTGTACGACAGACAGCTACCTAGGTGGAACGCGCTGTCCCAGCGCGTTGGCATGAGCCGATCCACCTTAGTCGCTTGTCTCAAATTACTTTTCCTGCAACCCGCTCGGCAATCGTGGCGAAGAAAGGAGTTTCGCGAATTCGCTCCAACTTTTCTCGGGATCGTTGCCGCCTCGTTTCTCGATGTAACGGCGCACCATGTCTTCCCCTAGATTGTAGTTGATCACGTAGCTTCGGTAGCGCTTGATGAATTTCACTCGTTGCCGAGCGCGAGCTAGTTCCATCACCGCGTATTTCTGCAGCCATTGCACCGCAGCGTCCTCGTCGATTTCACCGTCGATCAATCTTCGCGCTGCCTCGTTCGCCGCATAATCGAGCTGCTTCATAAGGTCCTGCACCTCGTAATATTCATCTGCGCGCTTGGAATCGATCCCGGCCGCTGGAAACAAAACTTCCTTTTCGAACTTCATCCGATCGGCCTTGGTCGGGAACGCAATGTCCCTGCCGAAATTCGCCGTTCCTTCAGCGATCAGCGATTGCGGTGAGAAAAGTGCGTAAACCGAGAATTCCACCCAGCCGCGATCGCGGACGAGGTTCTTTTCCAGGAGCGAATTGTAAACGTGATGACCGGGATAACCTTCATGTGCCGCGAGATCGACAGCGCGATCGATGTAGATAGGCAGATCCGTATTGACCTGGATCACGCTATGGAAATTGCCTTTGTACCAATTGTAACCGCCCCACGGCTTGTTGGTCACGTACTCGACGGTGAAACTCTCGTTAGGCGGAAGGGCAATGTGCGCCAGTGTACGCGCTCGGCATTCCTTAATCGCTGCTTGAAACACCGCATCGAGTTTTTCC
>DASXMV010000073.1:0-14889 GCA_036495465.1 Candidatus Udaeobacter sp. | reverse complement strand
TCACAAGACATCATGAAGATACCTGAGGCGGGAATTCTTGGAACGCGAAATGAAATGACGGTGATTGGCGGTCAAGTCATCTATCCGCGTTAGGCGTAAAGAACCTCGCCATTTCATGAACCACAAACACGCACACCGGCTTCTCACAGCGAGCCATCCGCGGATGGCTGAGTTGATTGCGCGCTCCCGGCGCTACAAAATCACCCCGGCGCTTTCGATTCGACCCTTCGACGCGCTTGCTGAATCAATCGCGTATCAGCAACTGAGCGGGAAAGCCGCTGCGACTATTTTTGGTCGTGTCCGTTCCCTTTATCCAAAGAGAAAGTGGCTGGATCCCGAACAAATTCTGGCGACGCCCGATGAAACGCTTCGCGCAGCAGGCCTTTCGCGCGCGAAAACCGCGGCGCTAAAAGATCTCGCAGCGAAAACAATCGACGGCACGGTGCCATCGGGCCGCGCGCTTGTCCGAATGAGTGATGAAGAGATCATCGAGCGGCTCACCGCGGTGCGTGGAATCGGTCGCTGGACCGTTGAGATGCTTCTTCTTTTCGATCTGGGCCGGCCGGATGTCTGGCCAGTTGACGACTATGGCGTGCAAAAAGGATTCGCTAAAACTTTCCGGCGGCGAAAGCTCCCAACTCCAAAACAGCTCATGAAGTTTGGTGAAAAATGGCGGCCATACCGTTCGGTGGCGGCCTGGTACTTCTGGCGAGCGCTGGACGAATCCAACGTTAAACTGTGATTTCTTGAAGCGTTGCAGCGCCGGAACCGTCCTTTGTCATTCTGAGCGAAGCGAAGAATCTCTGATTTTTCCTGGAATCCCTTTTGACGAAGCCGACAACTAGAGATGTTTCGCTCGGCTCAACATGACAACGGGAGCGTCGCTTCAACACTTCAACGCTTTGACCGCGCGAATGCGTTGACTTTGCCACCACGCCTCGTTAGAACGAGCGAGTTATGGCCATGATTCACGTTAACAGGGGCGCGACAAGTTTGGGCGTATTTCCAGAAGAAGAAGTCCGCGAAGGTCTGCGCACTGGCCGTTTCGTTCCAACCGACATTGGGTGGCGCGAAGGAATGGCCAGCTGGCAGCCGCTGTCACAATTGGAAGAGTTCGGCGCCGCTGCACCCACCGCGCCGCCGGCACAGATCGGCGCAGTCGCGGCTTCAACTCCGCGAAGCGGGCTGCCGTGGGAACATCGCCAGGAACGCGGTTTTTTTAACGCATTTGTTGAAACTCTCGTCATGGTACTCACCAAACCGGGCGAAGCGTTCTCAGTGATGAAACGCGAAGGCGGTTTGGGCGAACCGCTCATTTACGCGCTCATCGGTGGATGTCTCGGCGGTATCGTTTCGGTTCTATTCTCGCTCGGCTTGCAGTCGGTCGGTTTCTTCGCAAATCGCCACGACACATTCTCTGCAATGGCCGGGGTGGGCGCTGGCTCCGCCGTATTTATCGTGCTGGTGCCGCTGTTCGTTATAATCGGACTATTCATCGGCAGCGCTATTGTGCATCTCTGCCTAATGATCGTTGGCGGCGCGAATCAACCGTTTGAAACCACCTTTCGCGTCATCGCTTTCTCTCAAGGCTCCGCCGGTCCTTTGCAGATGATTCCGGTTTGTGGCGGACTGATCTCTGGTGTTTGGGCGCTTGTTTGCAACTGCATCGGATTGGCGCGCGCTCATGATACCGATACAGGTCGCGCCGTTCTTGCGGTTTTTCTGCCAGTCATTGTTTGCTGCGGCGGCATAATGCTGATTGCGTTTACCTTCGGTGGATTGGGTCTCTGGAGCTCACACCATTGATTTCTTTTTATAATGCGACTCCGCGTTTGTCGCCTCAGCCCAGGTGAAATTGATCACGAATTAATCTGGCTAAGCGTCTCCCTCCTGTCGCTGGGAATTGCAGCAGTCTGGCTGACAATTGGTCTGCCATGGCCGCATTGCGCGTTTCATGAGATGACTGGTTTGCCATGTATCACCTGCGGCATGACGCGGTGCGGTATGCAATTCTTTCACGCCCACTTTCTCACTGCATTAAAATGGAATCCTCTTGTGTTCGTATTCTTATGCGCCCTCGCCGCCTATGATCTTTACGCGCTCGCCACGCTTGCAATGAGTACGCGACGTTTGCGGATCTCTTTCTACACACAAACGGCGAGAACGTTCGCGCGTATGGCGGTGATCATGGCGCTCATGCTAAACTGGGGGTATCTGCTCGTGTACTGGCGCAATTTTTAAATTGTAGGGCGTCTGTGTCAGACGCCAGGCGTTTCACAGAAACGCCCTACAGCGTGGCCGCTCTCAAAATCTGTGTCCATCTATGGCCATTTGTGGCTAACTTGGCCGCATGCGAATTCTGGTCACGGGTGGAGCGGGTTTCATCGGTTCCCATCTTGCTGAAAGATTGCTCGCAGCCGGACACTCGGTCGCAATCCTGGATGATTTCAACGATTTTTATGATCCGCGGATCAAGCAGACAAACATCGCCGGTTTCGACAAGGATATGGACGTTCATCATGCCGACATTCGGGACGTCGCATCAGTGCGAAATTTATTCGATCGCGGAAAATTCGACGTGATCGCACATCTGGCTGCCAGGGCCGGCGTTCGGCCATCAATTCAACACCCGCACCTGTATTACGACACCAACGTCAGCGGCACACTACATCTGCTCGAAGCTGCGCGAACGGTCGGAATCGAACGCTTCATCTTCGCTTCCAGTTCATCCGTTTATGGAGCGTCCAAGACCGTGCCATTTTCTGAGGATCAACGTCTGACTCAAACACTGAGTCCGTACGCAGCCACAAAAATCGCCGCTGAATTCCTTTGCTCGACTTACTCGCACCTCTACCAAATGCGCGTTGTAGCGCTGCGTTACTTTACGGTATACGGTCCGCGCCAAAGACCCGATTTGGCGATTCACCAATTCACCCGGCGCATCGATACTAGTCAGCCAATCGAGCAATTTGGCAACGGCACAACGCGACGTGATTACACTTACATCGATGATGTGATTCAGGGAACGATGGCCGCGCTGCAATACCAGGGTCCCCTTTTCGACATTTTTAATCTGGGCGAAAGCCAGACGATCCAGCTTGGAGAATTGATCGTTGCAATCGAAAACGCGCTCGGGAAAAAAGCGAAAATCAACCAACTGCCGGAGCAACCAGGCGATATGCCGCTGACTTGTGCCGATATTTCGAAGGCGAAGAAATTGCTCGGTTACAATCCAACCACTCCACTGAGCGAGGGACTGCCGAAGTTCATCGACTGGTTTCTTCGCAGTCGCCAACGCCAACGTTCTAAAGCGGACCCCAGCACCACGGTCTAAGTCGCAAGCGAAGACGCGTTCTCGCAATCACGGCCACCTTTTCGCAATGCGCCGAGACTCTGCCGCCCGGGAGACGTCGAAACCCATTACCATTTCACCGATCAATGTTGTAATTTCCGGCTGTGATCTCACGATTGCCATTTGAGCAGCGAGCCTCTTTTATCGCAGGACAGGCGAAATCGGGAACGACGCTTTTGGTGGCGCTACTTGATAATCATCCAGAGCTGCTCGTGTTACCCGAGGAAACGGCCTATTTCCCTACAGTTCTCACCAAATACGCGCCACGCGGTCGCCGCGCGCAGTTTGATTATTTGACCAAACAATCGCTCTCAAACGTCCTTTTCGGTGGGCCATGCAAGTGGGGCAAGCGCAATTACGCAACGTTCCCTCGCGAGAGATTTCTGGAAACATTCGAGCAAGCGGCGTTTGATCCGGTCAATGCACAGCAAGATTTGCTGGTATTAATGGTGGAGGCTTACGCCGCGGCACTCGAACGTCCGCTCGACACGGTTGCACGCTGGGTGGAAAAAACGCCTGCGAATCGCAATCATATTCCGGAAATTCTCAGACGTTTTCCGCATGCGAAAATTCTGGTTACCATCCGCGATCCGCGTGCCATTCTTGCAGCGCAAATCGCGCTGGAAAAAACAAGGCAAACGGGAAGGTTCTCGACCTACTACGTAATCGCGCACTGGCTGGTGGCTGCCAGACTGGCGCGACGTGTACGGGATGGTGAAATTCCGGGCCTTGTGGTGGCCTATGAACGATTGGTCTGCGAACCCACAACGATAATGGAAAAGGTTTGCGCCTACCTGGAGATCGACTTCGATCCAAAAACCGTGCTGACACCAACAAAAGTAGGGCGATTTTGGAGCGGTAACTCTGCAGCGCGGGTCAACTTTT
This sequence comes from Candidatus Udaeobacter sp., assembly GCA_036495465.1. Taxonomy (GTDB): domain Bacteria; phylum Verrucomicrobiota; class Verrucomicrobiia; order Chthoniobacterales; family UBA10450; genus Udaeobacter. The sequence goes on along the minus strand of DASXMV010000073.1, from coordinate 10,652 downwards.
CGGAGATCAGTTCTGAACCGGCAACACGTTGGCAACGGGAACTATCCGAAGACGAGATCGGCTGGGTCGAATGGCATTGCCGCGATCTGATGCCTGAATTCGGATACGAACCACAGCTGCAACGCCGCGAACTTCGATCATTTATGCGTCCCATTCGTGGCGAACGTCCGCGAGAATACGCGAAGTCACGCCTTTATTCGATCCGCGACGCCATGACGAAATCGAGATGACGAAGACCTGAAGAAATCGAAAGAAGGACGGATTTGTTGATTCGTCAATCGTGAGCTATTCGACGTTTGTTTTCCTCCTTAGCAGTGCCACTTGCAAAGGCTGTCGAAGCAGGCCATAATACGCTCGAGATGTCGGGATTCTTGTTCGGTTTTCCGAGCCTCCGCTTTCTACGACGATTCAGATTTTTCGATACCACGGCGCGATCCTTTGCGCTTTGGCTGCTTCGTTTGTTGAGTCCGCAGGCTCGTAGCTTAAGACTAGTCCAGTCCCGGCTCGACGAGGCGGAGTTTCCAACGGCGTCGCAGAGTGCCTGTAAATTGTTTGAATGGCCTCTGGATGATTGGCGCGCTGCGGACGGTGCATCGCTCGATGCGCTCCGCCCATTTAACAATTGGACCAAACCTAAGGATCAACATGAACTCTTATTCAACCAGGAAACGCCCGCACCGTTCGCGCGGCGGTTCCCGACGCAAAGGCAATGGGCAAACGCGTCAGCGTGCAGAAGCGAAAACACCAAAGAAAACATTTTGGCAGCGGATCGCCGCATTTTTCGGAAATGGCACTACGAAAGCTGCACCAGAAGCGCGCAACGGCGCGCAGCCTTCGAGGTCGGCACGCAAACCTGAACGGATTGAAGTCACTTCGCCGCGTCTGTACGTTGGCAACTTGTCTTTCGAAGCGACCGAGAGCGATCTCTTCGAATTATTCAACGGAGTCGGCCACGTCCAAAATGCTGAGGTAGTAAGTTATCGCCACAACCAGCGCTCAAAGGGATTTGCTTTCGTGCAAATGCAAACGATCGAGGAAGCGAAGCGGGCCGTAGAAGAGCTGCACGATAAGGAATTTCTCGGCCGCAGGCTGGTAGTAAGCGGAGCCAAGTCCGGCGAGCATCGCCCGCACTGACACTCAGCTGCTAGATGCTTCGCTGGGCTAAAGCGCCGGATTGATGTTCGGTGACGCTGGGTTCGCGCCTCTCACATTGAGGCGCGCATGGGTTTGTTATTTACTTTTTGATCTCCAGATACGTGCGCGAGAGCACGTGATTAGTTCCAGGCTGGAGTTCTTCGATCCGCATTTGTTTTAAAAACCACCGGCCTTCAATCTTTTGCGCGGAAACTACTTCGAAACGCTTGGCCAATTGAGCGTTCCAATCGTACCCTTCCATTCGCATCAGCGCGCCGCTTCCTTTGTCGATCCACAGCACCACATTGGAATATTGTGAGTCGGGCGAAGGAGCGCGAAGTTGCAGTTTCCAGCAATTGCGAGTGCGAACATTTTCTTCGCCCAAAACCCGCGCAGCGGGCCAGTAAAGAAATTTGAACGCCAAATCCTCGTACGTCACACCCGTGCCCCGAATTTTTTGCTTCAGCTTCGAAGTCGCAAATTGCTCGGTACCGCTGCCAGTCACCAGATCAAGGCGCGAGTTGTTCTCTCCAAGACGCAATTGCAAAACTTCATCGGGATTTGCGAAGGAATAACGAATCAGTGGCCCATTCTGCACCAATCGAAATGGAATCACGATGTCATTTTGCCGAAGTTGTCCCTGGAGATCGATTTGCTGTCGCGACTCCATCATACGTACTGAGGCGAGAATCTCTTTTGCTGAAGGCGGAGGCTCTGCACGCGCTGATAAAGCGATCAACAACGAAACGGCTAAAATGAGGTGCCGAATGACGAATGGTGAATGACGAAAAAAAGACGAACGCTTAGATGACGGAGCCATCTGACGCTTTCGTCGGGGCACGAGGCTTTCGAGATCTCTTATTCCTGTGTCATTCGGCATTTGTTACTGCTTCCTTTTTCATTCGCGGCTCGCCACTCCCTCGCATTTGTTTATTAACAGCTAGCGATTAAAGCTTAGGGACTGTTTCGCTTTCATCACATGGATCAGTCCATATTTCATTTTATCAATCAAGAATGGACGGGTCCGGCGTTCGACTTGTTCATGGCTGCCTTGAGCGACAGTGGGATTTGGCAGCCTTTGTTCATCGCGATTGGAGTGAGCATGCTCTTTCTCGGCGGGTTCAGGGGACGGGCGTTCGTGATATGTCTGGCCCTATCGTTGCTGATCACGACTCAGGTGACAGGCCTGTTAAAGTCTGCGGTAAATCGGCATCGACCTAAACAAGTGGAAAGCGTGCGGATGGTACAGTTGCAACGGACGCATCCGACTTTCCTGACTCTGTTCAAGAAACCGACCATTCGATTCTCCGATGTCTCGGATCACAGCCGGTCGGGACCGTCGTTTCCCTCGGGACATGTAACTACCAACAGTGTGATCGCTGTTTTTTGCACGCTATTCTATCGACGCGGTGGCTGGATTTACTGGCTTGTTGCCGTGGCGGTTGGTTATTCCCGGATCTATCTGGGTGCTCATTGGCCCAGCGACGTGGTCGCGACGTTTTTTCTGGCAGGCGGCGAAGCACTCCTGTTGCTCGGATTGTTCGAATTGATCTGGAGAAGGGCCGGCCGAAAATGGGCACCGCGGCTTTTTGCGCGATATCCCAGTTTGATTACTGACTCCGATGAAAGTGCGATCAAAATCTGACCTTCGTAGTGGCGGCGCGCCGCAACCGTTCGCATGAGTACAACTCGCGCGGTCTGGCTCTTTATCGTCGCTCTGACGCTGATCCGATTGTCGATGCTGGCAACAACCGATCTCGAATTTGATGAGGCGCATTACTGGATGTGGTCGGAGCGGCTGGCACCGGCCTATTTCAGCAAAGGTCCGGGCGTCGCATTTGCCATTCGCGCAAGCACGGCGGTTTTTGGAGCGAACGAATTTGGAGTGCGCTTTTTTAGTCCCCTGCTTGCGGCGGCAACAAGTTTGCTCCTGTTCTATTTTGCGCGTCGCTTGTTCAATGCTACCGCCGGACTCTGGGCCGTTATCGCATTAAACGCCACGCCCATTTTCAACATTGGCGCATTTCTGATGACGATCGACGCCTTGTCGATTTTTTTCTGGCTGGCGGCAATGTTCACATTCTGGCTGGCGTTGGAAAAAAGTCCGCAGTTCTCCTGGAATTGGCCGCTGACCGGACTACTGATCGGCCTCGGGTTTCTCTCTAAATACACGAATGCACTGGAGCTTGTTTCGGTTGTGTTGGTGCTGGCTCTGGCCCCCAGGCTCAGGCATGAGTTCAAACGTCCCGGCTTCTACTTATTGTTGGGGATGTTCGTCGTTTGCACGGTTCCGCCGATCGTGTGGAACGCACAACACGCATGGGTCACGCTTGGGCATCTGCGATCGCGCGGCGGTATCGAGCACGGTTTCGGCTTTCACCCGGCCGAGGTTCTCTCATTCATGGGCGAGCATTTTCTTGCTTACTCGCCATTTTTATTCCTGGCACTTGCGTGGGCGGTCATTGCCAGCTGGCGACGAGTGAATCAACAGTTCAAAATTCTTTTCCTGATGTGGTTTGGATTACCCGTCTTTCTTTTCTATCTGGTTCTCTCGTTGAACAAGGCTGCTGCGCCAAATTGGGACGGTCTGGCCTTCCTCGGTTTTGGACTGCTGGCAATTTATTATTGGTGGGAGCGCCTGGAGAGGAGTTCCCTGCTTCGACTTGGCGCCGCCATTGCGGTCACGATCGGCTTAATCATGAGTGTGCTGGCATTGAATACAGACCTGCTGCGTGTGGCTGGATACAGGTTGCAACGCAGCGATCCAAGTAATCGCATGCGCGGTTGGAAAAGCGCGACGAGCGCATTGGAAACAATGCGTCACGATCTAGAAACGAAATTGGGCGCAAAATTTTTCCTCATTGCCGACGCCCGCGATCGCGCATCGGAAATTTCATTTTACCTCCATGACAAACGAACGGAGGGACCCGGTCATCCGCCGGCGTATATCCCCGAGTCGCAGGACATGGTGAATCAATTCTCATTTTGGCCTCGCTATGATGAATTTGTTGAGTTAAAGCCGGGTGAGCGTCCGCCAGGCGGCGAAGTCTACACGGAGGAAAACGGGATCAATTTGTTCATCGGGCGCGATGCCCTGTTTGTTCGAGACGGCAAAAAGCAACGCGTACCGCACAGTATCCAGGCCGGCTTTCAATCAACAGAGCTGGTTGGCACCATCCAGGTATCGCGCTATGGCAAGCCGATACGAACCTGGCAGGTGTTTCTCTGTCGGAATTATCGCACGCTTCCGCTATGAATGAGGTGACTGATTCGCCGGCGGTCTCCGTGGTTGTGCCGCTGTATAATGAAGAAGAGAACCTGCCGATTTTGCAGGAGGAGCTGCGAACTGCGCTAAACGGACTCGATTACGAGATTATTTTTGTCGATGACGGATCTGTCGATCGCACGGCAGATCGGATCGAAACTGCGCCGAATGTTCGCCTGATCCGCTTCGAGAAAAACGCCGGACAAAGCGCGGCCATTTATGCTGGCCTCACAGCGGCGCGCGGCGCGACCGCGGTTATCATTGACGGCGATTTACAAAACGACCCCGCGGATATTCCAAAACTTCTAGAGGAGATTCAACGCGGGGCCGATCTTGCCTGCGGCTATCGTCTTAAGCGCCGGGACACTGTGGTGAAGCGGTTGACCAGCCGAATTGCGAATACCGTACGCAGTCGCTACACGAAAGACGGCGTGCGTGACACCGGTTGCACTCTCAAAGCCATGAGACGTGAGTGCGTGAATGCGTTGCTTCCATTCAAGGGGATGCACCGTTTCATTCCCGCGCTCATCAAAGCGGCCGGCTATCAACTGGTTGAAGTTCCCGTGAACCACCGATCGCGTCGCTTCGGCCAAAGCAAATACGGCCTCGGCAACCGGGCTCTGCGCGCCACAATCGATATGTTTGGGGTCCGTTGGTTGCTGTCACGGCGATTGAATTACAAAATTCGCGAGAAGATGTGACATGCGAGTGAGCTCGACGACACACAGCGGCGGCGTATCAAATCGCGCTTGTCAACGGAAGCGCTACCGCTAAGCTTGCCCTCCCGTACCGCGAATTCGCATGTCGTTGGCCAATTTACTTTCTGTCGAACAAATCATCCCCGAGATGAAAGCAACGGAGCGCTGGGCCGCCATCGTTGAACTGATCGATCTGCTTGTTAGTCTGGAAAAAATCAAAAAGGAAGACCGCGATCCCATTCTCGCTTCGTTGAAACAGCGCGAGGAAACAATGAGCACAGGCATCGGGTTCGGAATCGCAATTCCACATTGTTCTTCCGATCGGCTCGAGGAAGTAGTGGCCGCATTTGGAAGATCGACGACAGGGATCGAGTTTGATGCCCTCGACAACGCGCCAGTCAAGTTCGTCGTACTTTTCATCGTGCCCAAAAACCAGTTTCAAACACATCTGCGCACTCTGGCCTCCATTGCAAAATTTCTAAACGATCGCTCTGTACGTGAAAGTCTCGCCAGCGCGAAGTCCGCCGAGGAAATCCTGGCGATCTTTCGCGATCGTTCGTAGGTCTGCGGCGGTCCGTGACCGCTGAGCGAATGTCGATGCGGCACTGAAAGAGCGCCGCTACAGTCTCGCGAGCCTTACTAAATGGAAACTTTTCAGTCACTTCTGGCAAAACGGCTTTCCAATGCTTTGGCCGCTGCCGGTTTGCCGTACACAGGCGAATTAACGCCAGCAACCGATCCGCGCTTCGGCGACTACCAGACAAATGCGGCGCTGGTGCTTGGAAAGCTGCGGGGCGAAAACCCGAGGGCCGTCGCGCAGAAAATCATTGGGCACCTTCAAATCGACGATTTCTGCGAACCCCCAGCGATCGCAGGTCCGGGTTTCATAAATTTTACATTGCGCCCGGGCGCGGTTGCGGAAAAAACGGCAAGCATTCTGGGTGACCAAAGGCTGGGCGTTGCGCAGACAGAATCACCGCGGCGCATCGTGATTGATTTCGGTTCTCCCAATGTAGCCAAGCCGATGCATGTCGGTCACATCCGGAGCACTGTTCTGGGCGATGCGCTTGCCCGCATAGCAACCTTTCTTGGCCACGATGTAATCCGAGACAATCACATTGGCGATTGGGGAACCCAATTTGGCATGGTAATTTACGGCTGGAAAAATCTGCTGGATCAGAGCGCGCTCCAGCAAAATCCGCTGGCCGAAATCGTCCGCATTTACAAGGAGACGAACACACTCGCAACCAATGATCCCGAAGTTCGAGAAGCTTGTCGCCAGGAACTGGTAAAACTGCAGGCTGGCGATAAGGAGAACACCGACATCTGGAACGAATGCGTTGCCTTATCCATGCAGGACTTCGAGCACGTCTATGAATTGCTCGATATTCACTACGACATCCAATGTGGCGAAAGCTTTTACAACGACCGGCTCCCGGCTGTAATCGAACGTTTGCTTAAATCAAAAATTGCCGAGATCAGCGAGGGCGCGGTGGTCGTTTTCTTTCGCGACATACCCGGCCTGGCAGATAACCCATGCATCATCCGCAAACGCGATGGAGGATTCAATTACGCCGCTACCGATATCGCGACGATCGATTACCGGCTCGATGATTTGAAGGCGGACGTTGTTTGGTATGTGGTCGGCGCCCCGCAGATTCTGCATTTCAAACAGATTTTCGAGATTGCGCGGCGACAGGGTTATCAAGCCGATCTTCGCCATATTACATTTGGGAGCATCCTGGGTGAAGATCGCAAACTAATGAAAACGCGATCGGGCGACAACGTGCCCTTACGCGAGCTTCTCGAGGAAGCATGCAGGCGCGCGCGTCAAATCATCGAGGAAAAAAATCCCGATCTAAGCGAAGCAGAGAAGGTCGATATCGCGCACAAAATCGGAATAGGTGCAGTGAAATATGCCGACCTGTCGCAGTACCGGATGACGGATTATGTTTTTTCATGGGACAAAATGTTGTCCTTGCAGGGAAACACGGCGCCATATTTACAAAACGCGTACGTCCGAGTTCGCTCGATTTTCCGTAAAGGAGGCGAATCAGCGCCAAAGATTGAGAGATTGATTCTGCGCGATCCGGCGGAAATCAATCTTGCCAAACGCCTTTGTCAGTTCGCGGAGATCGTTCCGCAGGTCCTGAACGACTTTCGCCCGAACATTCTGGCAAATTATCTGTTCGAGCTCGCGAACAACTTTCACACATTCTATGAAGCTTGTCCGGTCTTGAAATCAGAGGACGCGGTGCGCAGCTCGCGATTGGCATTGTGCGATCTTACCGGGCGCGTTCTGGATCGTGGCCTTGATTTGTTAGGCATTAAAGTGCCTGAGAAAATGTGAAGAAAATGACAAAACAGGACTGTCGAAGGCCGAACTAGTACGAGGCTCGAAGCGAAGAGCGGCCATCGGACAGTGGAGCTTCGATTTCGTCATTCGAATACCAAGTGGACTTTAATGGCGTGACATGACCAAACAGCAGCGTCTTCGAATTCCTGGTTGCACGTACCGATTGCAATTCAATCGTTGGTTCACCTTCTCGCAGGCCCGCGAGATTGTTCCGTACCTCGACGCATTGGGAGTCACAGACGTTTACGCGTCCCCGTATTTTCAGGCGAGCCCGGATAGCCTCCACGGGTACGACATCACGGATCATAACAAGTTCAACGCCGCGGTCGGTTCGCGGAAAGATTACGATTCCTGGGTAGCGGCTTTGCATGATCATTCCATGGGACAGGTGCTCGACTTTGTCCCAAACCACGTAGGGATCGCGGAGCCGCTCAATCAATGGTGGATGGACGTGCTCGAAAACGGGCCAAGCTCCAAATACGCGCCTTATTTCGACATCGACTGGCAGCCGCTGAAATCCGATCTCCGCGGGAAGGTTCTGCTGCCAATCTTAAGCGATCAATATGGGCGCGTCCTCGAGCGCGGCGAACTGCAAGTACGCTTTGACGAGGGAACATTTTATCTGCTCTATGGTGAGCGCAAATTGCCAATCGCTCCGGGAACGTACCGCTACGTTCTGCAGATCGCGTTAGAAAATCTCTCCGAGCACAGACAGAAAGATATTTATGCTGAAGTGCAAAGTATTCTGACTGCGCTCGAATACTTACCAAAACGGACCGAGACCGATCCAAAACGCATCGCGGAGCGGAATCGCGAGAAGGAAATCATCAAACGGCGTCTGGAACGCCGTTGCGCGGAAGCTCCGCAAGTCCAACAGGCAATTGAAAAAGCGCTGGTCCGAATCAACGGGAAGCCTGGAAATCCGCGCAGTTTCGATACGCTGGACGAATTTCTCAACGCACAGTCTTATCGGCTGGCTTTTTGGCGAGTGGCCGCCGAGGAAATTAACTATCGTCGCTTTTTTGACGTAAATGATCTGGCTGCAATTCGAGTTGAGCTGCCAAAGGTCTTTGACACGATTCATCGGCTGACACTCGAGCTGGTGAGCAATGGCACCGTAACAGGCCTGCGTATTGATCATCCAGACGGTCTTTATTTACCGCGCGAATATTTTGAAAAGCTTCAGCAGCGTTGCGCGAGTGCGCTGGGAGTCGCATTGCCCAGGGACGGTCGGGCAATTTACATGCTGGCGGAGAAAATCCTCACCGGTCGCGAAAAGCTTCGCAAGGATTGGCGTGTGCACGGCACCACCGGATACGATTTTGCGAATCAAGTGTCGCAGTTGCTGGTTGATTCCTCAGCCGAAACGGCGATTACAAAAACCTTTCATCGTTTCATTGGGCATTCCATGCCGTTTGGACACCTGTTGTATGCGAAAAAACTGCAGGTCATGAAGTTATCCCTGGCCAATGACGTCGATGTACTCGGCAATATGCTTGACCGCTTGTCCGAAAAGAACCGTTGGTATCGCGATTTTACACTCGAGGCCCTCTCGAGGGCCGTGCGCGAAACCATCGCTTGTTTTCCAGTTTATCGCACCTACGTGGCCCCGGGGCAGGCGGTGAGTGAGGAAGATTGCGAGATCGTCGAGCGCGCCATCACCGCTGCCAAGCGTCGCAACCCGGCAATGGAAGAATCAATCTTCAACTTTCTGCGCGACGTATTGCTCTTTCGTTTTCCACCAAATCTCGATGCCAAAGGGCGCGCAGAGCACACAAATTTCGTTTTGAAGTTTCAGCAGGCTACGGGGCCCATCATGGCAAAAGGATTGGAGGACACCGTATTTTATATTTACAACCGCCTTTCAGCTTTAAACGAAGTCGGCGGTGAGCCTCAGCAGTTTGGGTTAAGCATTGAGGCATTTCATGAGTGCAATATTGATCGACAGCGCAATTGGCCGGCAACGCTGCTGGCAACTACAACACACGACACCAAGCGCAGCGAAGATGTGCGCGCCCGAATAGTAGCGATCTCCGAAATCCCGGACCTTTGGCGGCGCTCGTCGCAACGGTGGCGCACCTCCAATCGTCGCTGGAAACGAATGATCAACGACGTCGAGGCGCCGGACGCGAACGAAGAGTACCTCCTTTATCAAACCTTGTTGGGAACGTGGCCGATGCGAGCGAACGGCGAACCCGAACCTGCCGCGACGCGTGAGTACATTGAGCGAATTCAAACGTACATGGCCAAGGCCCTCCACGAGGCAAAGATCAACACCAGCTGGATTCAACCGAATCAGGAATGGGACGCAGCAATGAGCGATTTCGTTGCACGAATTCTGGATCCGTCGCCACGAAATAAATTCCTTCCAGCGTTTATCCCCGTCGCGAAAGAGGTCGCGCAGCTCGGCGCCATTAACTCGCTCTCGCAAACCCTGCTCAAACTGACTTCACCCGGAGTTCCAGACCTCTATCAAGGTAACGAGATTTGGGATTACAGCCTGGTTGATCCGGACAATCGACGCCCAGTTGATTACAAGTTGCGTCGTAAAACGCTGGATGCGCTGGAAACTGTCAATCCGGACGACCTTATCCGCACTTGGACTGACGGCCGGATTAAGTTGTTTCTTACACATCGCGTCCTGCAATTTCGGCGAAAGCACATCGAGCTTTTTCAGGGAGGAGAATATTTACCGCTGACGTCGAGTGGAACATTCGCGCAATGCTGCGTCAGTTTCGCACGGCGCCTGCGGGGCCAATGGGTTGTTGTCATCGCTCCGCGGCTTTCTTCTCGCGTTGGTTTTCCACCGGTTGCTGAGAGTTGGCAAGACACGACACTCGAAATTCCGAAGGAGCTTTCGCTAAAGCACGCACATGATCTTTTTACATGTCGCCCCGTTCCTTTGAAGGATCGACGTGTGAAACTTGCCGACGCATTGTCGATCCTACCGTTCAGCGTAATCACAAATCTGTAGCCACGGCGCTGTGCGCCTTCGTCGGTGTCGACGCTCACGCATTCAACCGCCCGCGGGGCGGTGCCTACGCGGGTCGCCAATGCCGCTGAAAAAGATCGACAAGCCACCGTGCAAAATTAGCCAGATTGATAAGCAAATCCGTGCCGAAACCCGCGAACGTAATCTGCGGAGAGGCAAGCACGAGCATCACGCTGAGCAGTAACAGGTTCATCAAATAGATCACAA
>DASXMV010000072.1:0-21887 GCA_036495465.1 Candidatus Udaeobacter sp. | reverse complement strand
CAGCATCGGACTTTTTTGTTGGTCGTCGCTGGCAACTGGAGAAGTTATCAAGCATGAACATCCGGCTACTGATTTTGGTTTTGGTTCTGATTAAACCACTAGGATCAATTTGCGCGGATCCTGCGCCGATAACACAGGAGGAACTTGTTCGTCGCGCCCAGGAGCTTTTCGATGCGGTGGTACCAGGCAATAAGGAGCCGTGGCAGAAATATTTCGCAGACGACTGCATCTTTGCTGACGAAAAAGGGCGCAACTTCAATAAGACCCAGCTAATTGCCGATATCGCGCCGTTGCCGAAGGGTTATTCCGGAACGATCAAGGTTGTGAAGCCCCAAAGCGTTATTCACGGTGACACCGCTATTCTGAGTTACGATCTCGATGAGACCGAAACCATCTTTGGCCAGAAGCTGACAGCTCGTTATCACGTAACTGATACGTGGTTACGGCGGAAGGGCCTTTGGCAAATCGCCTCCAGTCAGGCAATGCGCTACTATGAAGACCCGGCCGTTGGTAGGAGCGACCCGAAAAAATTCGGCGATTTCGATGGCACCTATGAAGTGGCGCCCGGCCAAATCAGACGAGTGTTTAGCGAAGGCGAAAATTTGTATGTCGAACGCAACGGAAAACGCGAACAACTTCTGCCCGAAGGATGCGAGATTTTTTTCCGCAGGGGAGTCGAAGGGCGTATCTTGTTTCGCTATACGGCGAATGGGAAAGTGGACGCTCTCATCGATCGACGAAATAACGAAGACGTCGTCTGGCGCAGGATGGATTAGATTTCACGGGCAGCAAAATAGCCTTGAGCTGCCGTCATTTTTACTGAGGCAAATCGCAGGTAACTTCCAGTTTGGCATCATTAATTCCCATCGCGTTATGCCGGTGATCGAAACCACTGACCTGACCAAGGTGTACCGCACCTATCGCAAGGAGAGGGGGCTTTGGGGATCGGTCAAAGGCCTGGTAAGTCGGCGTTATGACGAGACCCGCGCCGCCGACCACGTTTCCTTCAATATCGAAGAAGGCGAGTTTGTTGGTTTTCTCGGTCCAAACGGCGCCGGCAAGACCACCGTGCTCAAGATGCTCTCTGGTTTGTTGAATCCCACGTCCGGCGATGCGCGTGTGCTCGGCTTCGTTCCGTGGGAGCGGCGCAACGAAATGAAACGGCAATTTAGCCTTTTGATGGGACAAAAAAATGCGCTCTGGTGGGACCTCCCTGCGCAGGAATCCCTGGAACTCAACCGCGCCATTTATGGGATCGATCGGGGGAGATTCAAAAAAGTCGTAGACGGATTATCTGAACTCCTGGAAGTGCAGGACAAGATGAATGTCATGGTCCGTGAGCTCTCGTTAGGCGAACGGATGAAGATGGAGCTGATTTCCGCGCTCATTCATGAACCACGGGTACTGTTTCTCGACGAACCCACAATCGGCCTGGACGTGGTCAGCCAAAAACGAGTTCGCGAATTTCTGCGTATCTACAATGAGAAACATCATATCGTTACACTGCTAACCAGCCACTACATGCAGGATATCGAGGAACTATGTCATCGCGTTCTTGTGATCGATCACGGCAAAATATTTTTCGATGGCCCGCTGGATGAAATTGTTGATCGCTTTGCTGGGTTCAAAGTTTTAAGTCTCACCTTTGAAAAAGAGGCGACGCGCGATCTTTCAGCTTTCGGTGAAGTAACAGAACAAACGCCCGTGTCTGTGCAATTGAAGGTGCCGCGAGCGAAGGTGACGGAAACCTGCCGCGAACTGCTGGAAGCGTGCGACGTAAGCGATATCAACGTGCAGGAAGTGCCGGTAGAAGAGGTGATTCGTCAGCTCTTTGGCGAACGGCGCAAAAATCATCCTAGCGCTGACTTCGCAGTTCCGGAACCCGCGAAGATTAGCTAAAAAGGTAATTTCGCTATCACAGGGCTTCAGATCGGTTTGGCTACATGTCGGCCAATCAAAACCTTTGGATCGATTTCAATCCATCAGGGCCGGATCGATCGAAACGAAAACCCTGTTAATGAGACATATTCGAAACGACCTCCGGGAAACTTTGGAAGACGCTTTTTTCCATGCCTTCGGCGAAGGTGGGATACCTGGGTACCCAATCAAGATGACGCAATTTTGCATTGCTTACGCGCTTGTTGCTGTCCCCTCGTCTCCGTTGTGTCGTTGATTTTGCCATCGGTGGCAGTGGTCGATTCAATCTCTGCGCCAGCCAACGATAGCAATCGCTTTGCAGTATTGGTTGATCGTCGACCGCGTTGAAAACTTGAATTCCCTGTGCTGGTTGAGTCAATAAACGGAAAATTGCGGATGCAACGTCGTCGCGGTGCACTTGATTGACGAAGCGATCATTCTCCGGGTCGATGATTGCTGTGCCGGCAAGCAATTTGCTCAACAAGGCCGATCTACCCGGTCCGTAGATTCCAGCGAGGCGAATGACCATCCCGCCTCGCGCGAGCACGAGGTTTTCTGTTTCCAGCAGAATCCGGCCGGTCTCGCGAACAGGCTTGGTCTCGCTTTCTTCCGTTACCCATGCCCCTTCGCGTTGCGCGTAGACGCTCGTGCTACTCGTGAAGAGGGCCCTGCTGCCGGCGAAGCGATCAAGTAGATTCCGCGCCCCATTCAAATAGATTTGTTGATAATCATCGACTCTGCCACCTCGCGTACTGGCAGCGTAAATGACCGCATCGAATCGCCCCGGGCGGTTTGCGACCTGATGATGTTTTGAAATATCGATTTGGCTGATTGGATACGGCTTCGCAGATAGTGCCGCCGCCGATTTCCCCGAACCAATCCAGCCTTCCACGTCCCAGCCCGCGGAATGAAACAGATCCGCGGTCGCTTGCCCGACATACCCGCAGCCAGCAATCAAGATTCGTGGCATGTCGCTGCGGCTACCTCGGCGAGTCGAGGCCCTCCCTGATATCGGATCCGATCCGCCAGCCTTCGCCTTCCCTGAGCTTCGGCGTGTAAGCGGTGGCGCGAGTTACAAATGTTTTTCGCATCATCGCCAGCGGTTTATGCCGCGGCTGCGATTTCAATTTCTTCAAACATGTTTTTCTGAAGGGCGCGAACCTGTTTGAGACGAATGAGCTCTAAAAGCGCGAGAAAAGTGACCACGACTTCCACGCGCGATACGGCAGTCCCAAACAACTCCGAAAAACGCAAACGCGCATTATTTGCGACTCGTTGCAAAATCATATCAATCTTCTCTGAAACGCTGAAACGTTCCGCGAAAATCTCCTGCACATCGTGTTGCGCTTCGATTCGTTTGATCACCATCTGAAATGCGTTAATCAACTGAAAAATTCCGACCTCTTCCAGACGCAACGGTTCTTGCAGTAAAGACGAGGTTCCCGCTTCTCGGGCGAAAATTCGTTCCCGCTCCACCTCGCGCAGATGCAGTTCCGCTGCGGCTTCCTTGAATTTTTTATACTCAATCAGCTGTCGGATTAAGTCCCAGCGCGGGTCGTCTTCCTCAGCATCTTCTGCGGGCGGCTGTTGATCAATTGGCAGAAGGCTGCGGCTTTTCAGGTAAATGAGGTTCGCTGCCATGACGATGAATTCGCCGGCGAGATCGATATTCAGTTCCTTAAACGCCTGAAGATGTTCGAGGTACTGACGAGTGATTCGTTCAAGCGAAATATCGTAAATGTCGATTTCATCCTGCTTGATCAAATAAAGCAATAGATCAAGAGGTCCTTCGAAAACCTCCAGCTTGACCTTGTAATCGGCGTTCATGTTTGGGTTTCGCCACGTCAAACTAGTGGAACGGTTAAAATCTTAACGTGTTCGAGCACCACAAGATTGCGAGGAGGGCGTCCGATGCAATAACCGCACCTTGTAACGAATCACCTCACGTTGTCCTAGGCAGGAACTTTCCGGTGTATCCAAACGCTGTTCACAAGGCCGAGGCCGAACATGATCATTAAGACGAACGAGCCGCTGTAACTGATTAAGGGCAATGGCACGCCGGTGATTGGAAGCATTGCAATCGTCATTCCCATGTTTTGAAAGATGTGCGTAAAGATAAGGGCCGTGATTCCGACAACCAGAAGCAGACCCAATTGATCGCCGGCAAAAAAGCCGACGAAGAGACACGTCATCAGGAGGAGCGCGAACCCTCCGATCAAAAACATGCCTCCAATGAATCCCCACTGCTCGCCGATCGCAGAGAAAATATAGTCGTTGTGCACGGCTGTAGCCGGAAGGAAGCCAAGTTCGATCTGTGTATTTGGCGCCTTGAAGCCCTTGCCTGACCAACCGCCAGATCCGATAGCGATCAGAGATTGGTTAATCGCCCAGGCGGAGCCCTGTTTGTCAATATCGGGATGTGTGAACGCAGTGATCCGCTGTTGTTGATACGGTTTTAAACCAAAATTGATGGCGATAGGGATGAAAGCGATTCCGACGAGGATCAGGCAAAGTAAATAACGCAATGGAAGACCGCCCACGAACAACAGGCCCAAAAGCACCGGCACCCAAATAATAACTTCACCCAAGTCAGGTTGCATCAGAATGAGCAAACATGGCGCGGCGGCAATTGCACCGCAGAAGAGCAACCGCAGCATCGGATGCATTTCGCGAAATTGAGTCAGAAACAGGGCTAGGACCATGATCCCGGCCACCACCGCAAGCTGTGCTGGCTGAAAGTTGACCGGACCCAAATGCAACCAGCTGCGCGCCCCGTAGACCTTTGTGCCCATAAACTTCGTCAGGATCAAAAACACAATACCAGCCAGGTACATCGGCAGCGCTCCCCAGCGAATCCAACGATAGTGAATCAGGCTGGTCAGCATGAAAGCGAAGACGCCGACGATCACCCAGTTCGCCTGTTTTCGCCAGAAATCCGCGGCATAAGCGTCTGAGCGCGTTGATGTGGCGCTATAGATTGCGATGACTCCAAAAACCGCGAGCGCCAGCATGCTCAACAGTAGAACCCAGTTTTGGCCGAGTAATTTTCGAAGAAACGGCGTCATTTTGTTCGAATCCGATTAGATCTTCCCCCGCCTCCGCAGGGAAACGACAATAATTACACGCGCATTGCGATCTTCGCAAAAATTGTGGCGCGGCGATTCGGACGGACCTTCGGTTAACAAAAATCGTAGCTGCGTTTCACGACTCATTCAGAATGCGGAATTGCCACTTAAATGGGGTTGTGAATGCAGCACTATTTTTCTCTTTAAAAGCCAGTGTTGGTTGGAATTACACCAATCATGCCTCTGTCGTGAGTTGTCCATCCTAATCCATTGGATATTAGATAGTTGTAAACTTTCACTCGGAATTTCTGGCACTTCACTTGTGTCCAGAATTGAAGAACACTAAAGTCCTTTTGAGGTTCGATTTTTTATGGGAAGCGCAATGCCTAGGAAGACGAAGAAAAAGACGAAACGGAAGGTCGCTCATCCAAAGTTGCCAATGCAACGGCAGTTGAATCTTTTGCATGAAGGGACGCATTTCGACCTCCTTCCGATGTTTGACGACTTGAACAAACGGTACTTTCGCGGACGTCTTCGTGGTTACAAAGTGATGTGGGGCCGTCGGCGAAAGCATCTTCCGAAAGAGTATTTCATTTTTGGCACCATTCAGGAGCAGGATCGCGTGATTCGCATCAATCGAGCACTCGATCAGCCGTTTGTGCCTTCCTGGTTCCTTCGATACATACTGTATCACGAAATGCTGCACTCAGTGGTGCCTGACGAAGTGCTTTCCCGCGGTCGACGGCGAGTTCACACGGAAGAATTTAACCGTCGCGAGCGCCAATTCCGCGGTTATCGGCGCGCCCGGCGCTGGGAAGAAGAAAATCTATCGCGTTTCTTGCAGTAACCAGATTGCGCTTCAACGCGTTTCCGTAATCGGTGCCGGTGATGGCCTGTCAGACAGCGAGGGCGTCGTCGCTACGTTCTTTTTGATCAGGTACCAGAGGGTTGTCGCGAGCAGGAGAGAGATCAACTTCGCGCGCCAGTTTTTCAGAATCAGTCTCTTCATATTTGCTGTGCAACAAAATCTCCGCGATGCGTTGCCGGAAGGTTTCCGGGGTAAAATTGCGCTCAATTCGGCGCCTGTGACAAATAGAAATATTGCCTGTTTCCTCGGAGACCACCACGGCCACGGCATCCGATTCCTCGGTAATTCCGAGTCCGGCTCTGTGGCGCAGTCCCAGGCTTCTGTCGAGCGTCTCACGCTGACTCACCGGAAAAATACAAGCCGCGGCTGCGATTCGCCCGTTGCGAATGATCACTCCTCCATCATGCAGCGCGGACTTCGGATGGAAAATGGTCAGGATGAGTTCGACGGAAAAATCTCCGTCGATTGTTACACCCGTTTCCTCATAAACTCGAATCGATGTGTCGCGCTCAATCGCGATCAGCGCACCGAACTGCTTGTTTGCCAGTTGCATCACCGCTTCAGCCAAATCATGCACAGTTTCGCGTTTCTCGCTGGTCAGCGAGAAAATGGGATGTCCCCCAAGGGCGGCCAGTCCACGTCTTAACTCCGGCTGAAAAATCACCACCAGGGCGACGGCCAGAAAAACCGAAAAGCTCCGCACGATCCAGCCGATCACGACCAAATTGAGGAGTGTCGAGATCAGGGTCAGCGTCAAGCAGACGATCGCCAGTCCGGTAAGCACTTTCGCGCCACGTGTTCCCCGGAAGTAAAGATAGCCATAGTAAATCGCCACGCTCAGCAACAGTATTTCGACCAGACTGCGCCATCCTCGGAACCAGAGATCAATGAGCTGATGCATCATTTTGTCCTGTGAAGAATCGCTTCCGTTACCTTTAAGGCGTTCACGTTTTCTTTGACCTCATGGACACGAAGCACGTCCGCGCCGCGCAGCCGCAGCAACGATGTCAACGCCACCGCCGGCGCCCGCCGGTCGCTGGTTTGCGCGGAGTTTATCAATTTACCCAGGAACGATTTTCGGGAAACGCCAATCACGATTGGCCGATCGCACGCGCGCAACCGTTCAACCTGTGCCAGCAACTCGAGGTTGTGCTCAAGCGTCTTTCCGAAACCAATGCCCGGATCAAACGCAATCGCCATAGGGTCAATATTATAAACTATGGCGCGGGCATATTGTTGTCGAAAAAAATCGGCAACCTCCAACACGACGTTCGTGTAATGTGGCGCGATCTGCATCGTCAGTGGAGTTCCCTGCATATGCATAATGACGAAAGCCGCTTTTGTCTCGGCGATTAGTTGCATCATCTCCTCGTCGGCTCGCCCGCCGGTGACATCGTTCACAATCGATGCTCCCGCCCGAACGGCCGCACGCGCGACTTCCGCCTTTGACGTATCAATCGAAATAATGACTTCGCTTTTTCTGCGCAATTGCTCGATTACCGGGATCACGCGCCGCAATTCTTCCTCTCCCGAGGTAGCCTGCGCACCGGGTCGTGTCGATTCGCCACCGACATCGACAATATCCGCACCTTCCGCTGCCATTCTTAGGCCGTGTTCCACGGCATTTTCCGTGTTCAAAAATTCTCCACCGTCGGAAAATGAATCCGGCGTCACATTCAACACGCCCATAATTAACCCCTGCCGGGAGAGATCGAACACGCGTTCGCCAATTTTCCAAAGCCTCCCACGCATTATGGATGAGACTATCACCAAACCTGGATTATTCGAAAATCGAGAAGCCTCACTAAATTGAAACGTGCGGCAGCGTTGCTGGCTGACGTAACGACAACAGCCTGCAACCTTATTTCTTTCGCGAATAGCGTCCCATTAACTCCCCTTGCGCAACAACATGGCCTTTCATTGCTGCATCCAGCTGACTCCGCTTTGCACCCGAGGGCAAGTCGAGCTCGCGATCCAGGGCAAAAATTCTAAAGTAATAACGATGCATGCCAGACGGTGGACACGGGCCGCCGTAATCGGATCTGCCAAAGTCGTTTGTTCCGTGTACTCCCTTGGGCATGTTTCCCTCCGTGACCGCATTTGTCTGTGGCGAAATGTTCCAAATCATCCAATGCGTGAACAGCCCGCTTGGAGCGTCGGGATCATCGACAATCAAAGCCAGACTCTTCGCGCCGGTCGGGACTCCAGCGATTTGCAAAGGCGGGCTGGTGTTCCCGGCGTCACATGTGAATTTTGACGGAATATTGGCGCCTTCTTGAAAAGCAGAACTTGTGATCTTCATTTTGGCCCCTCCTGCAGCGAATGAGGTGATCGCTCCGAGCGCAATCACGCCTGCACTGGCAATTATCGTTGTTCGCAATATTCGACCTCGCATTGGAGTCGCGTTACATCGACGATAAACGGATTCCACATTGTTTCGCCTCCATGGCCGCAAACGGACGTAACATTCAAGAACAAATATTGGTTCTTCTGGCGCGCAAAGATTACCGCCCGCTGGATAGAGCCGAAATCGCGCGCAAGCTTGCTTTGAAAGGCAACAAGCTGGTTGCTCTGCGGAAAACTTTGCGCGAACTGGAACGAGCCGGTCAAATCGCGCGCGTCCGAAAAAATTGCTACATACTGCCGGCCGAAGCGGACCTCGTGACGGGCAGGTTGTCTATTCATCAAGCCGGTTACGGATTTCTTACCTCGGAAAAATCGGGCGAACCGGACACGTTCATCGCGGCTGAAAACATCGGAGTAGCCATGCACGGCGACCGCGTGGTCGCGCGGATATTACGGGACGAACCTGTCAGGCGCATCAAAGGACGCCGCGAAGGGCGGGTGATTCGAATTCTGGAGCGCGCTCACGACACAATCGTCGGAACGCTCCAATGTTCCCGGAATTTTTATTATGTGGTCCCCGACGACCCCCGCTTCGTCCATGACGTTTACGTGGGGCATGTCTCTAAATCGCCTCAGCACCAGCGCGACGCCGTAAGCTTGCCTGCCGCAACGTCAAAGGTCGCACCACAGGTTGGCGACAAAGTTGTGGTCCGCCTGGAGCCGTGGGAATCGCGCCATGTTAATCCCGAAGGCGAAATTATCGAAGTGCTTGGTCGGGGATCGGACCCAGGCGTCGACGTGCTGTCGATCATCCGGAAATATCATCTGCCAACGGAATTTCCTAGGGATGTTCTGGATCAGGCGCAGGGAATTTCTAACACCATTGACGCCTCGCAACTCGAAGGACGCAAAGATTTGCGCGAGGAATTTATCGTTACTATCGATCCGGATGACGCCCGCGATTTCGACGACGCCATTCATGTGGAAAAAACGGGAAGCGGTTGGCGGCTAGGTGTACACATTGCCGATGTTGCCGCTTACGTGGAACCTGGCAGTCCGCTGGACCGCGAGGCGCGCCGGCGTGGAAACAGTGTTTACCTGCCTGATCGCGTGATTCCGATGTTGCCTGAACGATTGAGCAACGGCGTTTGCAGCCTCAATCCCGGAGTCGATCGGCTCACGCATTCGGTATTTCTCGATTTCGACAAAAATGGAGCGGTAAAAAGCGCCCATTTTGCACGCAGTGTGATTCGAAGTGCGCACCGGCTTACGTACAAACAGGCTTATGCGATCCTGACAGGTCCAGCTCACGATCTGTTGAGCGAACGGCTGCACCTGGCCTGGGAGCTCGCTGCGATATTGCGGCGTAAACGATTCGAACAAGGCGCGCTGGATCTCGATTTTCCAGAGGTAAAAGTTTGGCTGGATAAAGAGGGGCGTCCTGTAAAGTTAGAACGCGTCGAAAACGATCAATCGCACCAATTGATCGAAGAATTCATGCTTGCCGCAAACGAGGCTGTTGGACGCGAACTGAAAAAACGCGCGATTCCAACCATCTATCGAGTCCATGAAAATCCGGACCCGGAAAAAT
The DNA here is from genome assembly GCA_036495465.1 of Candidatus Udaeobacter sp. Taxonomy (GTDB): domain Bacteria; phylum Verrucomicrobiota; class Verrucomicrobiia; order Chthoniobacterales; family UBA10450; genus Udaeobacter. The sequence goes on along the minus strand of DASXMV010000072.1, from coordinate 12,100 downwards.
TGGCTGAGTATCGCGAATTCGTTCTCAGTTTTAATTACAGAGTCGGGGACCTGACTCATCGCGCTGAACTGCAGCGATTGCTGGCATCGTTTCGTGGAAAACCGGAGGAGCAACCCCTTAAGGTGGCCTTGCTGAAAAGCTTGAAACGCGCCCGTTACTCTCCGCAACCGCTGGGCCATTACGGCTTGGCCAAGGCAAATTACCTGCATTTTACCAGTCCTATTCGGCGCTATGCTGATTTGGTAGTGCATCGCGCGCTTGCTGCCGCGGGTTCGCAAAGTGGACGGATGTCATCCGCGGTCCGGCGCCACCAAAAACCTGGATTAAACCCCGACATGGCTGAGGTCGCGTCCATCGCCGAGCATATCTCAGCCACGGAACGGACCGCAGCCGATGCGGAAGTTGAGGCAACCCAGATGAAAAAGCTGGAGTTTTTTCAACGTCAGCTCGACGCCCGCAATCCTCAGATTTTTCGCGCCACAATCGTCGATGTCCGCAACTACGGATTGATGGTGGAATTACCTGACGCTCTCGTGACCGGTTTGGTACACGTCTCTTCGTTAATGGATGATTTTTATTTGTTTGATCAGGCTCGACGGCAGCTCATCGGCCGGCAGTCGCGCAAACGCTTTAGCGTTGGTGACGAGTTATCTGTGTTTGTCGTTCGGGTTGACGCCTTCAAACGACAGGTGGATTTCGCGATTACAGTTGCGTCGGATGCGCCGAAAAGCCGCCGCAACCGAAAGAGATCCAGAATCGCTCCTTTGGCGCGCTAAAACGCACCATTTCCCATGAAATTGTTTTGCAGCTCGTTCGACGAATTGCCACAATTCGCGTCGCTCCAAAACAACAAATCACATGAGAATTACAATCGCCTCCATTTTAGTTTCAGCCGCGATCTGCCTGGGTATGTTGGCTGCCGCTCCGGGGAATCTCCGGATCTCGCTTCCTTCCAAAAGAGCGAACAGGTCCGAAAGCCTTCAGAATAAGAGTTCCCCCTTAGCGCTTGGCGATCCACGCTCGCCAATCCGCCACCTTATCGTGGTAGTCGGGGAGAATCGTAGCTTTGACAACGTGTTTGGTACTTACGTGCCACCAGGCTCCCAGACAATATGGAACCTGCTTTCTAAAAACATCGTGTTAATCAACGGCCTCCAGGGATCGAACAATGCTGCAGAACAGCAACAAGCGACCGACACGGTCACATATGAGTTGAGTCCCACGCAAACTGGCGCGTTTAGACCGCTTCCGCAGCCGAGCACCACCCTCAGTGCATTGCCACTCGGTCCATGCCCACTCACCTTAGGCAAAATAATCGGTTTCTGCGACGATGTGGGACTTGATGCAACGTCCCAGGGTCTCCTTTGGGCTGGAGGAACTGGTCAAAGTTTTTATTTTCCCCCGGATTTGCTTCCCGTACCGGATTGCCGTTATCCATCGAATTTGCCGAACGCGCCTTACTCGCTCATAGGCGCCTCCTTGAGCCTGAACAACTGTGTGCCCCTCTTAATCCTTCCCATAACCAACACGAATTACACGAGTAACACAGGTGATCCGGTTCATCGTTTTTATCAGATGTGGCAACAGTCCGATTGCTCTGTTGCGAACATCACGCCACAAAATCCGAGCGGCTGCAAGGGCGACCTTTTCACCTGGGTTGCGATAAGCGTGGGCTGGGGTTTTTTTAACCCGCCGATGACAGACCAGGATACATTTCAAGGTGGCGTGGCGATGGGTTTCTATAGCATGGCGCAGGGTGATTTCCCGTACTTTCTCGACCTGGCGGAGAACTATGCCATCAGCGACAATTACCACCAGCCGGTGATGGGCGGCACTGGTCCAAATTCGCAATTCTTGTTCACAGGTGACGTCTTTTACATTACCGACGCGAACGGAAATCCGACCATGCCGGCCGCTGATCTAATCGAGGATCCTAATCCCAGAACTGGCACAAACAATTTTTACAATAACGACCGCTTTAACACTACCGACCCAGGTAATACAGGTGTCGCTTTCACTAACTGTTCAGATAATGCGCAGCCCGGCGTTCAACCAATCATGAGTTATCTACACGCTCTGCCGTACCCCCCGTTCAACAACGGCAACTGCGACTCGAATCATTGGTATCAACTCAATAACGATTATCCCTACTACACCCATACCGGCACGATAATCAGCAACACCGATACAAACGAATTCCCGGCTGGGCCTTCTTTTTCGATCGGTCCGCAGAGTCTCCCGACCATAGGCGACACATTATCAGCCAACAATATCTCGTGGAAATACTATGGAGGCGGCTTCGATTTGGCGGCTGGTGACCCGCCAAACAACGTGCTCTACTGCGCCATTTGCAATGCCTTCCAATATTCCACTTCGATTATGACCACGTCCTTGCGGCAAAACCTGGTCGATTTAACGCAGTTTTATACCGATGTTGCCAACAACCAGTTGCCAGCCGTGTCCTACATAAAGCCCGATGTGCTGCTCGATGGTCACCCTGGTAGCTCGACGCCGCCATTGTTCGAGGCGTTTGTCCGCAAAATAGTGAACAGCGTAAAAGCGAACGATCAGCTGTGGAGCGATACAGCAATCCTAATCACGTTTGATGAAAGCGGTGGCCTTTATGACTCGGGATACATTCAGCCGATCGATTTCTTCGGTGACGGGCCGCGCACCGTGTTAATCGCAGTTTCACCTTTTGCAAAGCGAGGTCACATCGATCACACCTACGCCGATCATGCATCGATATTAAAGTTCATCGAGTGGAACTGGAACCTGCCTCCTTTATCGGCGCGCAGCCGCGACAATTTGCCAAATCCGATCTCTGCGCCCAATCCCTACTTTCCGACTAATAGCCCTGCGATTGGCGATCTTCGGACCCTGTTTAATATTCCCCAACCGCCCCCAACACCTCGGCCCAGTATGACACCACTTCCCCGACCTTAACGCGATTGTCGTTTATCTTGTCAATACTTGGCAGCAGGAGCACTTCAGTGCATCGAAAATGGCAGCTGTGACGCAATGCACGGCTGGCAAGTGGGCGATGAATGTTTGCGACGTTGGCGATTGGGAATGATTGTCGAAAATTTGCGACGGTCAGAAATCGCCGCTACAAAATCTTTATGCATGCTGAAGCTTCTGTTGCCGCTGCCCCGTATTCGCGAGTAAACCCATTTCCGGCCAAGCTTTTGGTCAACCGTCGCCTGAGCGGGCGGGAATCAGAGAAGGACACGCGCCATTTTGAACTCGACCTGACCGGATGGGGACTGAGCTTTGAGGTCGGCGATTCGGTGGCCGTTTGTGCAACGAATGATCCTGAGCTCGTTGATGAGGTCATTCACAGGCTCAAAGCCACAGGAGATGAACAAGTCCCGCGACCGAAAGGAGCTCCGACAACGTTCCGCGAAGCGTTGCTGCGCGACTACAGTATTACGCAGCCCACTTCGAAATTCTTGAAAGCCATCGCCCACCGGGCCAGTGCTGCGCCAACGTTGCATTCTCTCCTCGCTCCGGAACGCAAGCAGGACCTGCAGACTTATCTCTGGGGAATGGAAGTGATCGATTTTCTAATTGACCATCCATCCGCGCGTTTCACACCTGAGGAATTTGTGGGTTTGCTTACAAAACTGCAGCCACGGCTTTATTCAGTGGCGTCGAGTTTGAAAGCCTATCCGGACCAGGTCCACTTCATTGTCGACGTTGTGCGCTATGAAAGTCACGGCCGGCTTCGCAAAGGAGTCTGCTCTTCCTTTCTTGCGGAACGGGCTGATAACGTCGCTGTGCCAGTTTATCCCTGCGTGGCAAGGCATTTTCATTTGCCGGAAGGTCCGGACATTCCGCTCATCATGATAGGTCCAGGAACTGGCGTAGCACCGTTCCGCGCCTACTTGCAAGAACGCAAGGCGACTGGGGCAAAAGGTAAGAACTGGCTCTTCTTCGGGTCGCAGCATCAGAGCTGCGATTATGCCTACGGCGAAGAATTTCAGGAATTCAAGAAAGACGGGCTTCTCACACGGCTCGATTGCGCGTGGTCACGTGATCAAGCCGATAAAATCTATGTCCAACACAAGATGAATGAGAATGCTGCAGAGATTTGGAAGTGGATCGATGCCGAAGGGGCGCACTTTTTCGTCTGTGGTGACGCCAAACGAATGGCCAAGGACGTCGATGCGATGCTTCGCAAAATAGTGCAGGAGCAAGGCGGTAAAACTGTCGATCAATCCAATGAATATGTCGAGAAGCTCAAGAGCGAGAAACGTTACAAGCGCGATGTGTACTAAGGGTGGCCAAACAGGAATGTCGAATTCCCGTGGAAATTACCACTGCCGGTCATCCGGTATCATTTCACCATTCGTCATTTTGTTTGGGCTGTGGCATAGTAGCTGTTGAAGAATAAGAGCCATGTACGAGAACACTGAATTCACATTGACCCGCGATTGCGATGCGATCCAAATCCCCAGTGGGCAAACGACGACAGTTCCAGCTGGAACCCAGGGTGTAATCACGCAAAGCCTGGGCGGCAGCTACACAATTGCGACATACCAGGGTTTGGCCCGGATCGCGGAAAACGATCTCGATGCTCTGGGTCTTGAAAAGCCGCAGGGGCAATCCACTCAAAAATCGGTCCCCACAACGAACGGTGAGGTTTCAGAAGAAGATGTGTGGAACCAGCTTCGCCAATGCTACGATCCTGAGATACCGGTTAACATTGTTGATCTAGGCTTGGTTTATGATTGCCGTTTGATCAAAAAGGAGGAAGGCGGCACTCGCGTGGAAGTGAAAATGACGCTCACTGCACCGGGCTGCGGCATGGGTCCGGCGATCGCACACGACGCGCAAAGCAAAATCTTGAGCATTGACGGTGTGGACGAAGCGGAGGTCCAACTCGTTTGGGACCCGCCGTGGAATCAAAACATGATCAGCGAAGCTGGCCGAATGAAACTTGGGATGGTTTGAATCTCTGATCTTCCAGCCGGGCGCGTAAGGTCAGTCAGAGATGTTTCCCTTCGTTCACAAGACGGACTGAGGTGCGACGAGATTTTTTGTAACATTTTGCATTCTCCCGTTGACAGCGCGTGACTCGATTTTAGAATCGACATTCGCCAAGCCCCTCGGAGTTGAAAAAATTGCTGAGCGCATTTACTAAAAATCAATATGCCTTTGACTGAACTCATCTTAACCGAAAACGTTCCAGGCCTGGGGGCCGAAGCGGATGTTGTCAAAGTTCGCCGCGGCTATGCCCGCAACTATCTACTGCCGCGCGGAAAGGCCCATGAAGTGACAGCCGGTGCGTTGCGGCAGATCGATGCGCTTAAGCAGAAACGCGCCGAGCGCGAAGCGCGCGAATTGAATGAGGGCGAAGAATTGGCGCGTCGTCTTAACAAGGCGCGATTCATTTTCACGCTGGAGACCGGTGAAACTGGAAAGGCATTTGGATCAGTTACCGCGCAGGACATCGTGAATCGCGTCAAAAATGAACTCGGCATGGACATTGACCGGCACAAAATTGTTCTCGAGCGTCCGATCAAAGAGACCGGCGAGCACGATGTCGCGATCAAGTTGCATCACGATGTGACTGCACATCTTATTTTTCAGGTTAAGTCCGCAGAAGAGCCCAAGAGCGAGGCTGAAGGCGCTGCCACCGAGGAGCCTGAAAAGAAAACGAAGCATCGATTTTTCCGAAGGAAAAAAGAAACCGAATAAATGGCGACTCAATCGTCCGCATGGACAGGAGAGAAGCCTCGTAAAGCGGGAAATGGCGCTGGCCGAGGTTCGGCGGCGCGGATCGGTGAAAAAGTTGTTCCCATTTCGCAAACAGGTTCTGCGCAGGATATTCACCGCACACCGCCCCATAGCGTCGAGGCGGAACAAGGCGTTCTTGGCTCAATGCTGCTTTCGCCGCGGCAGGCCATCGCCGAATGTGTTGAGAAAATTAACGAGCAATATTTTTACGTCCCGGCTCATCAAACGATCTATACTGTTCTTGTCGATCTTTGGAATGCAGGGCAGGCAATTGACCTGATCACCTTCACGCAGATTTTGCGCGACCGGAACCTGCTCGACAACGTGGGCGGTGCGGCGTTCGTCACGGGTTTATTCACGTTTGTTCCAACAGCCGCGAATCTTGAGTACTACCTTGAGATCGTTCGCGATAAATACATTCTTCGCGAAATCATTTCTGCCGCTACCGAAAGTGTTCGGCGCGCCTACGAAGAACAGAACGAAGTGAACAGTCTCCTCGACGAAGTAGAACAACGCATTTTCGCAGTCGGCGAAGACCGTTTCAAAGGCCAGCTGCTTTCGATGAAAGAGCAAGTGATGAGCACCCTCGAGTCGATCGAGAAGCTCTTTGAGAACAAAGGGGCGATTACAGGAGTCTCTACGGGCTTTCGCGATTTAGACAAACTGACAAGCGGTTTGCATCCTTCAGAGATGATCGTAATTGCGGCGCGCCCAAGCATGGGGAAAACGGCTCTGGCGATGAATATCGCGGAACACGCTGCGATTGAGACGAAGCTGCCTGTCGCGATTTTCAGCCTGGAGATGAGCGCCCAACAACTCGTTCAACGCATGCTTTGCTCACGCGCTCGCGTCAACCTGGCCAAAACAAGGGATGGATTCCTTGCTGAGTCTGATTTTCCAAAGCTCACGCATGCTGCCTCCAAGCTTGCAGAAGCAAAGATCTTTATCGACGACACTGCCGGTCTGAGCATCCTGGAATTACGGGCGAAATCGCGCCGGCTCAAAGCGCAGCAAGACATACGACTCATCATCATTGATTATTTACAACTGCTCCGGTCGACGTCGCGGCGCGCGCAGGATAATCGTCAGCTGGAAATATCCGAGATTTCGGCAGGCCTGAAAGGTCTGGCGAAGGAGCTAAACATACCAATCATTGTTGTCGCACAGTTAAACCGTAATCCGGAGATTCGAACAGGTAGCGGCAAGGGAGTTCCCAGGCTGGCGGACTTGCGAGAGTCGGGTTCAATCGAGCAGGATGCCGACTTGGTGGCACTATTAATTCGTGAAGAATACTACGCAGACACCGACGAAGAGCGCGAAGAGCTGAAGGGCCAGGCTCAACTAATCATTGCGAAACAACGGAACGGGCCAATCGGGGATGTCAAACTTACATTCCGCAACGAATTCACGCGTTTCGAAGATCGCGCGGACGAAGTAGCGGAGCCGGACGAGGCGTTCTAGCGTCGCCTGCGAAAATCAGTTGCTCACGCCCAAAAGCGCCTTCGCCGCATCAACTACGTGTTGTGCGTCGATCCCGCGTTCCTTCATCACTTCCGGACCCGGCGCGCTTAACCCGAACTGGTGGAGTCCGATCACCTTTCCGTCGAGACCTACGTATTGGTACCAAAGCTGGGTCACGCCGGCTTCGATTGCGACGCGTTTGCGGCATTCGAAAGGCAAGATTTCATCGCGGTATTCTGACGGCTGACGATCGAAACGTTCGAAGCACGGCATCGAAACCACGCGCACGCCATCCCCGAGCTGTTGCGCCGCCGCGAGCGCATGCTGCAATTCGCTGCCGCATGACATGATGATCAGATCGAGTTTGCCTTTCTCCTTTCTGGCAATGTAACCGCCACGCAACACTCCTTCGCGACGTGTCTCCACGCCGATCTCGTTTAACATCGGTACTGCCTGTCGGGTGAGCGCGAGAAAAGTCGGTGCTTCGACCTGTTCCATTGCTGCCACAAACGCGCCCGCAGTTTCTTCGGGATCTGCCGGCCGAATGACATCGATGTTCGGTATTAATCGGACGGAACTCACCGTCTCCACCGGTTCATGTGTCGGGCCATCTTCGCCCACGCCAATGGAATCATGCGTAAAAATGTAAGTATTCGGCAGCTTCGCCAGCGCGGCCAATCGAATGGCGGCGCGGCAATAATCAGTGAAAACCGTAAACGTTGCGCCCGATGCGCGGAAGAGTCCGTGATAAGAGATGCCATTGAGGATTGCACACATCCCATGTTCGCGAATGCCAAAGTGCATGTTGCGTCCAGCAGGATTATCACGATTGAAGTCGCCGCCGTCCTTGATGTAATTCATTGTCGATCCGTACAAATCGGCGCTGCCGCCTATCAATAACGGCATCGCTTGCGCGATAGGCTGCAATACATCGCCGCCAGCTTTTCGCGTTGCCAGTTTCGCGTCTTTGGGGAAGTCAGGGATCTTCGAGAACAGATCGGCGGGGACTTTCCGTTCCAATCCGTCATCGAGCATCTTCGCCTTATCAGGATTTTTTTTGCGCCATGCGTCGTAGGTTTCCTCCCACTTTTCATAATCGGCGAGGAGCTCCTTTTTGTGTTCCGCAAAATAATCGTACACTTCTTTCGACACGAAATAATGTTCTTCTGGCAAGCCGAGCGCCTTGCGCGACGCGTCCACGTATTTTGCGCCGGCTTCTCCATGCGCCTTGAATGTGCCTTCTACTTCCGGGATACCTTTGCCGATCAGCGTGTGTGCGATGATGAATTGAGGTTTCCCGTTGTCGCGCCTTTTGGCCACGTTGAACGCGTCGAGAAATTCCTGCATATCCTGGCCCTCGATTTCCTGAACATCGAAGCCGTAGGCCTCCATGCGTTTGTGCGTGTCTTCGCTCTGCGTCACTTTCGCCGCCGCATCCAGAGTGACGGCGTTTGAATCGTAGATAAAAATTAGATTATCGAGACCCCAGTGCCCGGCGAGCGCACACGCCTCGGAGGCGACGCCCTCCTGCATGTCACCGTCGCTGCACAGGCAGACCACATGTTGATCTAGAATTTTGTGTTCATCGGTGTTGAAACGTGCTGCTGCCATTTTCGTCGCCACTGACATCCCCACCGAGTTGCCGACGCCCTGGCCCAGCGGTCCCGTCGTGCATTCGACACCGGGCGTTTCGCCGAATTCAGGGTGGCCGGGTGTTTTCGAATGCAATTGACGGAATCGCTTGATTTCGGACATGGGCAGGTCGTAACCGCTCATGTGCAGCCACGCGTACAAAAACATGCTGCCGTGGCCGCCCGAGAGAACAAAGATATCGCGATTGATCCAGCGCGGTTTGTCCGGATTGTATTTTAAGGCATGTCCGTAAAGCACGGCGCCGATTTCGGCGCAGCCTAACGGAAGCCCAAGGTGACCGGATTTCGAAGCTTCGACAGCGTCCATGCACAAACCACGTGCCTGGTTCGCCGCCTCGGATAGAATTTTGATGTTTAGACTCATGGGAAAGAAGAAAGATTTAAAATTTCAGCTTAAAGATTAAGACGCGAAGCCCTGTATGGCCGAACATTTACTTTCGACAATTGTCCGATCCAGACAAGGCCGATAATAACAGACGCCTCTATCCGTGAAAACGCCATCACTTCTTCAAATTGTTGAGAGACTCGAACGTCTTGCAGGCAGATTGCCTTCCAAGATCCGAAAGGCCGTTCTTAGCGAGCTCACTCCACTCAAGCAATTATTTCTCCAGCAACGTCCACCGCGTTTTCTTTTTGCCGGCTCAGCAAAAGTGCCTGCGCGGGAAATCATGTCGGCACTATTTAGTCCGGCTGAATTTGTCGCGCCGAATGCGCCGGTGCCGCTTTGCCGCTGGTTCGACGTCGATTTTCCTGAGCGGGGAAAAATCTCCGTCATTGATATCAGAGGAGTCGATCATTCCACTGCCGTTCACATCCGGGACGAACTCAAATATCGGCCCGCTGATATGATTTTCTTTATTCACGATGACCGACTCGAATTTGAATTGGAACAACGCGAACTGGCCGACCTGAACAGTTACCTCAGCTGGAACGAGACCGTGCAAGTGGATCGAAAGATAATAGAAGTCATCGTTCCGGTTTTGGAAAAAGCGGTTACGCGTGATCACAATGGCGTAAATGCATCGCGCGACAAATTTCCCGTCGAATCAGCTCTTGTGAAACAAGGCCCCTTTTTGGAAACATTGAGTCTGGCCGCTCTGGATAATGATCGCGGATTTGAATTGCCTGCTGCGCAAGCACATCGTCTGATGTCGACGCTGGCGCGCGAATTACCAAACGAAGCGCGAATGGAAATGATTCGGATAGCGCGAGATCGTGACGCACAGCGTGAAGTGGCGCAGTTACTGGTAAAATCAACAACTGCCGTTTGTACTGCCATTGGTGCCCAGCCGATTCCGCTCGCAGACCTGCCGATTCTCACCAGTCTGCAATTGATGATGGTCTCCGGAATCATGTACGTAAGCGGACGGGAACGCAGCTTGCGTGCAGCTGCGGAATTCGCCGGCGCCCTCGGTGCAAACGTTGGCGCAGCGATGCTTCTTCGTGAAGGTGCCCGCGCAGTCCTGAAATTTTTTCCCGGCTGGGGAAACATCGTGTGCGGACTTGTGGCAGGTTCGGGAACGTACGGAATCGGTCGCGCGGCGACTGCCTATTTTATCGAAGGCGTGTCTCTCAAGGATGCGCGCCGCACGTACCTGAAAAACCGAAAAAAGCGCCGGCGTCACGCATTGGAAAAAGCTTAATGAGCGTTCGGGAGCGCCCCGGCCGAATGCTGATCACAACGGTGAAATCCGTCGCACATTCCCCGTGAATAACTTGTGAATAAAATCGCTCCCCGCTGTGTAATTTGCTCACACGAATTTGTGAACAAAACGGCCAGTTTCGCCCGGTTTATGGCGTATTCTTCCCTCTTCCTATGAAGCTCTCCGAGATACGGACGACGCTTCAGGAAATACGTGTTTCGCCGGTCAAGACTCTCGGACAAAATTTTCTGCACGATCAAAACCTCGCCCGATGGATCGTCGATCAGGCGGGGATTACTCGGGACGATTACGTGCTTGAGATTGGACCGGGTCTCGGGGCATTAACAAAACTTATTCTTGAGCGAGGCGCGCGCGTACTCGGAATCGAAAAGGACCGTCGTCTAGCCGATTTTTTACGCGAACGTTTCGACTCGGAAGGGCTCGAAATATTAAATATCGACGCGCTCAAGTTCGATCCACGCGTTCTGTTTTCCCGTCCGCGGGTTAAATTGGTCGGCAATCTTCCGTACAATGTCTCGAGCGCGCTGCTCATGAAGTTCCTCGCGTATCCAAGCCCTATCTGTCTGTGGTTGTTAACATTACAAAAAGAGATGGCTACGCGGCTTTCTGCAAAGCCATCTACTCGTGATTACGGTGCGCTGTCGTTACGAGTCCAGCTGCGCCACCACGTGAAATATCTGCGGACTGTTCCTGCAACAGTATTCTTTCCACAACCTGAAGTGGATTCCGCAGTGGTGCGAATCCTGCCGCGAGAGCCCCAGGAATTGCCTCCGCACGACGAAGAATTGCTCTTGAAATTGATTCGGCTCGGTTTTTCTCAGAGAAGAAAGCAACTGGGAAAATTACTTCGGCAACAGGTCGATGACTGGAATGCTCTTGCGTTTCGCCTAAAGATCAATCCCCATGCACGAGCTGAAGAGCTCTCGTTACTTCAATGGATTAGCCTGGCAGATTTCGGTGCGCCACAACAGTCCCCGGAGACCGTGCTGATCGACGGCGAGCGTTTTCCAGTCGTGGATGAAAATGACAGGGTTTTATACGGTGCTTGCCGCTCCGTGGTGCATGGGAATAACTTGCGCCATCGCGCCGTTCACATCCTGATTTTCAACCCGACAGGAGAAGTTTATTTGCAGCAGCGTTCGCGCTGGAAAGATCGGCATCCGTTACAATGGGATTCAAGCGCGGCCGGCCACGTTGGCGAGGCGGAAAGCTATGACCAAACTGCGATGCGCGAACTTAAAGAGGAACTGGGCGTCTCTGTTTCGCTCCAAAAAATTTCCAAGATCCCGGCTTCGGAACGGACGGGCCAGGAGTTCATCTGGGTTTATCGAGGCGAAGCTGATGGTCCTTTTTCACTAAACCGAACCGAGATCGAAACGGGCGCATTCTTTGCGCAGCCAATTGTCGATGGCTGGATCGCGGCGCGACCCGGAGATTTTGCGCCAGGATTTATCGAATGTTGGAAAGTCTATAAGGCGAACTGCGGCGATCGCAGCGCGCTTACTTGAAACCAACAAACTTTCTCCGAGGTAAACGACGCAACGCCGACTGTTTGAATTTTCGCGCGGCGCGTTTCGCGCC
>DASXMV010000071.1:0-9853 GCA_036495465.1 Candidatus Udaeobacter sp. | reverse complement strand
CGCCGCAACTCGCTGCCCGTACCAGATTCCAAAGCCAGGGGCAAAGCGCCTAGCAGCGCAGCAGCAGTCGTCATCATGATGGGGCGAAAACGCAACAGGCAAGCCTGGTAAATGGATTCCTCCGGCGAGAGTCCTTCCCTGCGCTCCGCGTCCAGCGCGAAATCGATCATCATGATCGCGTTTTTCTTCACGATGCCGATGAGCAAGATGATGCCGATGAGGGTGACTAACGAAAAATCGATGCGGCAAATGAGTAGCGCGAGCAGAGCACCGACGCCGGCGCTGGGCAGTGTGGAGAGAATTGTGATCGGATGAATGTAACTTTCGTAGAGAACTCCCAACACGATGTAGATCACGATCACGGCAGCTAAAATCAACAGAGGCTCGCTAGTCAGTGACGAACGGAATTCCTCCGCCGCGCCGGTAAAGGTGGTCGCAATCGTGTCAGGCAACCCAATTTCGCGCTCTGCTTTTTGAATCGCCGGGATCGCATCACCGAGCGAATTGCCGCTGCGCAGATTGAACGAGATGGTCGCGGCGGGAAATTGTCCCTGGTGTGGAATTGACAACGGGGTATTGCTTACTCGCATTATGGCGAACGCGCTCAAAGGAACAGGCTGGCCAGAGCTCGATTTCACATAAATTTTGTCGAGTAAGTCCGGCGACTGACGAAATTGCGGTTCCACTTCGAGAATCACGCGGAATTGATTGAGCTGGGTGAAGATGATCGAGACCTGTCGCTGCCCGAATGCGTCGTAAAGGGTGTCGTCGATGGCCTGTGTAAGTACGTTCAACCGGGACGCTTTTTCGCGATCGACATCGACGTTGAGCTGCAAGCCGTTTACCTGTTGATCGCTTGCCACATCGGTGAGTTGCGGTAGTTGGCCAAGTTTTCGCACGAGTTTAGGCGTCCAGTTCGCCAACTCCGTCGCATCGGCATCCTGCAAGATGTATTGGAACTGGGTGCGACTGCTCCGGGCGTCGATTTGCAAATCCTGCGCTGCCTGCATGAACAGTGAGACGCCTTCGACACCTCGTGTAGCATTACGCAGCCGCTCGATAATTTTCTCCGCATTAGCACGCTGGTCATGCGGTTTGAGCACAATATACAGGCGTGCCGTGTTGATCGTTGCGTTTACTGTTCCAGCACCCACGGAGGCAGAGACGCTGACCACATCAGGATCCTGCCGAACGATGTCCGATACCGCGTGCACACGCTCCATCATCGCCTTGAACGAAATGTTCTCGGCAGCATCGGTTACGCCGATAATCACACCGGTGTCCTGCTGCGGCAGCAGACCTTTCGGCACGATGATGTAAAGTAATATGGTAGCGACGAGCGTAACGACAGCGACGATCAAGACGAAGCGCTGGTGAGCCAACACCCAGCGCAGCCCGTATTCGTACCAATTCCGAAAGCGCGTCCAATATTCCTCTGTGCGCCTGTAGAACGCGCTGGTATGCTCACGCTCTTCTTCCTTTTCCGCGCGCAAAAGTTTGGCGCACATCATCGGAGTAAGCGTCAAAGATACGAACGCCGACACGCCAACCGCAACGCTCAGAGTGATCGCGAATTCGCGAAACAAACGACCGACGATCCCGCTCATGAACAAAAGCGGTATGAAAACCGCAACAAGTGAGATGCTCAACGAAATCACCGTGAATCCGATCTGCTTTGCGCCTTTGAGCGCGGCTTCCAGCGGTGGGTCGCCCGCTTCGATGTAGCGCACGATGTTTTCGATCATCACGATCGCATCATCGACAACAAACCCGGTCGAAATGGTGAGCGCCATCAACGAGAGATTGTCGAGACTGAATCCGGCGAGATACATGATCCCAAACGTGCCGATGAGTGAAAGCGGCAAGGCCACGCTAGTGATGACCGTGGTCCACAGCTTTCGCAGGAAGAGAAACATCACCATCACAACCAGCGCGGTGGTGAGCAGCAATGTGAGTTGCACATCCCTCACCGATGCACGGATTGTTTCGGTGCGATCGGCCAGGACATCGACATGCACGGAGGGCGGCAACGTGCTTGTCAGGCGCGGCAGTAGTTGTTTCACGCGCTCGACAGTTTGGATGATGTTCGCGCCTGGTTGACGCTGAATGTCGAGCAGCACCGCAGGCTTCTCGCCATTCTTCGTGCCAACCCACGCGGCGAGCTGGTCGTTCTCAACGCTGTCGATGATGTTCGCTACATCGCCGAGCCGAATCGGCGCGCCGTTCTTGTAAGCTACAATGATCGGCTTGTAGGCGTCGGCGGAGAAGATCTGGTCGTTCGACCCGATGGTGAACGATTGTCGCGGTCCTTCGAAGCTTCCTTTCGGCGCGTTCACATTCGCCTGGCCCAGAATCGTGCGCACGTCATCGAGGCCCAGTCCGAGCGCTGAAATCTCCGCCGGATTGACCTGTACACGCACAGCCGGCTTTTGATTGCCCTGGATTGTGACGAGACCGACACCGGTCACCTCGCTCAATTTTTGCGCAAGCAATGTGTCCGCAAAATCGTTTACCCGATCCAGCGGTAAACTATCGGAGGTGATCGCGAGCGTGAGGATCGGTGTGTCGGCTGGATTGACCTTGCTATATTTGGGCGGATTCGGCAGATCCTTCGGTAAGAATCCGCCTGCCACATTTATGGCAGCTTGCACATCCTGCGCGGCGACGTCGATCGGTCGATCGAGCACAAACTGCAAGGTGATCGTAGATACGCCGAACGAACTGGTCGAATTCATCGATGCAAGTCCGGCAATCTGCCCAAACTGACGCTCCAGCGGCGTAGTAATTGCAGACACCATGACATCGGCGCTCGCGCCCGGATAATAAGTGGTGACTTCGATGGTCGGAAAATCGACCGTCGGCAGCGCCGAGATCGGCAGCAGCTTGTAGCCGAGTATCCCGAGCAAAATCACGCCAGCCATCAGCAACGAAGTCGCCACGGGTCGGCGAATGAAAGGTTCCGAAATGCTCACGGTTTTCCTGAGCTAGCCGTTTGGTGGGTTCGTTGTCTCGGTTGTGGAGATCGCGCTTGCTTCGATGGCTGCGGCGTCTCCAGCTCAACACGCGCGCCCGGTTGCAATTTATACTGGCCGTCCACAACGACTTGCTCGCCCGGCTTTAATCCTTCATCCACTAGTGCGAGATTTCCTTCCGTCTGGACGACCTTGATCGGTCGCATCTCCACGCTTTTGTCCGGCTTGATCAGGTAAGCGTACGTTCCCTGCGGCCCCCGTTGCACTACGCTCGAAGGGACAACCGTTGCGTCCTTTCGCGTGGCGAGGATCAATCGTGCGTTGACGAATTTTCCCGGCCACAGTTTTAGCTCATTGTTCGGAAACGTGGCTTTCAGCTTCAAAGTTCCGGTTGTCGGATCGATTTCGTTATCCACGACCGCCAGCGCACCTTCGTCGAGCGTGCTCGTGTTCCCCCGGTCGAGAGCCAGAACCTTCAACCCGCCGTTCGCGCCGCCCTGGTTCAAAATTTCCTGTAGATTTTGTTCAGGCAATGTGAAAACAACCGAGATCGGCTGAAGCTGCGTGATCACGACCATTCCGGTCTGGTCGCTGGCATGAACGATGTTGCCGACATCAACAAGCCGAACGCCGATGCGTCCATCGATCGGCGATTTGATCTTCGTATAATCCACATTGGTACGAGCGCTCTCGATTGCTGCCTGATCGGCCTGCACTGCGGACTGGAATTGATCGACCGAGTATTTCGATGTGTCGAAATCCGACTGCGCGATCACTTTCTTGTTCATCAGATCGGTGTTCCGGGCGAGCGTGACTTTGGCGTTTCCGAGTTGCGCTTCGTCCTGAGCCTTTTTAGCAACGGCCTGATCAAGTGCGGCTTGATAGGGACGCGGATCGATTACTGCTAGAAGGTCGCCAGTTTTCACCTCCTGTCCTTCTGTGAAGAGGACCTTGACTAACTGTCCATCCACACGGCTGTGCACCGTTACGGTGTTAAATGCCTGCACCGTTCCCAGACCATCGAGATAGATCGGCATATCTTTTTGTTCGACCTTGCCCGCCACAACCGGCACCGGACCTCCAGCTCCCAGTCCGCCACGTCTCCCGGAATGTCCTCCCCCAGCCGTTGATCCGGACTGATCAGATGAAGGGCGATTATGAAAGCTCCACCATGCGATCAACAGCACCAGAGCGCCGATGATTCCAAGAATGAATCGCTTAGACATTTTTTTGCATACCTCGTTTGCATGCCAGGACGCTCACGATTATGACCTCCAAGAAATCGTTTGGTTACAGAAATGTATCGTATGCACTTCAGCAGACGTCTTGGTTCGGCAGCCGTAGATTTCCAGAAATCTACACTGGACAACGCGGACACGTGCTCACTTCCGTCACGGATTTAAGCAGTCACCCAAGGATTAGCCAAAAGAACCAAACGCAAGTCCCAGCCCATAAGTAACAACCGCTACGATAATGCCAATCCAGGTCATTTCCAAACCGGATGCCCACCAGGACCGGATAGTGATCAGCGATTTCAATGCGCCCACAAGAAAGTGCGCGACCAGACTAATGCCGAACGAAATAATCATGGCCGTCATTCCGCCCAAAAAAAAGAACGGAATTATGGGAACAAAGGCTCCGATTGCTGTGGAAACGCCGGCCGAGGTAGCAGCAGTCCATTGATTTGGAAACCGATGTTCGGATAGACCCAGCTCGCTCTGCGCCATTACTTGTACAAACTGTTCGGGTTGTTGGGCGAGACGTTCCGCCATCTTCTGTGATTCCTCGGGACTGAAGCCTTGTAACTGATAAAAGAGCGACATCTCTTCTATCTCCTCCTCGGGATTTTCTTCGACTTCTGCTCGTTCACGCGAAATCTCAGCTTCGTAAACTTCCGCTTCACTCTTTGCGGCAAGATATGCCCCGGCGCCCATTGAAAGGGTAGACGCAAGCATGCCGGCAAGTCCTGAGATCAAAATGTAATGCTGCTGGTTGTTGGTTGCCCCGGCTACCCCCGAAACAATTCCGAACACGGCACCCAAGCCATCGTTTGCGCCGTAGATCGCATCCGCGACCCAACTACCGCCTCTTCCGTGCCAGCGTTCCCGTTTCAGGATCTTGTCCAGCGCGGTCCGTGGGCTAGTGGGCGGCACCATCGCACTTAACGCGCGGGCGTGTGCCTTCTCCTCGAGCGCGCTGTGCGCAAAAATTCTTGTACGTCTTCTTCACTGGCCAACGCGCGCTCGGCTTGTTGATTAAATTCAGCTTCCTGTCGCTGTTCGGTTGCCTCCATTCGGCGGATGGCGATTTCCGCACCGGCAATTTTGTTCCACCACCGACTGAGCCGACGCTTGATCGTGTCCTCTAAAACAGGTGGTTCGGCTCCAAGATCCCGGAGTTTCTGTTCCCAGCGTTTCGCATGGCGCTCCTCTGCTTCGGCCATGCGCAGAAGGATGCCCCTGCGTTTCTCATCCTGCTCACGTCCGGCCAGATCGCGGTACGTTTGCGCCGTCTCCACTTCCGCCTGCCAATTGCGTTTGACGACTTCGATCGTTTGAGGCCGATCTTTCGCATCACGTGCTGGATTTTTGATGTTCATCTGCGCGCTCAATCTGCCGGCTCAATCGCTGGCCGAGTTGCCGATTCGACTCTTGTCCGTAGTTGCTGCGTCGTAATTACAATTGCGACTGAACCGATAATCAGCGCGCCTGCAATCAAAACGCGCATGCTCAAGGTTTCCCCCGCAAAGGCGGCACCCAACACCACCGCTACGATCGGGTTCACATACGCGTAAGTAGCAACCTTTGCCGGATCACAATAACGAAGCAGCCAAATGTAAGCGGTGTAACCAACAACAGCTCCAATGAAGACCAGGTAAATGAATGAAGCGAGCGACAACATGGAGATTGACCGCGGATGAAAAGCACGCAGCTCACCGGTTAGAACGCCGGCAAGCAGAAGCAGCAATCCGCCACAAATCATTTGTTGGGCGGCCGTCAGAAAGGGAGACGCTGCATGCTTTGCGTTACGCGAATAGAGCGATCCGGCCGACCAGATGAAGGAGGAAAAGAGAAGGATCGACATACCTATCGCCGGATGTCGTCCGCTATTGGAAGGAACATGCAGAGCAGGTCCGAGCAAGATGGAGACACCCGCAAAACCGCCGACCAGACCGAGCCAGACGATCGGTGCCGGCCTGGGTGCCATTCCGGTGGCCCAGCCGAGAATGACAATATAAATCGGGACAATCGCCACGATCAGCGCTGCCAGTCCCGTATCGATGTACTGCTCTGAGATCGTCACTCCGCCATTACCCGCGAGCAGCAAACACGCGCCGACGATCAACGATACGCGCCAGTTTGCCCAACTCGATTTGTACGCGCCTTGCGACCATGCGATGGCGTACATGAGCAGGCCCGCCAGGAGGAATCGTGTCCCTGCCATGAGAAACGGTGGAATTGTCTCGATGGCAAAGCGGATACCGAGATAAGTCGAACCCCAAACAATGTACAGCGCCGCGAAGGCAACGATCATTCGGGCTTTTGTGGGCGCAGCCATGACGCAATGACAATCTCGCATTCACGAGACCGATCAAACACGGTTGCCAAATTAACGCTCTGGTTGTCGGTCTTGAATGCTTGAGACCGAACCAGGCGGCGAGCGCCGTTGTGAGATGCGATGGCGTCCTTATGCGCCGCGTTTGAAAATCAAACGGTAGAGTAACAGTAGAATCATGGCGCCAACGACAGACATGATCCAACCCGCCACATAATTTTCACCGGCAAACATGCGACCAATCCACGTACCGACAAACGCACCGGCGATGCCCAGGAGAATTGTAATAATACAGCCACCGGGATCCTTTCCTGGCATCAACAATTTTGCGATAGCACCGACGACGAGACCGATCACAAGAACCCAGAGAATAGAGTGAGAACTAAAATCCATAGTGAACCGCGTTCTATCGAATTCGGATCCTTACGGCAAGCCTTAAGCAGTGATCCGAAGTTTTCATAACTCAATCACCTGCGCCGAGCGAACGTCTTCGCTTGCACGAATTTCTGTAAGCAACTTTTCACTCGGTGCAGTATCGAGATTCAATACAGTGAGCGCAGTGCCTCCGGCCTGGTTTCGGCTTAGGGACATTGTCGCGATGTTTACCCCGTGATCGCCAAGCAATGTGCCAATTCGTCCAACCATTCCAGGGCGATCCGTGTTTTCCAAAATCAGCACAATTCCGTGGGGACGGGCTTCTACGGGCCGACTGTTAATGCTTACGATTCGGGGAGTAGCACCGAAGAACGCGCCGCCGACTGAAACGGTTCTTCCTTCGCCCGCAGCAGATAATTCGAGCATGTCTGTATAGTCTCCAAGCGCGCTCATGCGCGATTCGCTTATCTTCAAACCAAGCGTTTCGGCGAAACCCGGCGCGTTGACTTCGTTGACTTCGCTGCCGCCGGCAATTTGAAGAAAGCCTTTCAAGATTGAGCGCGTGATTGCTGTCGTATCGACTTCGTTGACTTTGCCGCTGTAATTAATGTTGAGAGCCTCGGCACGCTTTGGCGCAAGCTGCGAGAGAAATCTGCCCAATTTCTCGCCAAAACGCAGATGAGGTCCGACGATCGCCAGGGTTTTCGCATCCAGATTAGGCATGTTCACGGCATTGCGAATGGTGCCTTCGAGTAAAGCGGCGCGAATTGAGTGCGCAATCTCGATCCCAACGCTCTCCTGTGCCTCCGCGGTGGACGCGCCAAGATGAGGAGTAAGAACAAGATTGGGTGCGCCGCGCAATAAAGAATCGGCTGGCAGCGGTTCGACTTCGAAAACATCCAGCGCCGCGCAGGCCACATGGCCGTCCTGCAAGGCTTTCACTAGCGCTTGCTCGTCTATGAGGCCTCCACGCGCACAATTGATAATACGAACGCCGGTCCTGGTTTTGGCTAACCGTGTTGCATCGAGGATGTGTTTCGTTTCTGCGGTGAGTGGCGTGTGCAGCGAAATGAAATCCGCGCTGGTGAGCAAATCATCGAGCTCGTCGACCAACTCGACTTGCAGACTCCGGGCGCGCGTTGCGGAAAGATACGGATCGTATGCAACCACCCGCATTCCGAAAGCAATGGCGCGTCGGCTCAGCTCACTCCCGATCCTGCCCATTCCAATTACACCGAGTGTTTTGTTGTAGAGCTCAACGCCTTCGAAAGCCTTTTTGTCCCAATTCTTGCTGCGAACGTTTGCGTCGGCCTGCGGAATTTTGCGCGCCACTGAAAGCAGCAGTGAAAAAGCGTGCTCGGCGGTAGAAACCGTATTTCCACCGGGTGCATTCAAGACGATGATGCCACGGCGCGTAGCCGTCTCAACGTCGACGTTATCCACCCCCACCCCGGCGCGCCCCACTACCCGCAACTTCGCGCCTGCATTCAAGATCCCAGCGGTGACCTTTGTCTGGCTGCGTACGACTAGCGCACTGAAGTCTGGGATCAGATCGACAAGTTCTCTTTCGCTCAACCCGGTTTTGACCGCAGCATCGATCGCCCCGTCGCGACGAAGCTCTTCCACTCCGCGCTGCGAAATTGCGTCGGCGATGAGGACCTTCGGCGGAGACACAACAGCCACAATCTTAAAACTTAAACTTAAAACTTAAAACTGTTCTGTTTACGCTGTTTTTGCCATGCAGGAACGGAAGAAATCTTTCTACGTCATATTTGCCATCGCGGCCGCGCTCATTGTCCCAGCTGCCATCGCGCTGCGAACCGTCATTCATCCAGCCATTCTGCAAGCCACTTCAACCAATCCGACGCCGCTCGGCTACACTTGGAGCCTGGCGCTGTTCCTCATTCCCATTGGAGCGCTGGGATGGTGGTTTGCCTGTCGACCTGATCTCACGTTTCCACGAAAGGCATTTTGGAGAACCATCACGGTGCTCGCGCCTCTCGGATTCGCGCTGGATCTCCTCTTCGGTAACGCGTTCTTCACCTTTCCAAACAAAGCGGCCACGCTTCGCTGCGACATTCCTGCGCTGGGCGGTGCAATTCCAATCGAGGAATTCATTTTCTATCTAGCAGGCTTCATGCTCGTCCTTTTAAGTTATATTTGGTGCGACGAATATTGGATGGCCGCTTACAACGTGCCTGATTACACCGAGGCAGCCAACAATGTCCCGCGTATCGTTCATTTTCATTTTGCTTCCGTCGGCCTTGGCGTCGTCTTGATTGCGGCCGCCATTGTGTATCGCAAGTTTGTTTCCGGCGTACCGGACGGGTTCCCATGGTACTTCATTTATCTTGTATGCGCTTCGCTCATTCCGTCTGCCGGCTTTTTTTATACCGCGCAAAGATTCATCAATTGGCGCGCATTTAGCTTCACATTTTTTCTGCTGCTCCTTATCAGTTTGCTTTGGGAAGTAACGCTCGCTTTGCCGTATGGCTGGTGGGAATATCGCAGCAATGTTCTCGTGGGGATTCAGATTGGAGCATGGTCCGGCCTGCCGATCGAAGCAGTCTGCGTTTGGTTCGCTGTGACTTTTACCACTGTGATCACCTATGAAGTGATCAAAATTTGGAAAGCGCTTGGCACCCGCGCGCTGGAAGCGTTTTTTGGAGTCCAAAGATAGGTAGTTGTCAGTGAAGCGCCGGTTTCCGAAGTACTATCGTTCCTGGCTCATCCGAAGATGAGCAAATGAATCGAATCGGGCAAATGCTGAGCGACATTCGTCGCGACGCTGCCGCGCAACAGCTTCGCCATGGCTGGACGTTGCGACGCCCCAATTATGAGAAAATCCATTCCAATTGTCGCGGCAAGATCGACAATCGTTGCAGCGGCGTCCTGGCTCACGGCGTAAAGCGGGACTATGTTGATGCCGCGCTCACGTCCGAGTTTGAGCA
>DASXMV010000070.1:0-12738 GCA_036495465.1 Candidatus Udaeobacter sp. | reverse complement strand
CCAATCTTTTTCGAATGTTTGCAAGATTTTCCGGATACGCCGTCTGTAAGAGTTTGTGCGTAACTTTTCCGAGCGCTTCCCTGGCTGAGAAGCCGTACATTTCCTCGGCGCCGCGATTCCAATAAACAATCCGGTCTTGATCGTCACGGACGATGATTGCGTCATTCGTTAAATCGAGGAGTCGCGCCTGTTCAGACAGGCGTCGTTCCGTTTGTTTTTGTTTCGTGATATCGCGAGCAATTTTTGAAGCGCCAACAATTTCGCCTTTCGAATCTTTGATCGGCGAAATCGTCAATGAAACATCGATGAGCCGTCCATCTTTCCGGCGGCGAACCGTTTCGTAGTGATCCAATGATTCACCACGGCTAATTCTTTGCAGAATCTCTTGTTCTTCATTTCGCCGATCTTTAGGAATCAAAGTCCGGACCGATTTGCCGATAATTTCTTTTGGTTTGTATCCAAAAATGCGTTGGGCGCTTTGGTTCCAGTCGGTGATGATCCCCTTCAAAGTCTTTGCGGCGACCGCGTCATGCGACGAATGAAATACCGCGGCCAGGTGCATGGCGGCCATCTCTGCGCGCTTGCGCTCGGTGATGTCGAAAAGAGAATTGATTGCACCGACAATTTTGCCTCGCTCGTTGGTTAGAACGCGCGGCGCCGGAATTACGTGTCGTCGCTCGCCATCTGGACGCTCAACGATAATTTCCAAATCTTTCGCTTTCAGTTTTTCGCCGCGCAAAATCCGCGCCAGGGGGCATTTGTGATGCGGCATCGGCTCACCGTCGGGATAATAAATTTTAAGCGAACCGCAGAACCTTTCCTTCTTGCCGTTGCTGCCGGGCTCGCGTCCCCATAGTTCAACGGCGCGCCGGTTATATTCCAGTATGTTTCCGTCTGCATCACAGGTGTAAATCGCCACCGGGACCAGGTCGAAAACCGTACGGTAGTGCTCTTCAATTCCGACAGCTGATCCACCGTTTCCGACAATCGCGCGCTGAACAAGTCTCTTCGCCGTAGCTTGTGCTTTTTTGCGTAACGTCCCTTTTTTTTTCCTCGCAGTTTGTTTCGCAGGCATAGCCCCTATCAGTATGTATCGCAGCACCTCGCAGCACAAGATGGAAGGAGCTGCTGAAAATTATCAAGCGTCACGAACAGAAGGGATAAATGGCAAGGCTGAATCACGACGCGCTAGCTCTGTTGGTCGGTAACGTTTGGCTTGTTTGCGGATGGGCGCCAACGCCCATGTCCAGGTTACTGAACTTGTTTTGTGAAAGAAACGGTCACCGACCAGTCGTTGCCAAACGCTCTTCAATAAGGTCACGTTCGACTTCCCAAAACTTCAGCGACGAGAGAAGAAGGCTGTGGGCTGGTTCAAATTGACCGCTGATGTCATCATTTTTCGACGGGGCGCTCCGCGCCGCCTTGTGGCGCTTGTTTAGCCGGCGTTTAGACTTCAAGCTCATGCGCCTCTGCTGTCGTGCTTTCATCAACCCTTCTTTGACGACTGATTTCCTTTTCATCTGATTCGTCTGACGATTTAACAGCAGCCGTGACACAATGTTTCTTTTTTCGAGTAACACTGATGCCGTGTTCATGGGTCAGGCTGATTGTGACAGTTCAAAGGCTGTTTCAGACGATCAGGTGCCCGCCATGTAAGATCGCGTTGTGTCCTTTGCCATCTTTGCGAATCACTTCGGCAGGAGGTCGCAATCCAGCCAGATATTGCGCATCAAAGGCGCGCAAAGCTGCTGTGACACTAGGTCCAATACCGACGATCCCTTCTTCTACGGTTGGTCCGAGCAACGCAATCCAAAGGTCGCCACGAACGAGCAACTTCGGCCGGCGCACAGCCGCCGGGCTGCCAGGATGAGCCTGATAGTAAAGCTCCATCTGTTCCATCGCGACCAAGGCACGATCCGTGACGTGCTGTTCATGCGAGAATTGAGCATTTTTCTTCACTTCGCGTCTAGAACGCACCGACCTATGGGATTGGATGCCTGTTTTTTTACAGAGATGTAGCGCTAGCCGGCGCAGCGCGCCTGTCCTTATTAGATCGCGTAAGATTTTCACCGATATGCGAATCCGACATGCGCCTGATTGTGCTCACATTTGCCCTCGTCGTATATATCTCCCATGACCTTGTCTCCTCCCACTACGTTGTCCGACTCGGACAAACTCGACGCGCTGCGCCATGTCGATCAATTTCGAGAGTGGCGCTCTTTGGATGACAAACGTTTCTGTCTCGTTTGCGGCAAAATCATTACTGGCCGGCAAATTCAAGTGGCAGGCAGCACGCATAGAAACGGCTCACTAGATGTAAACTGCCCAACGGAGCGATGTAACTCGATTCCGATGGATTGGGTACTGCCTACGACCGAAATTCTCTCGTTGGTAGAGATGGCGGAATCCAAAGGACGCACTATTGCTCCTTCTAACATCTTGGATCCCGGAGTAAGTGCGGCCTAGCAGAACAATAGGAAACCGCAGGGCCACTTAAGAAAACCTGGTACGACCGCCATCGTTACTCGTGCGGATCCGAGCTTGGATCCGATTTCGCAGGGGTGCTTGCCGCCGACTACGGATACCAATGCCTAAGGTTTTATCCGATTTCTCAACCATCCGGCGTCCCGATTGTTAGATTCGATTCAAAGAGGAAAGTGGCTTGTAATTATGATCGCTCACGTCACGCTTGACGATCGGCTTCGATTCTCCGGGCAGGAGATGGTCTCAGGGGATGGAGTTCACTTGATGATCAGCGTGTTTGCAGCCTGTGCGAACGAAAGTTCAAAGGCAGACAGGTAGAAATCCGAAACTTCACCGGCGGGAGACATAAACTATATTGTCCAACTCTGGGATGCCCTTCGGGGCCGGATCAATGGCGTTATCCGGGAGCTTCCGTTGTTTCCAAGATAGCAGAAGCAAACCGGGTGAAGTACCGGCAAAAACCCATTAGTCAGCTTATGAAGTTAGCGCGGCGCTCGCATCTTCATCGAACCTGACCTGATTTACGTCTCAATTACACAACGGGCCAGCGCTCCCGACGTAGGGATTTAGTTCTTAGTTTGCGTGAAGCGGACAGGCTAACGCGATTGCAAAGCAAGAAGCGGTGGCAAAGCTCGCCTCGCAACTCGTTCACGTGATAAGGCGATAACCTCCTTAGGGGTAGGGACGGTTCTAGGACTTTACCTGATTAACCAATCATCCAGCGTCCCGATTGTTTGTTCCGACGCCATGCGCAGAGTGCTTTTGCGATGACGAACAATAACAAATTGACTGATCAACTGCCGGTCTTGCACCCGGCGAAATCGATCACACAACAACAAAGCTATCTAATATGATTGGGTCCAACCTTAACGAACCTGGTTTTTCTTCGACGTCCGACGAGGTACTGATGAAAGAAGTGTCATGTCGCCGCCACGATGCGCTTGCCGAGTTATTTGACAGACACGGTAAGAGACTGCGCGCTACCATCGACGGAGTCGTGCATGAGCAGTCAGAGGCGGACGACGTTTTGCAAGAGATCTTCATCCAGATCTGGGAAGAAGCCGGGCGTTACTCGCCTAAAGCCGGTAAGCCACTGGGGTGGATGGTTACAATAGCGCGACGCCGCGCCATCGACCGGCTGCGACGCCGTCAGGCTTATTCTCGCGTCAGGGATCGTTATCAAGAACGGGTAGCTCAGCACGTGCCTAACTCACCGCGTGACGCCGACGACGTTTTCGCATTGAACGATCTTCGTAAGTTTCTGACGAAATGCATGCGCGTGTTGCCGCGCCTTCAGAGAGAGGCGCTCGAGCTCGCCTTCTTCAGAGGACTAAGCCACAGAGAAATTGCCAACGCGACGCACGCTCCGCTGGGAACTGTAAAAACTCGGCTGGAACTCGGCCTGCAAAAACTGACGCACACTTTGAGACCACTGCGTCATAAGGTCTGACACTCGTCCCTTTGAGCTGAATCCTCCGAAGGAAAATTCCCTCAAGCGCGTAAAATTCTGATGCGTGCGTGCGCTCGGTCAACTGCGCTGCACGCTACGGCATTGGCTGCTAAGCCGATCCCTTTTGGTTGACGCCTGTAAAGCCGGGCTGGAATTGCTTCTAACGAAGCAAGACGACTAGCAACACGATTACCAGAATCAAGCCAATGCCTCCGCTGGGATAGTAACCCCAACCAGTGCTATATGGCCAAGCCGGTAACGCTGCAATTATCAGCAAAAGCAGGATCAAAAATAGAATAAAACGCATATTTTTTCTACCTAATCGCGTTTGGCGTGTGTGCCGCGCGCAATATTTTCAGATAGTACCGGACTAACGAGCATACCGCTGTCCACAGAAGTCTCATGACGGAGATAACCACCGGCTAAGGGCTCGGCGAAGCATTGATGTTTATTTCCGTCTTCTCCCTGGTTGTCGTTGCCGGTGCCTGGTTTTGAGGTGGATTTATTATTGTGGTGTTGCTCTCCTTCTTCTCAGTCGGCGGTTTAACTATAGTCGTATTACTTTCCTTCTTCTCCGCGGGCGGATTTACGGTCGTTGTTTTTTGCTCGCATGCTATCAAAAGGGATACGCAGGTGAACAGGCAGATATATTTTTTCATACCCACACATCGTATTTGGGAGCTGAGTTTGTCGTCTGGGTGTCACGACCGTGCCAATGACTACGCCGCGTAAATCAGCGTCAAAACGATTTCCGAAAAGCGAAATTGTTGCCGATAGATCACATAGATCGGCGTCGGCAACGTGCTCAAAACATAAATGACCGCGACTTCGGCGGCCACAATACATGCTGTCGCGTTGCCGCGGATGTGGTCATGGCGAGGCATGGGATGCGATCAACCGGCCCATGACATCGATGCTGTGAGGATCGAGCGTGCGATGCATGGAATGATAAAGATAGACTTCGTTGTTTTATCGCGACTGGTCGCCGCATTGCCTGGGTGAGCGCAATACTCATGGGTCACACAAACGGCATGCTTCTGGTGACCCCCAATGCAGAGAAGCTGCAGCCCATTTTCCGGAGAGTCCGCCTGCGGTCTGAATGAAATTTTTTAAGCAAATTCGTCGGAGCGAGACACGACCTGACTAGACACCATTTACGAATTAATCGTGAGGTTTTCTCTCCCCCCGTTTTTTCTGACTTCTGGTGTATGAAGATCCTGATGAAACAAATAACACAACAGCTAAGAACGGAAAAACACTGTGCGATTTACGAGGACGAATTGAGTCGCGTCTGGCCACGGCTAATTCCGGGGCGGGAAACCAAGATCAGACAGTTTGCCGAAGAAAACGGCTGGCGGCTTCGTTTCTATAGCGAAGGCCTTTGTGCAATTTTCGACAAATTGCCTCCCCGGAGAAAAGCGCGCCCTTCCAGGTTCTCAGTATGGATGTGAACGGAAGGGCGGGTCAGAATTTCGATTTAATCAATACACCGATTTGTACTGCAACACGACTGATTGCAGTTCCGCATACGAATATTACTCACTATGACGAATCTGAAAATCAAAGGCAATTGGAACGAATTGAAAGGCAAACTCAAACAAAAATACGGGCAGCTGACTGATGACGATCTTACGTTCGCCGAGGGCAAGCAGGACGAGTTCCTTGGGCGACTTCAACAGAAGCTCGGTAAATCGAAGGAAGATTTGCGAAGAGAAATCGAAGAACTGTAAAGCGGGCAGGGGCGCGCCGATCTTCAACGACATCAGGGTGGTAGAGCGCGCCCGATTCGACCTACCTTACAAAATGCGAAGTTGTGATATATTCCTCCAATGCAAACGCCTGAAATCACCGCTTACTTAAAGACCTATTGTGGCTGGAGCGCCGGAATCCGCGCCGTGCTCGCTAAATACAATCTTTCTTATGCAGAGAAAGACATTATCCAGAACCCGGCGTTCCGCTGGGAGATGGAAACCAAAAGCGGTCAACCGCTGTCCCCGTGCGTGGAAATTAACGGTCAAATGCTTGCGGATGTCAGCGGGGAAGAAGTCGAGAAGTATCTGATCGATAACAAAGTCGTCCAGCCAAGCGATGCGGCTACTGACGTCCCGACCAATGCGCCGTGTGCGAACGAGCAGCATGAGGGAGTTGTGAAGCTTAATTTGTGATTTTGTAAAGGGCTATACCATTAGGGGGTTGAATTGTTGAACCCGCTGAAAGGTTAAGGAGTCAGAAAGGTTAAAACCGCTTTTAACCTTGTAACTGAGTTAACTTTTTCAACCTTTCAGTGATGCAATTCTTTGCTCGTCTTCGATCGAGAAAAAAGAAGGGCGAAAGTGTTCTCTTCCGTTATGGCTGGAAGGTCACGCTGCTGCTTCTTCTAGCGGGTGCTGGGTTTGCTGTTTTTCTTTTCTACGGTACGTGGGCCCAAACGTTCGACATGAAGAATGTCGGCGAAATGCCGGAGCGAAATACTGTCTACGATGTCGATGGAAAAATTTACAGCCGCCTGGCCGGCGCAAATCGGCTCAAAGTATCGCTTAGTGAAGTATCGCCATTTTTTATTACCGCACTGCTGGCGCGCGAGGACAGTCGCTTCTACGAGCACCAAGGGATCGACTGGCGCGGAATCGGGCGGGCTCTCGTCCGCGACATTATAAGCGGCTCACCGAAGGAGGGAGCGAGCAGCATCACACAACAGCTCGCCAGAAACAGCCTTCCTCTCGGTGGTCGAACCCTGAGCCGAAAGTTGTTAGAAGCGATGGTCGCGCTTCGGGTCGAGCACCAGTTTACCAAACAGCAAATCCTCGAGCTTTACATAAATCGGATTTATTTCGGCAACGGTTGTTATGGAGTCGAGACCGCTTCGCAGGCTTATTTCGGCAAAAGCGCTGCAAAGCTGAATCTCCCTGAGGCAGCGCTCCTGGCAGGGTTAATCAGAAGTCCGAATCGATTTTCGCCGCTAAAAAATCCGGAAGGCTCAAAGATCCAGCGGAACGCCGTTCTGGATCGAATGGTGGCATTAAAGAAATTATCGCCCGCCGATGCCGAAGCTGCCAAACGCGCGAATGTGGTTACGAATCCCAGGAAAATGCCTTTCGTGCAGGAAAATTACGCGATGGACGCTGTACAGCGCGATTTGAACCTGCTGTTAACGCAAGATCAGATTGATGATGGTGGTATGGCGATTTACACCACCCTCGATCCAGGCGTGCAGAACGCCGCACAGGATGCGCTGGAGACGCAGCTCGCTAAAATCGAGCATCAATCCAATTTTCATCACCCGGTAAAAGCAAGTTATCATCCGCCTCAAAATGGGGAGGGGGATTCGGCGATGCCTTATCTGGAAGGCGCAGTAGTTGTGATTGATAATGCCAGTGGTGGAATCCGCGCACTTGTCGGCGGCCGCGATTACGCCCAAAGCAAATTCAATCGCGCGATCGCACCGGCGAATCGACAAGTGGGTTCGGCATTTAAGCCATTTGTTTACAGCATCGCTTTTAGCCACGGGTTGTTACCGGGTGCCGCGATCAGCGACGGTCCAATTCAGCCTGGCGAAATAGACGGTGCTGGAAACTGGTCACCTGGAAACTCGGATGGAACGTTTGGCGGAATTCGTCCTTGCTCCTATGGTCTGATTCACTCGCGCAACACCATGAGTGTGCGAGTTGGCCAATTCGCTGGACTCGACAGTGTTCAAAAGGTCGCCAACACGCTCGGCATTTCGCAAAATGTGCCGCATGGCCCGGCCACCTATATCGGTTCGTTCGAGAGTGATCTGAAAGACCTGACCGCTGCGTACTCGGTCTTTCCCAATGCCGGAGTGCGTAAGCAGTCTTACATCATCGAGCGGATTGACGATTCCAATCACAAGCCAATTTATCGTGCCGCACACATCACCGTTCCAGCGGTCGATCCAAGCGCCGCCTGGATGACCACGCAACTAATGGAAGAGGTTTTGACTCGTGGAACCGCTTCCAGTTCACGTTCGCTGGGGTTCAGGCTGCCGGCGGCTGGTAAAACCGGTACGACCAATGATTACAAAGATGCATGGTTTCTAGGTTTCACCAGCACGCTGACATGCGGTGTGTGGGTCGGGTTCGATCAGCCGACCACAATTATTGCGCATGGTTACGGAGCCGCACTGGCGTTGCCGGTCTGGACACAAGTAATGAATAAGGCGGCAAAGCATTATCCGGCCGAGGATCTGCAACCGACCATGCCGATGCAACACGCCACAGTCTGTTCGATCTCGAACCAGCTCGCCACGACGGGATGCATGTCGGCCGGGAGTGCTTACGATATTGATTTACCCGCCGATAAGGTGCCAGCAGGCCCCTGCCAAATTCATGGCGGCCAGCAATGGCCGTTCGCTCAACAATTCCAGGGTCTGCCACAAAAAGCGGCAACTTTCCCCGGGCGCTTGTTCAAATCGTTTCGGCATCTTTTCGGCGGACAATAATTCGTCATCGACACGCTCGTTTTATCGAAAGAAGAAACTGCTGAAATTCTTTGCCGCTTTCAGGACGGCTGCGTTCGTTGAGCTTTCTCCCAATCTTCCCAGGTATCCACATCGATCGCACCGTCCGGAAACGGCAATTGTTCAACGCGCTCGGGTTTTTGCAGAATAATCGATTTAGCGCCGGCTTTGTCCCCCAGTGAAAGCAAGTCCTTGAACAGAGACCGATCGAAAAGAGCAGGAACGCCAACGGTATCGGCATAGCTGCTGGCTACGATGTCTTTCATTGTTGTGTTGCGGGCTGCGATCAAACGTTCGATGAAATGACCATTGACGGCTGGTTGATCGCAAACCAGCAGAAGAATTGCTTCAACATTTGGAGCGTGATCAATCAAGGCCTGTACACCGCTGCGAATTGAAGTCCCGATTCCCCGCTGCCACTTTGTATTTCGAACTTCGACCGGATTCACATTCGCCAGCTCGAGATGGACCTTTTCGCTGTCGCTTCCGGTGACGACGACAACCGGGGAACAACCCCCTTCGCTTACGGCATCAATGCATGCCCGAACGAGTGTTTTACCACGAAGCGAAAGCAATTGCTTTGGCTGCCCCATGCGTGACGAGCTGCCCGCGGCCAGAATCACCGCGCCGATTTTCTGCATGTCAGGTCAATGCCACCGGTTAGGGGAGCGTGGATCGGCGTCTTGCGCTCGCGCAACGATTCCCCGGAAGCAGCTGCAAATACACGCTGAATCTCAGAAACAATCGAAAGCGCAATTTCCTCTGGAGTCTCCGCGCCAAGATCGAGCCCCGCTGGTGCAAAAAATCCGGCATTAATCGTCACTCTCAATTCCAGAAGATCGCTAAGCAATTGATTTCGCCGTTTTCGGGGTCCGATCAAACCGACGTAACGCAACTCGAGCGGCAATAACTTTTGCAGCGCTGCGAAATCGCGCCCGTAATTATGTGATTTTACGACTGCCGCAGTCCATTCATCCGGCGCCACCGTTAACTGTGCTGTATCAGTAACCTCGACAGTTTGCCAGCCTAACGATTGGGCTAACGAACGGAACGGCCTGCTATCAAGACCATCACCAAGGATGCACAGCCGGATCGGCGGACGAATTTGCTGCACGAACTCATGCTTCTGCTTCGGCTGATAACCGAACGGAACAATTCGACTTCCAAGCTGTCCGCCGTCGAACCTTGTCATTGCGAGGCACGGCCGCCTGGCGTCGAGCTCCTTTGCAAGTGCAGCAAAAAAATTGTCCGCCGCGCGCTCGATAAAAATGTTGATCGTACCAGCACAACCGAACCGTTTCCGGGTGTCGAATGTCATCAACGTCGGTTCACCGGTCCGCAAAACGTCACGCGCCCGCTGGGCAACTTCTTCTTCCAGGCATCCGGCACTTAAAGAACCGACCATTTGCCCTGTTTTGCGGATCAACATCCGCGCTCCCGGCCGGCGATAACTCGATCCTTCTACTTGCACCAGTGTTGCCAGCGCAAACTGTTCGCCTCGCCTTTCTCTCCATTCCTGAACGATGTCGTAAAAGTCCTTCACGCTGGAAAACAGTTTCAACTCGTTTATCAGGCTACGCAATTGGAAGCCCGACTGGATTGGCGTGGCTGAAATCTGTTCTTTTTTGTCACTTGGAATTTTGAACGGCACGGCAGAATTTTCTGTCCTGAGCAAGGTCGCAATGATCAATCCGGCGTGAGCAAATTTGATTTCACCGTTAATGGCGTGAGACGCGCTGTCGAAGCGGACGAGGATACTCCGCTGCTGTGGCTACTTCGGGACAACCTTGGTTTGACCGGCACCAAATTTGGGTGCGGTGTAGGAGTTTGCGGCGCGTGCACAATACTCGAAAACGGAAAAGCGTTGCGAGCCTGTCAGATTCCAGCGTCGGAAGCCGCATCCCGCAGTTTTGTTACGATCGAAGGCCTGTCGCCGGATGCAAGTCATCCCTGTCAGCGCGCATGGCTCGCGGAGGAAGTGGCCCAATGCGGGTATTGTCAGGCCGGGATGATCATGACTGCGTGTGGATTGTTGCACGAAAATCCAAACCCAAGTGATGACGACATCGATCACGTAATGTCAGATTCAGTGTGCCGTTGCGGAACCTATACGCGGATGCGCAAAGCGATCCGGCGCGCCGCCCTGGAGATGAGCTCTAAAAAATAATGATGACCTCGCGACGCGATTTCGTAAAAACAGCGGTCTTCGGCGGCGCCTCATTGCTAATTGGTTTCGACGGCTCACGGCTGTTTGGGGCAACGAAAGGTAACGCGCCGGGTTTTTTCACGCCTAACAATTGGATTCGTATCGACGGCGATGGGCTGGTGACGCTGACTATTGGCAAATGCGAGATGGGGCAGGGCGTGCGGACATCCCTCGCCATGATTTTGGCCGAAGAACTCGAGGCGGATTGGACCAGGATCAGATTGGTGCAGGCGAAACCTTCGGCGGACTCCGATCTTGGGACAGGCGGTAGCGATAGCGTTACTAGTAGTTGGAAACCGTTGCGTCAGGCGGGAGCGGCAGCCCGCGAGATGTTGGTCGATGCCGCCGCCGCGCGCTGGAATGTGGACAGTGCCACTTGCAGCGCGTCTAGCGGCGCAATTGTTCATACGCCAAGCAATCGCCGTCTCGACTATGGTTCGTTAGTAGCGGATGCCACAAAATTACCGGTGCCCGAGAACCCGCCGCTGAAAAACGCGAGCAATTTTAAGATCGTTGGCCAGCGAACCCGCCGCATTGATGGGCCGGACATTGTTTCCGGCAAAGCGCAGTACGGTATCGACATCAAAATTCCGGGAATGGTCTATGCCGCGCTCGAGCGGCCGCCGTTTACGAGTGCGAAAGCAAAAGGAATGCAGGAAGAAAAAGCGCGCGTTGTTCCTGGAGTGCGCTCGATCCTTCATTTGCCTCGCGGCATCGCCATTGTTGCCGATAACACGTGGTCAGCAATCAAAGGCCGGCAGATTTTGGCTGTCGAGTGGGACAATCCGCCAAAGGATGCTTTTGACTCAGACGAACATTGGAAACAGCTTGAGGTGGCTTCGCGTGAAACAGGATTCATCACGCGTGAAGAAAAATCGCCCCCCGGCACACCGCCGGTTACGAAAACGCTGGAAGCTTTTTATCGATACCCGTTTTACGCCCACGCGCCGGTCGAAACGATGAACTGTGTGGCTGATGTTCGCGGAAATCGCTGCACAATTTGGGTGCCAACCCAGGCACCGGAAAGACTACAAAATCAGGTAGCGAAGCTGCTTGGCATCGCGCCGGCAAATGTTGATGTAAACATCACGCTCGTTGGTGGTGGCTTCGGGAGACGGCTGGCTGTCGATTACGCGATCGAAGCTGCCGACATTTCGCGAGCAACCAAAGCGCCTGTCCAACTTCTCTGGTCGCGTGCCGATGACATGAAGTACGGACACTTTCAGGCTGCATCGGTGCATTATCTGGCTGCGGGGTTCGATGCTGAAAACAAACCCGTTTCGTGGAAGCATACGAAAGCCGGTTCGTTCCATAATATTTCGCCGCTCGATCCGCCGGAAAAGCGCGATACCGGGTGGTATCAGGACTGGTCGTGGGGTTGTTACGATGTGCCCTACGCTTTTCCTTCCATTAAAACCGGCTACGTGCCGGTCGAGCTCGCGGTAAAGCATGGGCCGTGGCGTTCTGTCTTTGCGCCTTCAAGCGTTTTTGCGCGCGAATGTTTTATTGATGAAATAGCGCATGCCCGCAACATCGATCCGCTCGCGTTCCGTCTCGAAATGTTAAAAGGAACAGACGTGATCAAGGCGGGTGCGACTACTATCGATCGGCGGCGGCTGCGACGCGTATTAGAAACCGTGCGCGATAACTCGGGCTGGGGTTCCCAGCCCAATAACCGTTCCGGACGCGGTGTGGCTTGCAATGCTTATTTCGGTCACACTTATATTGCTTACGTTGTCGACATAGGACTCGATCATGGAAACAATGTACGGGTGGAGCGCGTGGTTGCAGCGGTTGACTGCGGCCGCGTCATCAATCCGACTGGCGTCGAGCAACAAATGGAAGGCGGAATTATCTGGGGAATTTCGTCGGCCCTTAAAGGAGAGATTATCTTTCGCGGCGGTACCGCTCAACAAAGCAACTTCGCCGATTTTGCGGTTGCGCGGATGCGCGACACACCTGCAATTGAAATTCATATTATCGGCGCCGATGCGGAGCGGCCTTTCGGCATGGGCGAGCCGCCTGTTCCCCCAATTGTTCCTGCGATCGCCAATGCCGTGTTTGCGGCGACTGGCAAACGAATCCGCAGTTTGCCCATTCGACTAGAACAGTTGAAAGCGC
>DASXMV010000069.1:0-11418 GCA_036495465.1 Candidatus Udaeobacter sp. | reverse complement strand
GTCTGTGCCAGCGCACTTGGAGCGCCTTGTAGAACCGACTGGGCGAATCTTTGCGCTTCGTTCATCAATTCAGCCTTGTCCACTATTCGGTTCACCAAACCAATTTCCTTTGCTCGCTCCGCTGAGATTAACTCGGATCCTAACAACAGCTCACGGATGTGTCGCTCCCCTATCTGCCGTCGCAGGAAAGTCATAACCAACCCAGCGACCAAACCACGACGCACTTCCGGATAACCGATCTTCGTTCCTTGCGCCGCGACAACGAAATCGCATGCCGACATAATCCCTGCTCCACCTGCCACCGCTGCGCCGTGCACGGCGGCAATCGTGATAAGCCGTGTTTGGCTAACGGTTATCAAAGTGTTCGCAACCATCTCAGCGGTTGCATGCGCCTTTGTCTGGTCGGCTGCTTCCTTTAAATCCAGTCCGGTACAAAATGCAGCGCCGGCTCCCCGCAAAATGATCACACGCTCCTCCGGTTGATCTGAAGCGATCTTAATAGCAGCAATTAGCTCGCTCAGTAACTCGATTGTTAATGCGTTACGCCGTTCGGGTCGATTGAGAGTAAGAACCGTTATCTGCGGTGTTTGCTTTTCGATAAGAACGACGGGCATCGATTCGTTGAAAGGTTGAAGCGTTAAAACGTTGGAGCGGGAATTTGGCCTTAAAGTTAAACCTGAATAACACCAGTGTGAAAACGCGCTTGTGGCATCGGTCGCGTGACGTATTGCAGCAAACGAATCAAAACATCGCGAGTCTCGTGGGGCTGAATGACGGCATCCACCCAACCACGAGCCGCGCCATAGCGGATGTCAGTTTGCTCTTCGTAACTCTGTTTCACTTTGACACGAAGCTCTTCCAGTTCTTCATGTGTCGCCTTTTTGTCCCCTCTTTCACGAGCTCGCGCGAGAATCGAGAACACTGTGTCGGATGCCTGGGCTGCGCCCATCACAGCGTATCGGGCAGTTGGCCACGCAACGATGAACCGCGGATCGTACGCTTTGCCGCACATTGCGTAGTTGCCGGCACCAAATGACCCACCGACAACGACTGTGATCTTCGGCACCACGGAATTGCTGACTGCGTTCACCAGCTTCGCACCGCTACGAATGATTCCGCTTTGTTCTGCGTCGCGTCCTACCATGAACCCGGTAACATCCTGGAAAAAGATGATAGGCAAGCTTGCTTGATTGCAATCCATGATAAAACGGGCTGCTTTATCGGCGCTATCGGAATAGATGACGCCGCCCATTTGAATTCCCTCTTTTTTTGTCCTGATCTGTAACCGTTGATTGGCAACAATTCCTATCGGGCGGCCGTTAACGCGAGCGTACCCAGTTACAATTGTCTTGCCATAGTCGGCCTTGTATTCGTTCCAAGAGCCTTCGTCTAAGACTGTTGCCAGCAGATCGCGGGTGTCATACTGCTTTTGCCCGTCAAAGCTGATCAGCTCGTAAACAGTATCAGGATCTTTGGCCGGTTTAAATGTTTCCTTGGACGTCCTCGATGTCTTCGATTCCTGCGCTTCAGGAATCAATCCAACCAGTGAACGAAGGCGTTTGAGACAGGAGGGGTCGTCCTTTTCAAAAAAGTCGACCGTCCCGCTGATTTCCGCGTGCATTTTTGCGCCGCCTAGTTCTTCGGCATCGACAATCTGGCCAATTGCTGCCTTCACCAAAGAGGGACCCGCCAGGTATAAACCGCTTCCCTTTGTCATCAAAATTTTATCACACAAAACAGGCAGATATGCCCCGCCAGCCACGCAGTTACCCATGATTGCTGCAAACTGAGGAATGCCAGCCGCTGATATAACCGAGTTATTGCGAAAGATGCGGCCAAAATCATCCTCATCTGGAAAAATTTCATCCTGCATAGGCAGGAACACACCTGCGGAATCGACCAGGTAAATAATGGGCAGAGAACACTCGAAGGCGATGCGTTGCGCGCGAATCACCTTCTTGGTGGTCTGTGGAAAGAAAGCGCCAGCCTTTACGGTAGCGTCATTAGCAACAACCATGCACGGGACGCCCTCGACATTGCCTATGCCGACGACGACGCCCGCCGCCGGGATTTTACCCCATTGCTCATACATTTTGTAAGCAGCCCACAGGCCGATTTCAAAGAACGGCGAACCCTTGTCGAGTAAGCGATCGATTCGCTCGCGCACCGGCAGGCGATTCATCTTTCGCTGGCGCTCGTGACCCGCCTTGCCGCCACCCTCACGCAGAACAGCCTCCTCTTTTGCAATCGCTGCGCAATGGGCGCGCAATATTTCACCGGTGGAAGATATTGATGATCGGGACATGGCGGGAAGCACGGTTAATCCGCGAAGGCGATTGAATCAAGTTCACGACGGCGAATCGTTTCTGTGGCGGGCGCCTCCTGAACATCGCAATGATGGGCGCACCATAAACGCGGCAACAGCAAAGAGAAATCGACTCCCTTAAAACGGCACTAAAAGAGCGACCAGATCTAATTCAAAGGTCGGCGGCAAGTAGCAAATGACGAAATCGACGGAATTGATAACTAAATCCGTAGCTAACGACTGTTGTGGTGGGCCCGTCATCGCCGGTTTTCAGAAACTCCGGGGAGTCTAACTGGAGCAGGTAGCTACAAACTGCGAGCTAAACACGAAGTTAACAGAAACAAACGGCGATGGCGTAGCTTCAGCTTTAAACCGGCTTTTCAGCCTTTCTTCTCTTCATTGCCGTCGGTAAGACTTTCGGCTGTCTCATGCCTAAGCATGTTTTCAAACGGTCGGTAGAAATTTGCATAAAGGGGGTAAGGCCGGTCGGGGTGTTCAGGAAGATAGCGCCAATGTTTGTACATCCAGAGCCATGGCGCCGGGTTCTTTCGAACATATGGTTCAAATGAATCCCAACATGCCTGGGCGATTTGCTGGTAGGTCATCTCAGCCGTGTTGCTAATCTTTGGATGGAATACAAGCCGGTAACGCCCGTTGGGGAGCGGTTCGCAATGCGCCGGAATGATTGGCGCACCAGTGCGTTCACTCAACCAGGCATGTGCGGAAGTCACGCTCGTCTTTAATCCAAAACAGTCTATGGCGACTGCGCCCTGACTTGGTGGCACAGTCAGATCCACCAGCAGGGCGGTGCGCCCTTTTCGTCGCAGCACTTTGTAAAGCCGGACGATGCCGCGTTCCCTCGGAATGAGCTCGTGCCCAGATTGCTCGCGCAGGTTTTTGAAAATGGGATCGAGCAATGAGTTCTTAAATTCCTGTGAAATGATCGTGCCTTTGAGGTCCAGGAAACCACAGGCCAGACTAAGCCATTCGAAGTTACTGTAGTGATAGCACGCGATGATGATGCTCCGCTCCGGTCCAGTGCCACGCATGGTTTCTTCGAAGTTTCGCAACTCGATATACCAAAG
The DNA here is from genome assembly GCA_036495465.1 of Candidatus Udaeobacter sp. Taxonomy (GTDB): domain Bacteria; phylum Verrucomicrobiota; class Verrucomicrobiia; order Chthoniobacterales; family UBA10450; genus Udaeobacter. Next base: position 8,028 of record DASXMV010000069.1, on the reverse strand, counting down.
GAAGTTCAGTTCAGTCAGACGCGGGCTCCAAAACAAATCAATCATGGTCCGCGCGAAATGTTGAAATGATTGACGAACAATCTTGCGCCGCTGACGGGCCGATAATTGATCGCCAAACGCGGCCTCGAGGTTGTTCAACGCAACGTGAAAACGAGGCCGATCGAGAAAGCTAAGCAAGCCTCCGGCGAACTGCGCAAGGTGATAACAGACCTTTCGCGAGCATAAGGGAATGAACTTTGTTGCCAGGAAAAGACCGGCCCACTCAAGGCGGTACCGGATTCGCTTCCAGCGTGAACGCATTCATCATTTTGAATGACGAATAAGGAATGTCTAATGACGAAGGGCCACCGACACTCGCATGTGCTACGCTCGTATTCGCGCCTGCAAGCCGGGCCCTCGCTTACGATCAGGAGCTAAGAACAAGAAGATCGCCGAGCGACCTCTTACCAACCCTGCCCGGGATTAGCTACCGGAGGGAGGCCTTTGCGAAAATCCGCCTGTTGCACGTGAGCTTGCCTTTCCTCGTCCGCTTCACGGGCCTGCTGTTCCGGGCTGGGGCCCGAACTACAGCCCAGGATTATAAAGGCCGACGCAAGTAGAACAAGAAATGAGATCTGTTTCATAGGGAGGACCCAATCATAGCCAACTCAATCGATCCAGCAATTGTCTGTAACTTGTCGCCATTATTAGGTTAATCGGTCATCGGATAATGAATGGCGCGATGTTGAATCCGTCTCCAGGCAGTTCGCCGTCCGCTGCCGACGGGGGATGTTTATTCCCGTCGTTGTTGTTCCGACGTCAGCTTCAGGCAGTCGCGCTCCAGCGTTGTCAGGCGTTCGATAATTTCGTTCAATGCGAGCTCATTTCTCAGATTCGTTTGGTAATCTATTTCGGCGCGAAGCCGGTCCTTGTGGGATTGCCGATTTTGCGACATCAAAATGATCGGCGCCTGCAGCACGGCAAGCATGTTAATAAAAGTACTGAGCAGCAAATAGGGATACGGATCGAAGCCGTTGTTAGTCAGCAGCAAACTGTTAATCAATACCCACACGTTGAAAAAAAACACTGCGGCAATGATGAACTTCCAGCTACCACCAAACTCCGCGATCATGTCTGCTGCACGATCCGCGAACGTACGGTGCGCCGCTTCCTCAACATTGAGATTACGTGTGGCGCTTCGACGCAAGAGCTCATCGGTGTGGCGCAATCGGTTGGCGAGTGCCGTGAGCAATTCCAGCGCGACCGTCGGACTGCTTCGCAGAAACGAAAGGAAATGCTCGCGCGACAGGACAGCCAACCGCGCATCCTCTGCGACGATCGCCTCCGCCGAACGGCGCTGTCCGTCCAGCAACGCCATCTCGCCAAAGAAATCGCCGCGCCCCAACTCGGTCAGCATCATATCGCCCCCATCACTCGCTCGCACGGAAATGCGGACTTTACCCTGCTCGATCAGGTACATTGCGTCGCCTTCGTCACCGGCACGGAACAAAGACGTTTCGGCTTTGCAGTCGATGCTTTGCAGCAACTGACATAATTTCCGGGCCGTCTCATCATCGAGTGATTCGAACAACGGCACATGGCGCAGTGTGTCGATCGTCATCTTCCGCGAGACAATAATAGCGGCGAGGTGTGTATGCGAGAAGCGTCAATTGCTGGTATGCCTCCTCTCAGTTTTACTCTCGCTACTGCTCAGTCTCGAAAGGATATCGCCTTTCCACGAGTACGCACGCGTGACACTTTGGAAATTTAGATAGCTTCAGGCCAGCGATTCTGATACTGCTGCGGGTCGTCTTCGCAGAATCAGGAGTCAGAAGGAGAAAAACATGCTTCACCTTATTTGGTATATCTTTGTTGGGTTCGTCGTGGGTTGTGTCGCCAAAGCGCTAATGCATACCCATCTATCCATTACATGGACAATTGTGCTGGGTATTGTCGGGTCCATCATCGGCGGCGCCGTAACCCATCTGTTTTATCCACCAAGTACAGGCGGCAAATTTCATCTCGGTGGATTAATTGTTTCCATCGTCGGAGCGATTCTGGTTTTGTACCTTTGGCACAAATTCAGACTGCAAGTCCCTCGAGGATAATTTATCTTCTCCGGCCCGGAGGTCATGGTGAGGACGGGCCGGTGTACCGTATAAACAGATTCCTCCGACCTCTCAGCGTCGTACTTATTCATCGGCAAAATTGACTTGGACTAGTTCGACTTTAGGTTGGAGCCGCGCTCGCTCGCGCTTTCCGAATTGTGAAAAGCGTCCTCTTTATCTGCACGGGTAATATCTGCCGCAGTCCGATTGCGGAAGGGCTTTTTTGCCGTCTGTTGGGAAACCGCAAGGACATCGAAGTTGTTTCGGCCGGTGTGCATGCTGTGCGCGGCCAACCGCCGAGTCTGTATGCGGTCGAAGTCTGCGCCGAAGACGGGACCGACATTAGCAATGTGCGCAGTCAGCCAATTAGTCCGGCGTTGATCGATCGGGCAACGCACATCTTTGCCATGACCGGCGCTCACCTGGAGACCATTCAGACATTGTTTCCTCAAAGTGCTGAAAAATCGTTTTTGCTTCGCGAATTTGAAGAGCCGGGTACTACCGTATGGCGCGATGTCCCCGATCCGATTGGTCTTGGCCGCGAAGTGTACGCACATTGCGCTCGCATCATCAAGAACGCCTTGCCAAGCGTGCTCGCATTCGTCGAACAGGGTGAACTGGTGCGGCCTGGTGCGGCGCGCACGCGCGAGGTATCTTCTTATCCCATGGATCAGCTTCCTCACCATATCGAGACTGGGTCGACCGGTTCGAAACCTCAGCCGCGCTACGGCGACGCTTTGCGCAGAGTCGATCCCGAAATCTTTGACGCGATCATGGCCGAGGAAAAGCGTCAACGCGAAAACATTGAATTGATTGCGTCCGAAAACTTCACCAGTCGGGCGGTCATGGAAGCTCAGGGCAGTGTCCTGACAAACAAATACGCCGAGGGTTACCCTCGAAGGCGCTGGTACGGCGGCTGCGAGAACGTCGACATCGCGGAACAGCTGGCCATTGATCGGGCGAAACGGTTGTTTGGCTGCGAACATGTAAATGTTCAGCCGCACAGCGGCGCGCAAGCAAACATGGCGGTCTATTTCGCCATGCTCAAACCGGGCGACAAAATCCTGGCCATGAACCTTGCGCACGGCGGGCACCTTACCCATGGGCATCCCGCGAATTTCTCCGGCAAATTCTATGCCGTCTCGCAGTACGGCGTTAGCGAGAAGACCGAGCAGATTGATTACGACGCGTTGCAAAAGCAAGCCGAAGAGGTGCGACCCGCAATGATCACCGCCGGCGCGTCAGCCTATCCGCGCATCATCGATTTTCCGCGACTCCGTCAAATCGCTGATTCGGTTGGCGCGATATTGTTTATCGACATGGCCCATATCGCAGGTCTGGTCGCAGGCGGCCAGCATCCCAGTCCGATTCCGCACGCTCAATTTGTCACCACCACCACACATAAGAGTCTGCGCGGTCCGCGCGGTGGCATTGTGATGTGCGAAGAGAAATTCGCGAAGCAGATCGATGCCACCGTTTTCCCCGGAGTCCAGGGCGGTCCGCTGATGCACGTGATTGCAGCGAAAGCTGTTTGTTTTCATGAAGCGCTTCAGCCACAGTTCCGCGAATACCAACGGCAAGTCATCCTGAATGCCAAAGCGCTCGCCGCTGGCCTGGCCAAGCATGGTTATCGCATCGTCTCCGGCGGCACCGATAATCATTTGATGCTCGTCGATCTTCGGCCAAAGGAAATTAACGGAAAAGAAGCGCAGGAAATTCTCGATAAGGCCGGCATCACAGTAAACAAGAACGGCATTCCCTTCGACACCTACCCAATCTTTAAACCGGGTGGTATACGCGTCGGCACGCCAGCCGTCACAACGCGCGGAATGAAAGAGGAAGAAATGCTGGAGATCGCGGACTTGGTTGCTGGCGCGCTGGTCAATCGCACTGATGCTGACGGGCTGGAGAAAATACATCGCAGAGTGCTCGACTTAACGCGAAGATTTCCGTTGCCCATCTGACCTGTAGCCGCGTGGCTCTGGAACCCAGCTGCGCAAACAAATCTCTCACCCGGATTTGGTACCGCTTGTGGGACGACCGTTAAGAAAATTCCCATTACCTAACCGACGAAAATCTGCGTAGCTTGCGTTATCCATGAACCGAGCTGCTGATCAACCCGAACCTAACCCGCTACGTGAAGGTCTGTCTGCGCGCGCTGTGCCGCAGCCATGCACGATCGTGATCTTTGGCGCAACAGGGGACCTCACTCATCGCAAACTTGTCCCCGCGTTATACAATCTCGCGGCCGATGGCGAACTGCCGCCAGCCGTAGCGATCATAGGGTTTGCCCGCCGGCCAAAAACCGACGACGAATTCCGAAGCGATCTCGAAAAAGCCGCGCGCGAGTTCTCGCGGCAAACTGTGCGCGATGAAATCTGGAAGAACTTCGCCCAATCGATCTTTTATCATCAAAGCGAATTTGGAGATGAAGCCGGTTACAAAACCCTGGCCGATCGCCTCAATGAAATCGATAAGAACCATGGCACCCGTGGCAATCGGCTTTTTTACTTCGCCGCTTCTCCGGATCAGTTCGAGCCAATTCTCAAAAATCTAAAATCCGCGGGTTTAAACGAGACCTGCAAAGGAAGCTGGGCGCGTGTGATCGTCGAAAAACCTTTCGGAATCGATCTCGCCTCCGCGCAAGAGCTCAATCGGGTCATCCAACATTCCTTCAGTGAAGAACAGACGTATCGAATCGATCACTTTCTCGGCAAGGAAACCGCGCAAAACATCCTCGTGCTGCGCTTCGCAAACGCGATCTTTTCTCCACTATGGAATTCCCATTACGTCGACCACATCCAGATTACAGCAGCTGAAACGCTCGGAGTCGAAAATCGCGCCGGGTATTATGAACATGCAGGCGCTCTACGCGACATGGTGCAAAATCATCTGATCCAACTTCTGTGCCTTGTGGCGATGGAACCGCCTACGGATCTGAGCGCTAACAGTATTCGCGACGAAAAGGTAAAGGTAGTGCGGTCCCTGCGTCATTGGTCGCGCAAGGAAGTCGGCGCCAATGTAGTGCGCGCTCAATACACGAAGGGCGCTATTAATGGTGAGCCGGTCGTAGGTTATCGCCAGGAAAAAAACGTTGATCCCAATTCACAAACCGAAACGTTCGTAGCGGTTCGATTATATATTGACAACTGGCGCTGGGCGGACGTGCCCATTTACATGCGTGTCGGAAAACGGCTCCCAAAATCGGCCACGGACATTTCCATTCATTTTAAGAAAGCGCCGCCGGTCTTGTTTAACAAAGATTTGCATGACCTGAATGTGCTCGTGATTCGCATTCAACCGGACGAAGGAATCTCGCTGCGCATCCATGCCAAGGTGCCGGGCAGCAGTTTTCGCATCGAGCCGGTAAAGATGGATTTTCATTACGGGACCTCTTTCGGGAAAGCGAGCCCCGAAGCGTACGAACGTTTACTGCTTGACGCGATGAGCGGCGATGCCACGCTTTTTGCGCGTCGGGACGAAGTCGAGGAAGCATGGTCTTTCATCGACCCAATCGAAGACGCCTGGCACGCGAAGGAAGACGCGCCTGAATTGTTTTTTTATCCCGCAGGATCCTGGGGACCGGAGGCGGCGGATGAATTGCTCGCCCAAGATGGTCACGCTTGGAGAAGACTTTAACCATGCCTGCTGCCACTGAAGAGTATTCGTTAGGCGTTCCGGTCGAAGTCAGCAAAATCGATCAGGAACTCAAGAAACTTTGGCAGGAAGGCGAAGGCGCAATGACTCGCGCATCACTGGTCAATCTTGCCGTTTACAGTGAGGAAGCGGGCTCGTTGAGCAAGAACACACAGTCGATGGCAAAAATTACTGAGAGCCACGCTTGTCGCGCCATTGTTATCGAAGCTGACTGCAAAGCATCTGAAAATCACGTGGATGCCTGGATCAGCGCACATTGTCATGTTAGCAGCGTCGGGAGCAAGCAGGTTTGCTCGGAACAAATTTCATTCCTTCTAAAAGGCGCTTGTACTACTCTGCTGCCAAGCATTGTTTTTTCCCACTTAGATTCCGACCTGCCCTTTTATGTTTGGTGGCAGGAGGAACTCCGTGAGCCGGTGCATCCCCAACTTTGGGCGTGGGTCGATCGACTCATCTATGACAGCCAGCACTGGGAAGATTTTCGCGTGCAAATGAGTTTGTTAGAATCCGCGGAAAAGGAAGCCAATCAGCGGATCGTCCTTTGCGACTTAAATTGGACCCGGCTGGATTCTTTTCGCTTCGCGTTAGCGCAATTTTTCGACCACCCCGCCTCGCATCACAATTTTGCCAAGATTAATAAGGTGAGAATTGATTTCGCACCCGGCTTCCGATCGACGGCTGTCCTATTTGCAGGCTGGCTTGCAGCGCAATTAGACTGGAATACTGAGAAAGCAACAGAGGCCAACAGTCTTCGATTCGTTAGTCCTCCTGGTGGAAAGATTGACGTGGAATTGCGCGAACGAACGGGAGAACCGCTTGGCAGAGTTTCCGTCAAAACACCAGAAGTCGAATTTCTGGTTACTCATGCCAAATGCGGTGATCTCCTGGAAATCTCGCGCAATAAACACGGCGAAGAGCGCATGCCACAATTAATGCCCGCAGAAAAAAGCGATCCCGTAAGTCTAATGAACGCAGAGTTAATGCGCGGTGGACCGCATTACGTCTACCTGCACGCAGTCAATCGTGTCCGCGATTTACTGTAGCCACCGTCCTGTGGGCAGTTCGTTGCGCAAGGTCGGATGGGCCACAGGCCCGTGGTTACAAGCTTCCCAAGTCGCTACAGATCAACGCCCGCAATTCGCGCGCATTCTTTTCAATCGAAAAGAGATCCTGGGCCCGCTCACGACCGGCCTGCCCAAGTTTTTGTCCTAACGACCGATCGTTAGTTACCCTTTCGATGGCTCCTGCTAGCGCCGCCGTGTTGTCCGGTTGAACGAGAAAACCTGTTTCGTTATCAACCACCATCTCTGGAATTCCCCCAATCTCGGTCGAAACAACCGGCAATCCCGTCGCCATCGCTTCCATAATGACTGTAGGCAAATTGTCCATGCCGCCTTCGGCTTCGGGTATGCTCGGCAGCACAAAAACATTCGCAGCTGCCAGAGTTGTTCTCAGCTCATGTTGCGGCTTCGGCCCTCTCAATTGAACTCGTTGCTGCAAACCCAGATCCTCTATCTGCATTTGCAATTCCTTCTCGAGCGGGCCTTCGCCGAAAATCTCACACCGAAACGATGTTTCTCGCCCAATGAGCAGCGCACATGCACGAATCAAATTAGCAAACCCTTTTTTAACGATTAAACGGCCAATCGCGACAATTAGCGGTGGATCAGCAAAGAAATTCGCATGACCGAATTCGGCGAGGCTCAATCCATTGTAAACGCGGTGGATTCGATTGGCGCATTCCGGGAAACGTTCCTGTAGAAACTTCGCGGAATAATTTGTTTCAGTAATGACTACACGCGCAGTATCCACCAGTTTATCCAGACCAATCTCGAAATCTCGCGGTGCAAAGACGTCGTTGGCATGCGCCGTAAAGCTAAAAGTGATCGGAAAAAATTTGCTAATCCAGAAAGCCGTCCGCGCTGCCATGCCGGCAAAGTGTGCATGAACATGGTGGATCCCGGCCTCTTGCAGGCGCAGCCCGATATACGCTGCCTGATAAAGGCGAAGAAAATCCGTTCGTCGGCCCCACTCGTCCAGGGCAGCGATTATTTCTGGAGTCAGTTTTCCTTTTCTCGAAGCCCGGTGGACGTCATTCAACAGCTCTTTTTCCTCAGGCAGATAATGCACACGCTTCACAATGCGCGCGTCCCAATCCTGCGCTGGCTCATCTTTCGGATTGCGAATTGAGAAAATCGGCGGCGCGATGCCTTGTCGATTCAGCTCCGCAACTTCGCGATAACAAAATGTTTGTCCGAATGAGGGAAACCGCTCAAAGAGATAA
>DASXMV010000068.1:0-12090 GCA_036495465.1 Candidatus Udaeobacter sp. | reverse complement strand
CTTGGACGTCGGACTGATGCTCCCGATGTCTTTTCCCGACAAAACCACTGCTCTACTTGGCGCTTTCACAAGTCGCTTTGCGATCGGTTTCGTTATCGGCTGCGTGCGGTTACCCGCGTGGCCGGGGTGGGCCGTCGGACTCCTCTTTGGTCTGTTGCTCAGTCTGCCCGACGCGATCATCACCCACAAGTACGTCCCCATTCTCGTTCTAGGCGGGATTGGCGGTCTAATCATTGGCGGCTTGATCCATGGTTGGAAGCTTCACATCTGACCGGCAATGGAGCCGGCCACGAGCCGCCGTGCGTTCCACCTCCTGATGGCTTCGCGGTCCATTCGCAGCCAAGCACGTCCTCGCTCGCGGCAGCCCATCTTCTTCTCGTGCGACGGGAAACCTCTCTGCCAGCGCAACCTTTGGGACATCTTCTGATCCGCGTTTTGGCTTGGGTACCGGCAGAGTTTCTATACGGGCTTTCTATACGGCAGGCCCAAAAACCGGCAAATTAGAGCTAATCGGAGCAAATACTGAATTTAGTTAAATGCCTAATTTCGAGGCGATAGTCAAAGATGGCTAACGATAGCAAAAGCCCATTTTCAAATTACAAATCAGCTGCTCTACCAGCTGAGCTATGCCGGCGCTGTCCGATACCAAGCCGTTTTATCGAGTTGATCAAGAGTTCGTCACGACCAGCTTCGCGAGTTCCAAGCAAGATCAATTCGTAGTTATCGGGCATCGCGCCCATACAGTTGCCGGCTAGGAAGTCGACTTTATCGGAAACCATACGCCAATGCCCAATGGGTGCGGGCTGCTGGCGATTCCTCCACGCTAACGATGATAAAGTAACTGCCTGTGATTTTCGGAATAATGCGCGCAGCCGCAAGTTGGCCTTTTGCCCAACTGTCTGGTTGTTCCGCGAGTTCTCCGGTCGAATTATAAATATGAACCGACGCTTTTGCTCCATCGACATCTGTTCCCAGCCAGAACCAATATTCATTCCCTTTAAACAATTGTTGCCGCACCGCTTTCTTTCCACCCGAAGCGAGCTCGCCACCCCAGTAATCCTCGCGCATGTGAAATCCTTTTTTTACATAGGGTTCTGCAGCCAGAAGAGCAAATGCCCGCGCGTACACTGTGGTGGGGTCCACCGAAGCGAAAATCGCAGATGGTAGTACAACGATGGCCGCCAACAGGGAGGTCATGCAGAAAAGCACCTTTGCGAAAGGGTTCACCCGAAATTTCTCAGTCTTTCCTGATGATGTCGTTGCCGAGCCGCGTAGTGATCTCGTTGATCTTCTTAACTGAGTCGGCAGAAATGTGAGCATTGCCGATATTGATCAGAGGCTTTACCTCCACCAAGGCGTCCTGAATTTGATGAACGATTGGAAGGTTAAACTCGGACATCGCCCCCAGACTTGTCTGAAAATAGGTGAGCAGATCCGGCTGATGCAGAAGCTCAGCACCGTCGTTAGAGAAATGCTGTTTCACGACGGAGGTCAATACTTCCGTGCCCCTAAGCCAGCCGCCCAGACTAACGAGCCGCGACAGCTTTTCATCGTGCACTTCGTTCATTGCCTGTTGAACGCTGTTTTGAGTGCGATCCAGTTCCTGCCGCACATTTGCCCAATTGCGCTTGTCTGCCGCATCGATGATCGCCTTGGCGTGTGGCGTGATTGAATTTCCTACGCCGATCCCCTTGGCCAGTGCCAGGACGCGCTGGCCAATATCTTTTACTGCAGGCGCATCCTCCGCTTGCACCGCGATAAAGCCATCGGCAATCACCGTCCCAAGCAACAGAGCGATACGCGGTCGCTCGATGAAATTGGGTTCTTCATCACCGCGGACATGTTCCTTCCAGTTTACCGCACCCAGCTTGTTCAGTGCCCCGAAAATTTCGTTCGGTAACGGCACCACGACATCTTCTACAGTCGTCGACAATTGGTTAACGTTCACATGTTGCGGAGCCTGCGCACCATGCGCGCACAGGGCAACGCCAAAGACCGCAGCTAGCATTGAGTTCAAACGTTTACTAAACAGCACCATCTTCGTATTCAGGGATTAGTAACCGAACCTAAGCAGAACCGCTGCCCTACACAAATCCCTGCTCAATGGATTGCAATCCGAGGGTTCAACGAAGCAAGGCTAACAAAGGAAAAAATATCAAGGAGTTCCTCATGACAATTTCGCGCAGTGCGTTGCGACGAGGAGATTTCACGGTCTTTTTCTATGGCATGGGAATGGTTAGGACTCTCCGGGTGCGGGTCACTGCCACTAATATGAGCTAGGGGAAATTTTGGATGCCGCCATGGAGCGGGTAGACGGAACGAACCTGCTTCGAATTCGGAGTGACTACCAGCGTATCTCCCTTTGCGGCCGCCAAGTCCACAGTGCCGGCCAAGGTGTAGCTGTCGATGACGAACGGCAGGCTTCGTCCCGTAAACATGTCGGGACGATTCAAGAGACCAAAGTGCAAATGGGGACCAAGAGACGGGCCGGTGTTCCCGATCTTGCCTAAGGTCGCGCCGACCTTCACGGTGTCGCCAACCTTTACCCGCAGACTTCCCGGCTGCAGGTGCCCGTAGACCGCGTAAACGTTGGGGGCGATCTCCAGCATGACCTCGTTGCCACCGAAGTCCGACAATGTTTTCGGGGCCGTGACCTTGCCTGGGGTTGCGTTCGGCTTGCCGTCCTTGACCGAGACGACAGTCCCATCGGCGACTGCGAAGACATCTGCTCCGTAGACGTAAAACTGCTCATTTGTGGCGCCCTTTCCCTCATAGACCCTGTCGCCCTTAAGGAGAGCCCAGTCGACAGCGAACGTCTCGGCGGTCTCAATGCGGCGACCGTCGACGGCGATTCGAAGATCCCGATGGAGGTTGGGTGTGCAGCACGCGGTGGTAGCGAGCCAACCATCGCCCTTGAGCGGAGCCTTGATCACGGTAGCGGGGCGACGGTTGATCGCGACCTCGGGGCCGTCGATGACGGGCGGTTCCACGAACACCGCAGTCGACGTACCCGCCGGAACGCTGTAGACGAGTCGGTGAGTCACCCGTTCCGGCGCAGTGCCGGGCGGTACGATCAGATCGACGTCGACCGAGACCGCCGACGACGCGGGGATCTCCGCCACCGGCTTTTTGTCCAGGAGGGTCTGGGTCGCGGCGACGAGCACCCGCCCGTCGATCCGCGTGAGTTCCTTCGCAGCCGGATCGAGGACCGTCAGGCTCTTTAGCGTGACCGGTTGCTCGACCGCGTTGATAACGAGCAGTTCGTACTCGACATGGTCCTTGCCGTCATCGCCGCGGACAACCTGGGCTTCGTGAATCGGACTGACCAAGATCGCAGTCGGCCGGCCGTTCTCCTGCGGCGGATCCACCGCGTGCGCGATGTGGCCAAGCAGCATGCAAGCCAATAGAAGTCCGCTTAGAATTGGCGGAGCTACGTTGTTGAGCCGACTCAATGGATTCATCGTTTTCCTTTCATCTTCCCCGCCTAGATTGAATTCCATTGCGGGTCCGAAACGCGGCGAAGGTCATCAACGCCCACCATTTGTGCTTTGGCGCAATGCCGGTCGCGTCGAAGAATTCATTAATCGCCGCGGCAATTTCGACGACGTGCGTCTCAAGCGCAAAATGCCCCGTATCGAGAAACTGGACCTTTGCGTTTGGTAAATCTTTAAAGCGCGTACCGTTTGAGTTTAAGAGCGTCAGAGAAGGCAAGGATAGCGCGGGACAACGCGTCGAACGAGTGTTTCTACCAAAGGGTCTCTCTCCCATATCGTGCGACCAAAGCACGGGGCGTCAGCGAACGTATGCAACGTACTAAACCATATTATCGCATCGCGCCGCTTCGAAGAAGTTACAAGACTAGAAGCGTGAACGCGTCGTGACCGAAAGTGGCTCGGCTGTTTCCAGGTTTTTGATCACCGTGCTGAGATAAACTGATTCCGGATAAAATGCCTTATATTTTGTGATCTCCGCCCGGTTTAGCACCTTAAACCCGTATCGTTCGAACATTTTTTCTCCGCGCCTGCTTTCGAATGTGACGATCTGCCCGTAAACCCGTTTTTCGCCGGAGCGATACAGGTAACTTAGGTATGCGCTCATAAGGGCGCGTGTGGTTGAAACCTTCCGCGCGTCCGGGAGAAGATTGATATGAAAATGTGGCGTGCGTCGCGGCGCGGCCGGCACCTCACGCCAGCCATGTACTAGGATCCACCGAACGAAACGGCGGGAGCGCTCATTGTAGCGGAAATAGCGCGTCAACGCCCGGAAAAATAGCCAGATATTTTGATAGAGCGCATAAAGCTGGTTCTGCAGTGGCTTGCGTGAACCAAGAAGATATCCGCGAATTTCGCCATCAACCTCCAGAAGAAAACACGATTCGGATTCGTGATCGGTGTAGTAGGTCGTCAGAAAGTCAGCGAACAATTCCCGATCTTCGTACACCGGATCGATCGGGTCGCCGAGAAAACCGGTGTTGCAGCAGAGCTTTCGGACCGCTTCGCGATCCGATCTGCGATAGCCACGAATGAGGAACGGCTTGTGGTCGTCGTCCACGGTTAAAATCGGCGATAGTTTGCGCGAACCTCGCGATAAATGCAAAACAGTTCCTCAAATACGCGCGGCCAACTATAAAGTCTTTCAGCAGCGCCCGCGGCGGTCTTCCACAAGACTGACAATTTCTTAGCGCTAAAATCCTCAATAGCGTCGGCCAGCGCTTCCGGAGTGTTTTCGTGGGCCCACGACTTCTGATCGTGGCAAATAATACTGTCCATGTAGCTGCCGCGAATTCCTACTACTGGAGTGCCGCACGCCTGACTTTCCAGCGCCACAAGCCCAAACGTTTCCTGAACGCCAGGATGAACAAAAAGATCGGCAGCGCGATAGTAACGAGCAAGATCGACGGAGTCTGCGCAATACGAGATCCATGAGACTTTTCCAATGCGGCGCTGCAATTTTTGCAGCTTACTCCTCTGCGGTCCGTCACCGATGACCAGGAGATGAAATTTATTGGGCTGCCGCCGGTGCAGAATCTCGAAAGCGCGAAACAATGTCTGTGTATTTTTTTCGCGCGCGAGCCGGCCTGCATAAAGGAGCAAGATCTCCGGACGTTCGACGCTTAACGATTCTCGAGTTAGGACTCTGTCATCAGGCAGAGGCTTGAAAACAGCCGTATTCACCCCGAGCCGTACGGGCCGCACATTGCGCACGCCCCAATCAGCCAGGAGACGTGCCAGCTTTTCGGAAGGAACCAGTGTCGCCTGAAAAGAATTGTAAAGCTTGCGCACATAAGTTCGTGTCAATTTCATCGCTCGCTGTGTGCCACGTTCGCCTAGGAACTTCGCGCCCCGACGAAGATAGGCCTCAGGAAAGTGTGAGTGATAAAACCCCACGACCGGCACCCTCAGGACGCGACCTGCGGCAATCGCTTTCCATCCAATCTGGTAGGGATCGCTCGATTCGATGAGATCCGGGCGTTCGCGCTCCAGGATCTCCTCCATCTCTCGCAGATTTAGCAGTGCGCGATAACGCGAGCTTCTGGAAACTAACGGCGAACGAATCGAATAGACTCTCGATCGCCCATTCGATGTGACCTCCGTTTTCGGACCGGGGATGATGAGCACGTGCGTGTCATCGTGCGAACAATTGCTGATATATGCAATTTTTTCATGAACGTACCGTTTTACTCCTCCGCTGCGTGGAGAGTAAAACTGAGTGAGGTCGCAGATTTTCAATGGCTTCTCGAGTCGCGATTTGGAATTTTTTCGTGCGATCAATCAGGCCACGCTCTGTGATTTCGATCGCGAAACCTCAAATCGAAATTCCCAATCAGGATTCGAGCTCACTCAGGTATTTTTCTGCGTCCATGGCTGCTGCGCAGCCCGATCCGGCCGCAGTCACTGCCTGCTTGTACTCGCGATCGGCCACATCGCCAGCCACAAACACACCGGGATGTCTGCTCTCGACGAGCTTCGTAATTAAATAACCGTCCGAATCCATATCCAGCTTGCCTCGATATGGTTTTGTGTTTGGATCGTGGCCGATTGCCACAAACACACAAGCCACCGCCAATTCCCGCTCTTCATTCGTCTTTAAATTGCGCAGGCGCACCGCGCGCATTTCACTCTTCTCGTCCGCGATATACTCGGTAACTACAGTGTCCCAGAGCGGCTCGATTTTCTTGTTCGCGAATACACGCTCCTGCATGATTTTCGAAGCCCGCATCTTGTCGCGTCGATGAATCAAATAGACCTTCGAAGCAAACCGGGTGAGGAACAACGCTTCTTCGGCCGCGGAATCGCCTCCGCCAACGACGCAAACCGGCACATTTTTGTAAAATGCGCCGTCACACGTGGCGCACGACGTCAGCCCATGCCCGATCAGTTTCTGTTCGTTCTCGAGTCCCAGATATCGCGCCGAAGCTCCGCTGGCGATCACAAGTGCTTGTGTGTCTAACCATTCATCGTCCACCTTGATACGGATATGGCTGTTGCTGGCATCGAAATCGGTCGCCTCGGCATACGAAAACCGCGCTCCAAATTTCTCGGCCTGTTTGTGCATGTTGAGGATAAGCTGTGGACCATCGATCCCCTCCGGGAAACCGGGAAAATTTTCTACGAGCGTAGTAGTCGCGAGCTGTCCACCAGGATGGCGCCCTTCCAACACCAGTGGACTAAGATTCGCGCGCGCTGCATAAATTGCCGCCGTCAATCCGGCGCAGCCGCTTCCAACAATGATCAATCTTTCCATCGATAAAATCTAGCACACAACGCAAGTTGATGAGGCTAGTTCGGCTTGGGATGGTGCGTACCTCAAGGTACGTGCATAGGCGACCTACGCCGTCACTTGGACACCGATTTGATGCAACCCGGCTGTGCCGGAAAATGGGCCTCTGTTTTCATCCCACGTCTGCACATCGCCCTTGCCGTCGGCTGCTCGAACGATGAGCGTGTAATCCCCCGCTGCTGCTGGCGTCCATTGAGTTTTCCAAAGCGACCAAGCCAGATTGCCCCCGGAATAATAGATGTCAGTGTCGCGCCACGATTTGCCGCCATCGCTGCTAAATTCCACACGCGAAATACCGCGATCACCACCGTAGGCCACCCCTTTTATTTCGATCGGTCCGTTCAATTTGCCCAACTCAAACGACGACCACGCATCCGGCACGTCAATTCTCGATCTTGTTGGCGTGATAAAATCCGGTCCCCAGCCTTGCGTCTCGTAAAATCCTTTGGCATTCGCATCAGTCACTTCGATTCGGGTGAGCCATTTCACCTGTTTTTCGCCGAAATAACCCGGGATGATCAGGCGCAATGGATAACCGTGGCGATCGGGCAACTGCACGCCATTCATTTCATAAGCAAGCAGAGTGGTTGGTTGCAGTGCTTTGTCGAGCGGAAGTGTGTCGGTGTAATTATCGACACCTTGAAAACGCACCCGCGCAGCGCCGGACAACGGGATTGCGCGATCCAGAACATCGCGCAAAGGAAAACCTTTCCAGACAGCGTTGCTCATCAGGCCCGCGTCCAAACCGTTGCTAATACACATCAGTGTTGTTTCCTGGTCCTTCATTTCGAATCCCATCAGATCGTCGAATCGCCACGTGGCAGCGTTCTTGACGAGGCCAACTACTTCGAGGTGCCAAAGATCCTTATCCACTCGCGGATCGACCACGTTTTTCGTCACGCAATAAAACAATTCGTTTGGTGTGATCGGCTGGACAATCCGGCCTTTGTACTGCGTGCCGTCGTAGCTGAATGTCGCGGCATGATAAAGCTTGCGAGCCAGCGCGATGCCACCGCCGGTCAATGCTGCTCCGATGGCGCCCAACACAAAGGCGCGTCGACCGATTGCAGGACTGAATTCGTACTCTCCCTTTCCGGTGCTTCGTCTTGTAACGAATCGAAAACCGGTTACCAACGTTCGTTCGAACAAAAAAACGCACAATATAAAACCGACGAGCGTAACCAGACGCGCAGCGCCGCTTGGCAGTCCAATGTAACTCGTGCCTAAAACCGGCCACAGTCCGACTGCAAACACAATAATTGGCAACAAAACGAATATCGACATTGTCCAAAGCGTTGAAATTCGCTCCGGATTTCGGCGCGAGAACAATCCCAGGATTGCTCCTCCGATTGCACCAACGACAAGTTGACCAACGATCGTCGACCCAACGCCGAGTTGCTTGAGATGATTGTAACCGCCGACCTTGCCCATAATCGAAAGAAATGGACCAGGCGGAATGAAAACTGAAAGACGATCGCCGATGATCACGAGCGGTGTAGCCACGCCCAGTACAGCGAGCAATAGCATCGCCGCTGTCATTGCGATTCCGGCGATCAAACCGGCAAGCAGACCAGCAAAAATTGCCTTTGTCCAACTCACGCAGCTCCAATATGTCGAGTGGATGCGCTTGTGCCAAGCGCGTGATGCTTTACTCAGTGGCCGGCAAGGCGACGGCCGTTACACCTTCCGGACCGCTCTTTGCGGTTGAAAGGATTTTTCGTACGCGCTCCACGACCATCGTGGAAGTAACTTGCCTCATACAGGCGTGATCAAACGGGCATTGGCTCAAGCGACGGTAATTGCACGGCGAACACGGCAAATCGATGCGCACGACTGATTCAGGTCGTTCATACGGCCCGATGTGAACCGGGTTGGTCGGGCCAAAGACGCTGACCATCGGTTTGTTGAGCGAAGCGGCGACATGCATTGAGCCGGAATCGTTAGTCACGGCTACTTCAGCCCGTTTGATAAGCGCCGCTAACTCTCCCGGATTTGTCTTACCGGAAAGATCGCAGGTCCCCGGCGCCGCGGCCGCAATCTGCCGGCAACGCGTTTGGTCCCGTACGGTGCCAGCTAACGCAACGGCAAATCCTTGGCAGAGAAAATGCCGGGCGACACCTGCAAAACCCTCGATAGTCCAATGCTTCGTCTCCCAAATGGTTCCCGGCACCAGAACAATCAAAGGCTGGTACGGTTGTACGCCTTTTTCATTCAGCAATCGCTCAACGTTATGCACCGCCTCTGGAGAAAGATGAATTGCCAGATCCAGCCGGTTATCATCGAATCCAAGGAGATCTCCAACCCAGAGATAACGGTCGATGGCGTGCACATCGAGTGTTGGAATCGGGATACGATGTGTGTACGCGATCCATGAACCCTCGCGCGCGCCACGCCAACCGTGGCTTGGTACGTTTTTGAGATCGTGTTCAGCGGAAATTGTAAGCGTCCGTTTGATCGGCCGATCGAACCCGATGCGCACGCGTGCCCCGCTGATGAGCGCAAAAAAAGCCGAGCGCACCTGACCATGCATATCAACTACCAGATCGTACTTGGCCTCGCGAATTTGTTTGAGCAGATCAAAAAACGCTATGAACGCGCGCCATCGACGCCCGCGCTTTGAAAAATCGCGGCGCGCAAAAAGAATGACATTCGAAAGCGCCGGATGGCATCGCACGACTTCGGCATTCTCAGGCGTAATCAACCAGTCAATCCGAGCCCGCGGATAACGAGCTCGCAGCTTCACCAACACCGGGATTGTGTGCACCACATCCCCCAGCGCCGAGGGTTTAATTAATAGAATCCGCGAAAATTCGGCGGATCGCAGCCGCAATGCGTCGGAGTTCTTTGGGGCTTTAATCTGCCTGTTCAATTACCCAAGGTAAGTGAAGCCGCCCCAAGCGGGCAAACTGGGCTGTCTCTTTGTCCGGGTTCAAGCGGCTTGTTTTTCGCCCGATAGCGCGCCGCGGAGTTTTTTCATCCACGCAGAAAAGCGATGCCGATTTTGCTCGCGCCGTACTACCGCCTCGCTTGTGACCCAATTGAACTGAATCACACGACGTAGCCCGGAAAATGGCTTGTGACCGTGCCACGAGTTACTGCTGCGGCGAAAAGCGAGCAGTGTGCCTTCAGTCGGCGGAACTTCAAGAACGACGTCATCCAGATTCATGCCGGACCGTAACAATCGAAGCCGGCCACCGGACGATTCCCAGGCCGAATTCATGTAAATAAGAATTGTGATTATCTTCGTCTCAGAATCGGTGTGGATCTTGCCGTCTTTCTCACTGCAACGACCCCTTACCGTGATCATGTCCGGGCGGCCCGCGAGATCGATGCCAAATTTCTCCTCAAACGCTTTGCGAAACTCTTCGCTGCGCATTTCCTCGATCAACTTCGCAAACGCTGGACCATAAGTTACCTCTCGGAGCGGAAAGCTGCCAGCCCGCCCAACGTCGGGGTAATCCTTGTCGATTGCACCTCGCGCCTCAGCCTTTACAAACTCTGGAACAACCAGGAACGCAAAAGGCAAACGGGTCAGTGGCGTGGCGCGAAATCCCTCAAGATCAAGCATCGAAACCATTGCTCGACGCTACACGAAAACCCATGAATCACCAGATGCAATCGACTATCCAGCGGCCACGCGCACCAGTGTGGCAAGAATTCGGGAACCGGCTACAAATGTGCCACGAAACGTGCCTGACACCTTTGATTCGCCGCCAGCACGCCGCCGATGATTTACCGGTAATTCGAGAACACGAAGTCCGTCGCGCGCGGCTTTCATTTGCATCTCCAGGTTCCAGCCATACGTCTCCTCGCGCATGTCAAGCCGCTCAAGGGCTTCACGACGAATGGCACGAAATGGGGACATGTCGGTATAAAGAACGCCGTAGAGCAGTCCCACAATCGAACCCGCAAGCCGTCCCGCAAAGACTTGCTGGAGATTCATGCTGCCCGGTTCTCGTTGTCCGCGGGTTCGGGAACCGATCACGAAATCGTGTGTTCCGCTTGCGACGGGATCAACAAGCTGATTCATAAACGCCGGGACATCGCTGCCGTCCCCGTCCAGAAAGACCACAATGTCGCATTCGGGCGAAAGCGCACGAACGCCCGCTGCACAGGCGCGTCCGTATCCGCGCGGTGCCGTCACAACGCGGGCACCTGCCTCATGTGCGCGCTCGACAGTTCGATCGGTGCTCCCGTTGTCAACGACGATCACCTCGTTAGGCAAACCCGTCGCAAGACATTCTCTCACAACGCCGGCGATCGGTTCCTCCTCATCAAGCGCCGGGATAATGACCGAGACGCTGCTCATCTTAAAACCAGCCATGCGCTTGTGAAATAAATCATGAGCGCAACGAAATCGGCTAGAGCAAGCGTCACCGGTCCAGCCGCGATCCTTAGATCAAGCTTGAGCCGGTGCAGCAGCGATGGAACACCGACTCCAAGCGCGCATGCCGTAACCAGAGACAAGGCGATGCTACCTCCAATCACAAACGCTCCGGGGGAATCGTTGCGCCAGAACCAGACGATTGCGCTGACGATGCAACCGCACGCGATGCCTAACAAGATCGCCGCGGATACTTCGCGCCGAAACGCAGCCGCGAGCCAGTGCCTCGTAACGGAAACCGATCGCAACGCATGTATGGTCACACTCATCGACTGCATGCTCACGCTCTCGTTGAGCGCAAGGACCATGGTGAGAAAAAACGCCAACACCAGACTGCGAGCCAGTGTTGCTTCAAAAAAGCGGGCCAGGACCGCAGATAACGTGCCGCCGGTCACGGTAATCAATAGCCAGGGGAAACGGAAGCGAAACACCCGCCAGGGCGACGCGCCGCGGACCTGTTCAATGTGAAAGCCGAGCGCCTCAAAGAATTCCGAACTCACCTGCTTCAAAGGAGTGCCGGCTTCCCCGACCTCGCCGTCGCCTGCCCCCAACATTTCCTCGGCGAAAAGATTTGCGTCGATGACACCGACGACCCGTCGCTGCTTGTCCACGATCGGGAATGCCAGAAACTTATAGAGCACAAAAAATTCGCACGCATCGAGAATCGTCGCGTTTGCCGGCACAGCCACGACACGTGATACCATGACTTCGCGCAACGGTGCCTCCAAAGGGGCCGTCAGCAAACGACGTGTTGGAACCACGCCGACCAATCGTTCCTGTTCATCGATCGCATAAAAATAAATCACGCGTTCACCGATGCCCTCGTGCCGGATCCGTTCCAGCGCTTCACCCACGATCATATCCGCATGGAGCAACGGGAAATCTTTGCGGGCGTGATCGACAACCGGCGCATCAAAATCGGGAAT
>DASXMV010000067.1:0-45645 GCA_036495465.1 Candidatus Udaeobacter sp. | reverse complement strand
ATCGCTCGGCGCCGTAAGTGATGGGCACCAAAACACCTAGCCCCAAAACAAGCGCAATCAGCCACGCGATCGGTACTCCGATGGCAGTCGAAAGTATGTTGGCTGCAGCCACACCGCCGGCTGCCCGCGAAAGAGGCATCCCGATCTTGCGCTGCACCACGAGCGTCTCGATGATTACTACAGGGATTAATGCGCAGGCCATGAGCCACCACTGAACAAACAGCATGGGAATGCCCATGTTGGCTAGAAGCGGGATATACATCTAACGAGAAGGAGATAAGCCACGGCAGGGTGTCGTGGCAAACGCTCTGAACTTATTCCCCAATGGGGCCGCTGGCTTCATCGAGTGGTTATGGCCGTGCGATTCGCCAAGGTGTCGAGTGCCGCCGTATTGAATGTCCGGCCTTTCGACGTGATCTTCGTGAAACAGCACGTCGTCTAGTTGCCGCTTATCGACCATTTCACCGCATTCCTTGCACTGGTAGAAGTGGACTTTCTCGACTTCGCTCAAGTCTTCAACGTCAGCGGCGTTCATAGATTGATTGCTTTAACTTGTTCAAACTTTCCTGCGTCGGTACCGCGGCGAACAGGCGCGCCTTCGCCTCCGTTAGACATTCGAAGACGCAGACGCCCTCGCTATTGCGCACTATCCATTTATCGCTGGCAACTTTCACGACGCTGAATCTGTTTTTCGTTTTCATTCCTTAAGCGATGGCAACGATCTTCCGGTCGCCTTTCGGAAGCGGTTTGATGTCCCAATATTCGCGGGCTTCGCGCTCGTCGACGATCTCGAAATAGTGATCTTTCACGATCTTCGGCGAGTTGCCCATTTCAAGCGCCACTTGCCCCTCGTTCTTAGTCTGCTCCATTCGGTAAGAACCGAAACTGTGGCGCAGAGCGTTGCGCTTCCACTTCACGCGGGACGCTTTCACAACTTTCGCGATTCGCTTGCGCGGGTCGATGTTGAAGATCGAGCCGGACTTGGCGCGATACGGCGAGAGCCACTCCACGAGATTTTCGGACATGACGATCTTTCGTTTCCGTCCGGTTTTCGCGATGGCTGCCGGGACCGTGATCGTTCCCCGGTCAAAGTCGACCGCGCTCCATGCCAGCCCCTTGTGCAACTCTTCGCGGCGCACGCCACCGAAAGCGATCGAGGCGATGTATGGCACGAAGTCCGGCTGTTCCCGCTCCGCCGCGTTGAGCAGCTTTGCTATCTCCGGCGGGCTGTAGAGCTCTACATCGCGCTGCTTGATCTTGTAGGTTCCGAGCACGTCGGCCGCGGTTTCCTCGTTGGCTCGCAGCCATCCTTGCGCCTTCGCAAAGTTGAACAGTACAACGAGCATCCGCCGGCGGTTCTCCTTCGAGACGAGCCCGACGCGCATCGCGTTGAGGTACTGTCGCAGATCGTCCGGCTGGATACTGCTCAACGGACATTGAAAATTGTCGGCAAAATCACCGAGCAAGCCGCGAATGTCTTTGAGGTACATCGCGCTCATTCCTTCTGCCTCTTTCGCCGCTCGGAATTTCTCGACCGCTTCCGCGACCGTCACTTGAGGCAGATCAACATCCACGTGCTTTTTGAAGTAGCGCGCCGCGTCGACGATGTGCGACCCGCCCAAGATGTCGAACGCCCTGGCGAACTCGTGAGCGACCGAAAGCAAAGGGACGCCGGTCGGCGCGATCGTCTCTTTTGCCTGGGTGTAGATCTGCTTGTCGGCGCCGGTGAGTTTCAACGCTTCGAGATCGCCCTTGTTGAGATCGTCGGCGACTTTGGCGGCTTCGCGTTTGGCGAGATCGAGGCTGGCGAAGTTGCGCCGCTGTCGTCCGGCGGAATCGACATAGCTAACGGTGTAATTCTTGCGATCGCGGTTTTGAACTTCGTAAATCTTGACCGTGGCGTGACCCTTTTTTACGATCATCGGGAACTCGTCTTTTCGCCGTTTCTTCGTATCGTTTCGTATCATTTCATCACCTTAAACTGTCCTGCAAACGTCATGCAACCACTATTTCGGACGTCGTTTCATTCGTGAGGACCTCGGACTGAAAATCCACGTGTCGGCGGTTCGATTCCGCCCCCAGCCAGGTTTTAGTTCACACAACAATGATCGTTGTTCTTGAGCGAGCAGGCGCCATTTCATGAAATACGATTGGAAAAGTGCCGGCGAAGAATGGTCGGCGCCGTGGGGGACTTCCGCGGCCCAATGGTTCGGCGCAATCCTGCCGCGTATCGAGGATTGTCTGCCAGCTGACACGATTTTGGAAATCGCCCCAGGCTTCGGGCGATGGACGCATTATCTAAAGGATTATTGCCGGGAGCTGTTGATTGTTGACCGCTCCCCCGAGTGTATCGAGGCGTGTCGCCAGCGTTTTGCTGCCGAGCCGAGCGTTCATTGTTATCTTAACGATGGCCGCTCGCTGTCGATGATTCCGGATGGTTCGGTCGATTTCGTTTTTAGTTTCGATTCGTTCGTGCATCCAGACCGCGACGTGATCGAAGCGTATGTGCGCGAGCTGGGAACAAAGTTGAAACCCGGCGGCAAAGGTTTCATTCATCATTCCAATTTCGGCGAATATGCCAACTCACTGCGCGAACGTATTCCTCAGGCGCTGGCAAAACCGCTGATCAAGGCGAGGATTTTGGATTGGTCGCATCATCGAAATCCTACTATGAGCGCTGGTTTGTTTCGCGCTTTGTGCGCACAGCACGGTCTGCATTGTGTGAGTCAAGAGCTTGTTAACTGGCGCGGCAGACGGCTGATTGATTGCTTGTCGCTAATTGTGCGCAGCGATTCAAGCGAACAGAAACCAACAAAAACAATTCGGAACCCAAATTTCATGAGTGAGGCCGCGCAAATTCGCCGACAACGGCGATCACAACCGCGCGAATCCTGATTCAAGATGGATCTCATTGGTTGTTCCTTTTTGGGGCGAAGGTGCAGGATTCGTTTATTGCCTGACAAGGCCTGTTAATTCAACATCGCCGGCATGCCCGAAGCCCAGACGCCACCGCCGCCGTTGCCAGTGTCCCAACCGTCATTCGGAAAACGCCACAGCACGATTATCAAGCTGCTCGGGGTCGGCGTGCTTGTTTTGTTACTCCTGATTCCACTCACAATGATTACCGGAGTTTTGAAAGAGCGGCTGCAGCGGCGCAACGAAGCCATCGCCGACATCACTTCCTCATGGGGCAGCGAACAAAACGTGATAGGGCCGGTGCTTGGAATTCCATACCAATACAAGTTCAAGGTAGTGAAAGAAGTTCCGGCGCCTGATGGAAAGATGGAGCGGCGTGAAGTCGAGGAGACTGGAACAGCGAACGCCTATTTCCTCCCCGAAACACTGAATGTCACCGGCAATGTAGAAACGCAGAAACTGCATCGCGGTATTTACGATGCAGTGGTCTATCGTGCTCAGACGACTCTGTCTGGCAGGTTTGCGCCCCCCGATTTCGGACCGCTGAAGATTGATCTGAAGGATGTCCAATGGAAGGACGCCTTTGTTACGTTCGCGATTAACGATCTGCGTGGAACCCGGGAGGCGATTGTGCTCGATTGGGGCAGCGCCAAGCATCCGATGCTGCCTGGCTCGCAGGTCCCGGGATATACGACTGGTGCCACGGCACCGCTCGGCAGCGACCAACCGATGGCTGCGGACACTCAATTTTCCATTCCTCTGGATTTCAACGGCAGCGGAGGAATTTTCTTTGCTCCGTTCGGCGTGCAAAATGAAGCAACCTTAAAATCGAATTCGCCGGATGTGGGATTTCGCGGTGCGTTCCTTCCCGCGGAACGATCGCTGCGTCCAGATGGATTCGATGCGAAGTGGAAGATCTCATATTATGGACGCGACTATCCGCAAGCCTGGACGAGCCGCAGCGGCAATGAACGATTCACAACGCAATCTGTGTCGAATTCCTTATTCGGAGCCCAGTTCCTCTCGATTCTGGACGCATATCGTTATGTCGAACGTTCGATCAAATATGGTGTCCTCTTTCTGGTGCTCGTTTTTACCGCATTCTTTCTCTTTGAAGTCACCGCACGACAGAAAATTCATCCATTTCAATATCTGATGGTCGGCGCAGCGCTTTGTTTGTTTTACCTGTTGTTGTTATCGATTTCGGAATTCATCGGGTTTGGCTGGGCTTATCTGATTGCGGCCGTCGCATCGACGGTGCTGATTACGTGGTATTGCCGGTTCTTCCTTGGTGGCGGAGCGCGCACATTGATGATTGGCGCAGGTCTCGCGGGCATTTACACATTTCTCTACATCACTTTGCGGCAGCAAGATTACGCCCTTCTCATGGGTGCAATCGCTCTATTTATTGTTCTGGCTGTCGTAATGTACGTAACGCGGAAGGTGGACTGGTACGCCCGAGACGCCGGCTGAGACGTTCGCGACTACAACTCCGCTCGTGAGGAACATCGAATGGATGTTCGACTGTCCTCGAGCGTCGGATTTTGGGAACTGATAAAGCCGCGCCCGGCTTACTTTCCGTGCGCCTGACGCAATTGAGCCTTGGCAGAGTCCACATCCCGTGTGGATTGTTGGCAAAGCAAAATGGCCCTGAGTTTGTCTCCCTGGTAATAGCGTATAGTGAATTTCTTCTTCGCGTAAGCGCCATCAAGTTGAACGCGCGTCGGCAAAACGCTGAAATCGCCAACGAAATCCATCCGTAAATCGAACATCTGAGTCCAAAAATACGGGACCTGCTCGTAGCGAATGCGTTTTTTCCCGGTCATGTTCGCACCGGCCACCAAGCCTTGGTTGCGGGCGTTCTCCCAATGGGTCTGCCGTCGCACCCCGCCCATTATCCGATCCGGATAAAATGCGAGGTCACCCACTGCATAAATTCCTTTTTCCTCTGTTTCCAAATATTCTGTGACTGGCGATCCGTGCGGACCAGCCAGCGGCGTATTGCGAACCAGGTCCAGATTGGGTTCCGCACCGCACGCCACCACTGCCAGACCCACCGGGAATCGGTTGCCGCTCTTTGTTTGAATATTGCGCAGGACGGTCTTGCCTTCGAACCCGTTGAGACTTTCACCCAGCGACAGGGCCACACCGTGTTTGGCGAAATAGTCTGTGAGCCATGCTCCGGTTTCAGCATCCAGATATCGGTTCAACAGATACGGATCCCGATGCATGAGGCCGACCTTTAGCTTCATCATTCGCAAACTCGCTGCCGATTCGCATGCAAGTAATCCTCCGCCAACGACCATGACGCCTTTCTCCAAGCTCGCCATTTCCTTTAGCGCCAGCGCGTCGCGAATCGTTCGCAGGTAGATCACGTTACCCAGACTTGTTCCTGCTACGGGCGGACGTAGCGGACGACTGCCCATCGCCAGACAAGCCTTGTTGAACTCAATACTTTCGCCATTGGCAAGCACGGCAAGACGCCGATCAATGTTGAACTGTGTGACCATTGTGCCAAATCGCGTTTCGATCTTGTTCTTGTCGTACCACTGTTCGGTGGGCTCCTGCAATTTTCTGGGTTGTGGATCCTTCTCGCGCAGGAAGTCTTTGGAAAGGATCCAGCGCTTGTAGGGCGAAAACGCTTCGGCGCCGACGAGCGTGATGGTCCCACGCTTATCGTGACAGCGAACTCCTTCGCACGCGCTCGCTCCGCCTATGCCACCTCCGATAATTAGATAATCGCGCTGAATCATATGGTGAAATCGGACGATAATTTCGTTGCGGCTGCTGGCACAAGCTAAATCGTTAAGATACCAGCCAGTACGCAATGTGACTGTCGTGTCATTATTCCTTGCATTCCTGACGTTTCCTTCGCCACACTCGCGGCGCGATGAACGAAAACGTCACACAAATTAAGGATACGGCTGGAAACCCTGCCCCTCTGGGGCTGCTCGGTTTTGGTATGACGACCGTACTGCTGAACCTGCACAACGCCGGTTTTTACGATCTAAACAGCATGATTCTGGCAATGGGAATCTGTTATGGCGGTGCGGCCCAAATTGTCGCCGGCATTATGGAGTGGAAGAAAGGCAACACGTTTGCTACGACTGCGTTTCTTTCCTATGGCCTGTTTTGGTTCTCGCTTGTAACGCTGATCATTCTCCCGAAGCTCGGCTGGGCGTCACCTTCAAATGAAACGGCAATGGCCGCGTACCTGGCAATGTGGGGTCTATTCACCGCTGTGATGTTTATCGGTACACTTCGACTGCACGTTGCGGGGCAAATCGTTTTCGGTTCGTTGACGGTTCTGTTCTTTCTCTTGGCTATCGGTGATTTCACTGGTGCGGGTCAGGGCTTCAAACATTTCACCGGATACGAAGGCATCTTTTGCGGTTTCTCTGCCATTTACGCGGGCCTGGCGCAGGTGCTGAATGAAATTTTCGGCAAGACCGTGCTCCCGCTCGGAACCGTGATGAGGTAGCCGGGACGCAGTATTTCTGCTGCGGCAGTCGTGTAGCCTGCACTGATCAGCAATAATCTGGCGCGGAGACAGTCGTCGGGGATCGCGGTCAATCGCCTTTGCCCAGTAAACTTGCAGCGAGCTTGAGCGCCGATTGGCTTCTGCCACCAAGCATCCGCGCGATCTCTTCCTGGCGCGCTTTGCCGCACACTTCGCGTAAATTGGAAAAAGTGCGGCCGCGCGAGACCTCCTTGGTAACAACGAAATGTGAGGTCGCCGCGGCGGCGACTTGCGGCAGATGAGTGATGCAAATCACCTGGTGATCACGGCCCAACATTTGCATTTTCTCGCCGACTGCAGAGGCAATCTCGCCGCCGACATTCGTGTCGATCTCGTCAAACACGAGCAATGGAATCGCATCGTGCGCGGCCAGCGCCGATTTGATTGCCAACATCAGTCGCGAGATCTCTCCACTCGAGGCGACAGCACGAAGCGGTTTGGGTGGTTCGCCCGGGTTGGGGGAGAAAAGTAGTTCGACCGAATCGAACCCGCTTGGGCGCGGTTCTTCGAGCGATGTACACGTCACTTCGAATTCCGATTGGCGAAACCCAAGATGGCGAAGATGGCGCCGAATGTTCTCCGCCAGTTTTGGGGCAGCTTTTGTGCGCAACTTTCGCAAAGCTTCACCTGCACGATTCATGTGCGCGCGAACGCTCTCGATTTCTTTTGAGAGGCGCTCCAGTTCGGCATCTCGCCCTTCAATTTTTTGCATTCGCTCGACAGCGCGCTCTCCAAATGCGATCACTTCGGAGATCGAGCCGCCGTATTTCCGCTTCATGGTTTCAAAGAGTGAGACGCGTTGCTCCAACGCAGCGAGTTGCTCTGGATCAAGATCGAGTGTTTCTGCG
Organism: Candidatus Udaeobacter sp.; assembly: GCA_036495465.1. Classification (GTDB taxonomy): domain Bacteria; phylum Verrucomicrobiota; class Verrucomicrobiia; order Chthoniobacterales; family UBA10450; genus Udaeobacter. The sequence continues at coordinate 38,361 of DASXMV010000067.1, read as the reverse complement.
TACGCCGATAGCGCGCGGGCGACCTCGGAAAGCTCCACAACACTCGCAGCATGGGCCGACGAAAAGTCCGCGATCGAAATGTCAATCTTTTCCAATTCGCGGAGGAGTCGCTGGGTTTCCGCCAACTGAGAAAGAATAGACCCATCCGCTTCGGAAAGTTTGTTTGCGATCGCACTGGCCAACTCGATTAGTCGCTTGCTGCCGCTCGCAAGTTTGTACCGCTTTTCGATTTCATCTTCTTCGTCCCCGGCCAAATTTGCGGATTTGATCTCAGCAACTTGATGCCGAAGAAGGTCTAGCTCCTGTTCGCGTGCTGTTTCGGCTGTGTTTAACGCGGCGTGCTCCGCCACCAGCGTCTGTAAATGCCGGTAATGCTTTCGATATTCGTCCAGTTGTTCCTCAGCCCGAGCAAACGAATCGAGTAATTTCAACTGCGTCTCCGCCGAGAGCAACGACTGGTGATCGTGGGGCCCATGGAGATCGACAAGTTCGTTTCCGAGATTCTTCAAGATTGAGAGTGTGGTCGGCGAACCGTTGATGAACTGCCGCGTGCCGGCGGCGACTGAGAAGCTCCGCTTAACGATGAGATCATTCTCACATGGTTCAATCCCTGCCTCGACAAGCTCGGGATTTAGTTTTTGCAAATTGTTCCCATTAAAAACTGCTTCGACCGTGCAAAGGTCAGCGCCCGTGCGAATGAGTGATTTATCGCCGCGTTCGCCCAGCAGAAGTTGCAGCGCACCGATGATAATCGATTTTCCCGCGCCTGTTTCACCGGTCACGGCTACAAAGCCTGGGCCCATCTGCCACTCGAGCTCTTCTACGAGTGCGAGATTTCTTATTCGTAACAGCGTGAGGACCGCAGGCATTGGGAGATAAGACTACCCATCCCGATTGAATGTCAGCGAATAATTCCGCGCTCGCTTTTTTTTATAAACTGTATGATCTCGCTGATTTCTTCGCTCTGCGGCAATTCCTTTTGCATCGCCTCGATTGCCTGGCGAGTGTTATATTTGGAACGGTAGATCAGTCGAAACGCTTCCTTGATTAACCTGATGGCTTCAGGCGTAAAATTTTTGCGTTCCATGCCGACCTGATTGATCCCACGAATTTCAGCGGGGTTGCCGTCGGCGATCATGAACGGCGGAATGTCTTGAACGATTTTTGAGCAGCCGCCGGTAATCGCGAACCGACCGATCCGGCAAAATTGATGCACAGCAGTGAGCCCACCTATCACGGCATGGTCGCCGACGAGCACGTGGCCGCCCAATGTGCCATTGTTGGAGAAGATGACGTCATCCCCCAAGGTGCAATCGTGCGCGATATGACTGTAAGCGAGAAAATTGCCGCGATTACCGATCCGGGTCTTGCCTTCGCTGGTCGTGCTGCGATGCACGGTGACAAATTCACGAAACGTATTTTCGTCGCCGAGTTCCAAGTAGGTCGGTTCCCCGCGATATTTCAGGTCCTGTGTTTGCTGACCGATGGAGCAGTATGCGTAGAATCTGTTTTTTGTCCCCGCCTTCATTGGTCCACAGAGTGTAACTTGATGTTGCAGCCAGCAGTTTGGGCCGAGCACGACGTCCGATCCGATTATGCAGTACGGGCCGACAATTGTCCCCGAGCCAATTTTCGCTCCAGGATCAATGATGGCCGTTGGATGGATCTGCACGTCGCTCATTTATCGAGGAACGTGAACATCAGTTCTGCTTCCGAAACAATGGAGTCATTCACGACGCAATGGCATTTCGCTTTCGCCAGGCGTTCGCCCCGCGATCTCGTCAACTCGGCGTGAACGAAAATGGTGTCACCCGGTAAGACTGGTTTGCGAAACTTGACGCCGTCTGCGCTCATGAAATACCCAATACGGCTTGTGGTTTTTGCCAGTTTGAATAACAGAATGCTGGCTACTTGCGCCATCGCTTCGACTTGCATCACTCCCGGCATCACTGGGTGCCCCGGGAAATGCCCTTGGAAAAATGCCTCATTTATCGTGACTGCTTTCACGCCGACGCATTTGGTTTCAGTTTCGAAACTAATGATGCGATCGACCATCAGAAACGGAAAACGATGGGGCAGAATTTGCATGATTTGATCGGCGTCGAGTCCGCCGTCGCCGCTTGGAATTGTTCGTGGCGCGGCTAGCGCGCTTCTGCGCTTCTGCTCTCGCGCAATTAAGTGGGCCAGATCTGCGTTCGTGGCGTGTCCAGTTTTTACAGCCACAATGTGGCCGCGAATTCGCCGGCCGACCAAAGCAAGGTCGCCGATGATATCGAGGATCTTGTGTCGCACGAATTCGTCGTCAAACCGAAGGGGTTCCTTGCTCAGGACCGCGTCTCCGCGCACGACAATTGCGTTTTCCAGACTGCCGCCTTTGATCAGGTTTTTATCCATGAGCGGCTTAACGTCTTCGTAGTAAACAAATGTTCGCGCTGGGGCGATCTCTCTTTCGAAGAGCGCGGGCGTAACATCTATCGACAAAAACTGTGTGAAGCGATTATTCGGTCCGGCCTGTGTGCACGAAATGCGAAATTTGTCATCCGGGAGCAGAACGATGAGAGCGCCCGATTTCGATTCCACGTTCATCGGTTCGCGCACATTGAAAAATTTTCGCGGTTCCTCCTGCGGAGTTACGCCCGCTTTCTTGATGAGATCGACATAGGGCTGAGCGCTGCCGTCCCCGATTGGTGGCTCATTGGCGTCCATCTCCACGACGGCATTGTCCACACCCATCGCTGACAGGGCGGCCAGGATATGTTCCACGGTGTGCACGCGAACCGACCCTTCGCCGATCGTTGTGGCGCGCTCGACGGTTTTAAGATTTTCGATCTTCGCATCGATTGTGGGCTCATCCTGCAGATCTTTGCGCTTGAATTTGATTCCATGATCTACAGGTGCGGGATGCAATTTCAGCGTGACTTTGTCACCTGTATGCAGCGCAGTGCCGCTGAGGCTGGCGGTCTTGCCGACTGTGTGTTGAAACTCGGGTGTCGAGGCCATTTGGATTAGCAATCGCTTGCGTTGTAGCGGTGCCTGTGTCAAGCACCGTTCTTTAGAATTGACCGCTGTCAGGCGGCTTCGCCATGGCTAGAGTGTGGCTTAACAGGGCGCCGATTTAGAGTCATTTCAGTTCAAACTCGCCGCAATCGAAAGCCATCATTTGGTCCACGTTCGAGATACGAATTTGGTGGAACCCAGCGTCATCCGACTGCCAAATATCGATGGATTTATCACCGTTCTTTGTAATCGATACGTGGCTTACGTTGGAAGATTTCGTCACACTCAGGAGTGGCAGGCCGTCGAAGGTCTTCAAGTAAGTTCCGTCCTTATCGTAACTCGCAGCCAACTCAGCGATTCCTCGATTGTCGCTAGCCAGGGGATTCGGTGTGAGTTTCACTTTGACACTAGTATTCGAGCTGCTTTCGGGATGGGGCGCTCCCGCTTGAGTGAGATCTTCGACTTTCAACTGACCAACAAGATAACCCCGCGCATGATATTTTCCGGCTGGTAAATCTTCGCCGTTGTCATTTCTTCCATCCCAGTGTGCTACCAGTGCATCCGCGCCGATTTGAAATTCGTTCACGTCGGACTCCTTGTGCAAAACGCGCACCAACTTGCCTTTGGCATCGTAAATTCCGAGACTGATCTTTCCGTCGAGCGGTGGCGGAACAAAACTGATGCGGATACTTCTTTCTGGTGAAGCTGAAGGCGTTGGCTCAGGCGTGGCTGACGGCGTGCCAGACTCAGCTGGTGAGACTGACCCAGCAGGGGATTCTTCAGTTGTCGCGGATGGAATTGGAGTTGCAGATTCCTGAGCCAGGACAGCAGAAGTGAAACACGCCAGCACAATTGCGATAGCAGTCTTTATTGTCATATCGAGCCGAGTCGAGACATCTCTAATTAGCTAGGAAACGAGGCAAAGGAGAATAGCCAGAGATTCCTCGACTTCGCTCGGAATGACAAGTGCCCTAGACGTAGTAACGCCAGTTTATGTTCGGGAAAAGATTATCGCGCCATTCGCACTCGCATAAAAATTCTTCATTCACATTATTCGTGACGAGCTGTGTGTGTAAACGGTCGAAGCGAGAAAGATGATCGATGGTGCGCTTGGTCGCGTATTCGCGAGCTGTGCCAGTTTTCATTAAGAACGCCCAATCGCTGGATTGGGCCAATAAAAGTTCGCGGGCAAGTTGTTTGAGCATGCGGTCGACAAGCGCAGGAGGGTCTTCAGCATATTGACGTGCCACGTCACTCATTCGGCGGGCTGCGACATGCAACTGGGGATAAATCCAGGCATTGCTTGAATTCAGCCAAACTTCAAAATAGCCGTTCTCGCCCCATGTTGAGGTTGTAGGCTCAACGATTTGCTGCGTAGGATTCGCCGCCAGATATTCACTCGGCGTGGAGAGGCGGAAATCGCGTTCTTTTGCTGCATGGCGGATCAGTTGTTCGAGAAAGTGCGGACCTTCGAACCACCAGTGTCCGAATAGTTCCGCATCGAATGGAACGACCACAATCGGATCGAAGCCTGTGGCGCTGACTTCTCTGATTTGTTGCCGACGTTCCTTAAGGAAATGGAGCGCTTGCTTCCCGGCTACTATTTCAGCTGCGCCCGGTTCGTATAGTTCTTTTTCTTCACCGGGGCCTGTAATACGGTGATATTTCACGCCAGAAAATTTCCGGCTGTTATGCCCGGTTAGTCCTGGACCTTCCGTCGCGAGGTCAAACCCGGCATCCCGATAAAATTCCCTATAGGCGGGATCGCCGGGATAGCCGCCTTTTGCGCTCCAAACCTGCCGGCTGGAGTCGCTGTCGCGCGCAAACACCGCCAGACCAGTCGGCGTATAACACGGCGCATAAATCGAGCGTCGTGGATGCGGTTCTCCAAACAGAAGGCCGTGGGTGTCGAGAACGAACCAGCGAATATTTGCCTTTTGGAGGATAGGTTCCAGAGTTGGCGCATAAGCGCATTCAGGTAACCAAAACCCATTAGGCTCGATGCCGAAAAGATCTACATAGACATCGCGACCGATCAAAATCTGAGCGCGAGCTGCGGTAGTTACAGGCATGGAACGCAACGTAAGCGAGCGAATCGCTGGATCCCCAGGGTCGTCGTTCCCGGCTACAACCGGCTGATCGAGCAACGGGAGAATGCCGTGCGTGGCCGCGGAGGCAATGATCTCAAGTCCTCCCGTTTGTTGCAGTTCGCGAAAGGATGCAAGCAAATCGCCGTCGCATTCATCGACAAAGAAGCGCTTGGCTCGATAAAATATTTTCGAATAAAACTGCGCCAGGTCGCGAAGTCGAAGATGTTTGCGGTTTCGCCTTTCTTCGCGCTGCGTGAGATCGATTAAAGAGTCCAGATGCCGGAGGTAACGTTCGCAAAGCAGCCTGTCCTGCAGCATCGCGCATAGCGTGGGCGTAATGGACATCGTCAATTTAAATGGGACACGATCGTCCGCCAGGCGGCGCATCATGCTCACTAGCGGCAGGTAACTCTCCGTTATTGCTTCGAAAAACCAGTCTTCCTCCAGAAAATACTCGTGCTCGGGATGGCGAACGAATGGCAGATGCCCGTGCAGTATGAGCGCAAGATAACCGGGCATTACGGAATATTAGTGGTCTGATAAACGAGAGCGCAAGGTGCGTCGGCTTCTCGAAGACGATGTTAATTTTGCGCCGAAGGCGCAGTTTATTTTGCCAACGCGTTCAGGAGAACGCGTTCTATTTTATAGCGTCCGGCAAAAATCCTGGAAGCGATCCAGACCCTTTTTAATGACATCGATGCTCGTCGCATAGCTTAGGCGGACGGTACGATCATCACCGAAGGCGGCACCCGGAACGACTGCGACATTTGCTTTGCTCAACAGCCGATCAGCAAAATTTTGCGATGTCAGACCAAGCTGGCTGATATTCACCAGGACGTAGAATGCGCCCTGCGGTTTAACCGCCGTGATGTTGGGGATCTTCGAAATACGGTCGAACATGTAATTGCGCCGCATATCGAACTCTTCGCGCATGTCGATCAGCGGCTGCTGATCGCCCTTTAATGCGGCAAGCGCGCCATATTGAGAAAAAGAAGCGGTATTAGATGTGGTATGGCTTTGGATGGAATCGACCGCTTTGGCCACCGCCTCCGGGGCGGCCAGATAACCCAGGCGCCAACCAGTCATCGCATAGGATTTGCTGAACCCATTGACTGTGATTGTCAGATCGTACGCCGCCTGTGAGAGCGAAGCGATGCTTACATGCTTCGCATCGTCATAGACGAGTTTCTCGTAAATTTCGTCCGAAAGTACGTAAATGTCTTCTTCAGCGGCGACTTCGACAATGGCCTGTAATTCCTCGCGCGTATAGACGGACCCGGTTGGATTGCCCGGAGTATTCATGATGAGCATCTTCGTCCGAGGAGTCATCGCATTCTCAAAATCTTCAGCGCGCATTTTCCAACCATTCCGCTCGGTTGTTGGTATGATTACGGGTTCAGCGCCCACCAGTCTGACCATGTCCGGATAGCTGACCCAATAAGGTGCCGGGATAATGACTTCGTCACCCGGCTGGCAGGTGGCGAGGATGGCGTTGTAGCAGGCATGTTTTGCGCCGTTACTCACGATAACCTGCGCAGCACGATAATTCAGACCATTATCGGCAGCTAGTTTGTCCGCGATGGCCTGACGCAGCTCCGGAATACCCGCACTGGGTGTGTATTTGGTAAAACCGGCTTCCAACGCCTCAATCGTCGCCTTCTTGATGTGCTCCGGCGTATCGAAATCCGGTTCTCCTGCACCAAAACCGCAGACATCAATGCCTTCGGCTTTCATGGCTTTGGCCTTGCTATCGATGGACAGAGTAAGCGAAGGACTCAGTTGAGCGGCACGTTCGGAAATTTCCATAGGTGTAAAGCTGGTTGTGGGGTTATTCAAAATGGAGCGCAAACTATTGGTGGCGATAGAAGTTTTCAATCAGAGGTTTAAAATTATTCTCGTCGATTCGGACGATTCCCATTTCACGCTTCGCGTTTTCAGGAGAATCCGATGCGTGTGCGGCGTTGATCATGATGGTCTGTCCGAATTCTCTGCGGATCGAGCCCGGGGGCGCCTTGGCTGGATCGGTCGGGCCGAGGACGTCGCGGATCTTGCGCACGGCGTCCACACCTTGATACACGATCGCGATTGACTTTTCCGTTCCGCAGGCGTCACGCTCTCCCGATGGACATTCGCTGGGCTTTCGCCCAGCCATGAATTCAACGATGCTTTCCCAATTTTCCAGGCCGCTCTTTGGGCCGAGTTTTCTTTCCAAAACGTCCAGCACCGGGCCGTAGAATTCCTCTGCTTGGGCAACGCTCATCTGATGAACTTTGAAGCCAATGATGGAGAGCCCGGATCGCGAAAATACTTCTATCACGCCACCCGGGCGCAGATTCGGAAACGTGAAATTGTCGGGCTTGATCAGGACGAGAGTCTTTTCAACTTGCGCACCGGCGGGAAAACGGACGACTCGATCCAAAATTCCACCATCAGAATCCGAAAATTCCGCCCATAGTTTCAAATCGCGCTCGACCGCCTTTGGATCGAATGCTGCCAACACTCCGGGCTCGAAATAAGTCACCTTGCCTGAATCATCAGTAATGTAATCGCCGTAGGTATCGCGAATCGTTTCGCCGCTGGTGCGCTCGTGCAGAATATGTCCCACAGTGCGGTGAATCTTTTCGACTGCGTCGGGGCCCCGAAAAATGAGAAACAAAACACGTGGATGCTGGCCGTTTTTCTCACCGGTGAAATTTTTGAGCACGTACTGGCGGATCAGTTCTTGTGTCGCTCGATGACTCGGATCGGTCTCCGTAACAATTTTCTCAGCGTAGCGTTTGGCTAATTCCAGACTTGGCGCGAACATCCGTCCGCCGACCAGGTCGAGTCCTGTGCGAGAAATCAGCCGACCAACGATGCCTCCGGTGCGCGATTTGCGCATCGAGTATGCCGTAACGGCAACGTAGGCAAGTTGTTCGTGCTGCATAATGTCTGTTTCGGCCGCGGCTCGTGATTAAACCGCGTGAAATGCAGAGAACCCGAAGCCGTCAAGGCTTCAGGAACGTAGCTGGCGGCCTTTGCCAGCGCAAATTTTGTTTTTGGCGGCCGGTTAAACATTCATCAGTGATTCGTGCGTTTGGTCAATACTGCGATCCATTTTCCGCGACGTTTCACGTTCACGATTTCGTTGCGGTTTCGTCGCAGAACACGCAGGATTTTTCGCTCTTGTTCACGGAGCACTCCGGAAAGAATCAGCCAATTCGAGGATTCTAATTTCGGCAGGACCTCGATCAGCAACTCGCTATATAGATTCGCGACGGTGACGGCGGTCGTGCCCTTTGGCTTCCAATCGCGGAGATCTGCCAGGCGAAAATGAACTCTATCGATTTTATTCAGACGCGCGTTCGCTTTGGCGATCGAGATCGCTTTCGGATCGATATCGATACCAATTACCCGACCGGCACCAAAGCGTTTTGCCGCGAGCGCTAAAATCCCACTTCCAGTTCCAAGATCGGTGAACGACCAACCATTCTTCCAGCCGCGCGTTAAATGTTCGAGGAATCGAAGTGACATCGCAGTCGTTGTGTGTTCTCCCGTTCCGAAAGCTGCGGAAGCTGGAATCAGAAGACTAAGACGGTCCTTGTCGAGACGTTTCCGGGATGCCAGGGGTCGCCCGATATTCGAGATCAACAGTCGATTCCCAATCTTGAGCGGCTTCGATTTATGAAGATCTGCGAATCGTTTTAGCCAGTCGCGTGGCCACTTCTCGGCACGTCCGCCAAACTCCTCGATCAGCTTTCGGGCGGTGTTGAGCGACCGGCAGGCGATTTCGAGTTGCAGCCGTTTGCGCTCCGGTCTGGCGATAACCACCAACTTTCCATCTGAATGTGCGAGCAAAATGCTTTGGTGGGCACTTAGCCAGTGTGGGTCAGCGAATTTGCGCCATAGGTACATCGTTTCGACAGAATCCTGGCGGGATTATCGTCCTTCGGACCGTTAGCCAAAGTGAGCGGGTGACGAGGCTCGAACTCGCGACGTCCTCCTTGGCAAGGAGGTGCTCTACCACTGAGCTACACCCGCAATTTTGAGAGGGAGACAAATAATGTCCAGTCGCCCGTAGGGCGCAACTTTTAATTGTCGCCAAACGGGTGAAATAGTTGAATCCAAACAAGGTGCGAACCTCATCCAACGGTCAAATCCATTATGAACAGATTTATCATTATCTACCTTTGTTCCCTCGCTCTGGCTGCAGGCTCATTTGCCCAGACCCCAACCGCCTCACCACTCGCAAGTACACCCTCAGCAACCGTTAGTGCTTCTGTAACTTCGACCCCTGCCAGCAAGATCGAGCAGGCGATCAGGAAGAAACAGAAGAAACACTTTGGTTTCACAATAGACGACCACGACAAAGACCTGGATAGCCTTGATAAACTAGGTCACAGAGACTCCGGGGATCTTCCAGCCTTCGTAATTCCGATCGTGGCCATCACGATGCTGACGGTTTTCGGCGCGCCTGTTTTAATCGTTGCGCTGATCATGTATTTCAGTTTCTCCAAATCGCGGGCGATGCAGCGAACGGTGCGGATGATGGTGGAAAAGGGACAGCCTGTGCCCGAGGCGCTGCTCAACCCTCCGCCGGCCCAGAGACAGCGTTCCGACCTGCGTCGCGGCGTTGTGCTGACAATGATTGGAATAGGATTGATGATGTTTTTCGGTGCAGTCAATGATTGGGAGGGCGGTTCCTGGACGTTAGGCCTCATTCCGTTCCTAATCGGCGTTGGCTATTTGCTTGTATGGAAGCTGGATACAAAAAAGGACAATCCGCCGCCGGTACCGTAATCTGCGGCCGTGGAGCTGACTGATGCAGACCTGGTCGCACGGGTTCTTGTCGACGATGACCAGCACGCTTTTGGTGAGCTGGTCCGACGCCATCAATCCGCCGTGCGCGGTCTCCTCCGTCAACTCACCCGAACAGATGTCGCTCTCGCAGATGATCTGGCGCAACAAACATTCCTGCGCGCTTACAAAAACATCCGCAGTTTTCGCGGGGAAGCGCGCTTTTCGACGTGGCTTTATCGGATCGCCTACAACTGTTTCCGAGAAGACGCGCGGCGCCGGAAGGAGCTTGTGGGGCTCGATGAAGAGCAACTCCAGACGCAATACGATCCGCAGGTCGCCAACCCAGGGTTGAGACACGATCTTATGTGCGCACTGAATCTCCTTCCGTTGAACGAGCGTTCGGCTATTCTACTTTGTTGTCAGAACGGTCTCTCGCATGACGAGGCTGCTCGTGTTCTCGATATTCCACTTGGCACGGTTAAGACCAACGTGCTTCGGGGACGCGAGAAATTGAAACGAATACTTGCCGATTGGGGTCCAAACTAATTAGATATGAAGCAAGTGAACCCGGAAGAAGATTGGCTCGATCGAGAATTGCGTGAAGCGGCGCCCTACATCGACGACGAAGGGTTTACTGCTCGGGTGCTGCAACAGCTACCGTCGCCTCGGCGCAGTCGTGATCTGTTGCGAGCGGCAATTCTCCTGGGAATGACCTTCTTTGCAAGTGCGGTGGCCTACGTTGTGTCCGGAGGCGGTCGCTTTGTCAGTGTAACGATTGAGCGCCTGGCAGCCTTGCCCGCGTTATGGGTTTTGGTGCTCGCTCTCGCCAGCGGCATTGTCATCGCAGTTGGCGGCGCTGTCGCTGCGATATCAAAAGGCGAAGTCTTTCAGCCTGGGCGCTATTAGGCTCTCGGCGGCTGCGGCGATCGAACGTCATCCGCGCGCCGTCTCTGGCGTTACTGGATGCAAAGTTTGCGAGCTTGCTGGACGTCGAGTTCAATTTGTCGGGTCAACATATCGAGATTTTCGAATTTCTGCTCCGGTCTGAGAAATTGCACAAATCGCACTTCGATGTCTTTGCCGTAAATCTCCTGATCAAAATCGAACAGATAAATTTCGAGCACGCGCTCGGATTTTTCACTGCTAACAGTCGGACGATAGCCGAGATTTACAACACCGGGATGGACTATCCCGTCCAGTGTGGCGTGCGCAAAATAGACCCCGTCCGGAGGAAATTGCTCGTTGTGAGCGCTCAGGTTCGCCGTAGGGAACCCGATCTTTTTCCCGAGATGTTCGCCCTGCGCGACTGTACCAAGGATAGTATATTCCCGGCCCAACATTTCGGCAGCCTTTGCCAGATCACCCGCTTTAATGGCGTGACGGATTGCCGTGCTGCTCACGGGTTCGCCGCTTGCGAGAGTAACAGCTGGAATACCGACGACTTGGAAGTCGAATTGCGCACCCAGTTTTCCGAGAAGATCGAGGTTTCCGCGTCTGTCTTTTCCGAACGACCATTCGTGTCCGACACAGATTTCACGCAGGGGTTTAGAATTCGTTACTAATCGCTTCACAAAATCTTCCGGTTCTGTTGCCGCGAATGCCTTGTCGAAGTTGAGGACGAGCAGGTGCCGGACGCCGAGGTCGCGGATCAATTCGATCTTGTGTTGTGTAGCAGTGAGTAGATGCGGAGCTTTGCTGGGCCGAAGAACCTTCATCGGGTGTGGATCGAAGGTAACGACGACTGGCGTTCCATTTGCCGATCTGGCGTGATCCGCAGAGGTGGAGATAACTGCTTGATGGCCTCGATGCACACCATCAAAAACTCCGATAGCAAGAAAAAGGGGACCGGGCAGATGAATAAGGTCTGGAATGGAACGTAAAATTTCCATCACTTAACCGGCGAGCACCTTCGCCGCGTTGAGTTGTTGAGTGTTAGAATCACAAAGCCGTTTTGATTTAATGGTGAACGACCTAACGACTGACCGATCATATTTTCAGGCCCCCCGCATCCGCGATACATCCGGCAAGCTGAGTAGTCTGCTTAAAATTTCATCGCGTGACGCCTCTTTGATCTGATCGACACTGATGGCGTTAGCTACGTCGAAACGCCCGGACTTTGTTCGGCGCAGGCAGCTTAGGTGTGCGCCGCAACCTAAAGTCTCACCAATCTCATGAGCATAAGTTCGGACATAAAAACCCTTGCTGCATAAAACACTGAAATCGATCTCGGGAAGCCCGATCCGATCGATCGTATAGCGATAGACATGCACAAGACGTGGCTCGCGCTCGACCACTTTTCCCTGACGCGCGAGCTTATAGAGCGGCACGCCGCCATGTTTTTTTGCGGAGACCATCGGCGGCGTCTGATAAAGATCGCCCCGAAATTTTTCAAACGCAGCGCGAACTTGGTTTTCGTCCAGCACAGGAACCGGTCGCTCCTGGATTATTGCTCCCTGCCGATCCTGTGTGTCGGTGGTCACACCGAGGACAAAAGTTCCGACGTATTCCTTGTCTTCACTCATCAGTAAATCCTGGACCTTTGTGCCCCTTCCGATAGTGATCAACAACAAGCCGGTCGCAATGGGATCGAGCGTGCCGCAATGGCCGACTTTTCTAACTTGGAGTTTCCGGCGAATCAACGCGACGACATCATGCGACGTCATCCCTTCAGCCTTGTCCATGAGCAGGACGCCGTCAGGAGATACAGGATGAGACATGGTACGAAGAGTTAAAGGGTAAGAAGGTTGGAGCGTTAAAACGCTAAATCGTTAAATCCTGCGGCGTTTTTAATGACTCAATCCTGGCGCACACTTCCGCCAACACTCGTCCTTCTACTTCGGGAAGCGTTCCACGAACGCGCGCCCCGGCAGCGAGCGAATGCCCGCCGCCTCCGAACTTCTGACATATGGCGCAGACATCGACGGCATCGGTTTTGGACCGCATGCTCACACGCACTTTGCCATCCAGTAGTTCTTCAAAAAACACCGCAACGATGACGCCGTGAACCGCGCGCAAATGATCGATCAAGCCTTCGTTATCCTCGGGAAGAACGCCCAGATCGGCGGCTGTTTTCAAAGTGAGACTAAAACTCGCCACCCGGCCTTCCTGCTGGAAGCGCATGGTCCGTAGCAGTTCTCGTAAAAGCTCCAGACGCCGCCGCGGGTAATTTTCATAAAGCTGCTGGCTCAGGTCTCCGACGTCGAGTCCTGTGCGAATAAGTTCAGCAGCTATCTCAAAAGTAAGGGCGCTCGTCTTTGGATATTGAAATGAGCCCGTATCGGTAGAGATCGCGGCGTAAAGATTTTCTGCGATGTCTCGATCGAGCGGCATACCCTGACTTTTGATTAGACGAAAAATAATTTCGGCCGTGGCAGGTGCCGACGAGTCGACATAAGTCACGTCGCCGTAGCCAGGATTACTTAAGTGGTGGTCGATATTAATCCAGATCTTTGCCGACCGAATTGCTGCCACGGTAGTGCCGAGGCGGTTTTGAATTGCCGTGTCGAGTGCGACGGCGACGTCGAAATCTTCCGCAGTGGCAGGTGGCTTGGTGAGTAATTCTGCACGCGGAAGAAAAGAATATTTCTCCAGCATCCCATCTTCATTCCACACTCGGACTTCCTTTCCCAGTGCTTGAAGAGAAAGCGCCAGCGCAAGCTGGCTGCCCAATGCATCGCCGTCGGGTCGAACATGGCCAAGGATGGCGAAGCGCTGGTTCTCCCGCAAAATTCGCCCGATTTCGTCGAACGTGGAGGAGGTCATGGCATCGCGATGTTCAACGCCAACATTCAATGCAAAACTCGACTCCTTGAAGGTCGGAGATTAAGCGTTGGAGAGCGGGCATTGAGCGCTTGGAAGGCTACTCCTTTTCGCCTTGAGACGCTTCCATTTCCTGCATGATCTTTATCACCCGCGTCCCGCGCTCGATCGAGTTGTCGAGATGAAAAATAAGATGTGGCGTATATTTCATGGTGACGTGACGAGCCAGTTCCGCCTGTAACATTGGACGATGGGAGGCCAGCTTGCTCAGTACGCTTTCGCCTGCCTCTGTACCGAGAACGCTCACGAAAACGTGCGCGTTCTTTAAGTCGGACGTTACATCCACGTGATTGATGCTGACCAGAGCGCCTTCGAAACTCATTTCTCGCGTGATGATTCCACTGAGCTCACGCTTAACCACTTCATTAACGCGTAGCATCCGGTGTTTCATTTTTGTCTCTAAGGGTCGCCGCGATGAAGAGATGAAGTGTATGAATTGATATCGTTGTAACGCTTCCTAATCACAATTTCTGCGCAAAAGCTTCGAGTTGATAACACTCGATCACGTCGCCTACCTGGTATTCGTTGAAATCACCAAGCTTGATTCCACATTCCAATCCCGAACGCACTTCTTTCACGTCGTCTTGGAAACGCCGCAAAGTCGAAATCCCGCCGTCAAAAACTGGTTGCCGTTTACGGAGCACGCGGGCCCGAGCCGCGCGGGCTATTCGCCCATTAGTTACGAGGCAGCCCGCCACAATACCTTTGCTAAGGTCAAAGACCTGCTTCACTTCGGCGTGTCCAATCACCGTTTCTCGATGTTCGGGGTCCAATAACCCGGCCATTGCTTCCTTCATCTGATCGAGCAGTTCGTAGATGATGCTGTAAAGCTTGACCTGGACCCCTTCACTCTTCGCCGCGGGAACGGCCATGCTCTCCACCTTTACGTTGAACCCGACCACTACGGCATTAGAAGCGCTCGCCAATAAAATATCCGACTCCGAAATCGGTCCGACTGCGGAGTGAATGATTTCGAGATCGACTTTCTTGCTTTCGATTTGTTCTAACGCTCCAACCAACGCTTCCAGCGAACCTTGCGCGTCGCACTTTAGCACGATGCGCAGCACCTTTTTTCCTCCCGCCGTTTCCAGCAAGCTTTCCAGTGTGGCCCGTTTGGGAACAGTCAGTTTATCGGCACGCTTGGCCACCAAGCGTTCTTCGCTCAAGGTCTTTGCCGAGCGTTCGGAATCCATGACAAGCAATTCGTCGCCGGCGTTGGGTAGTCCGGTGAATCCGAGCACCTTCACGGGCATAGATGGAGCGGCTTCTTTGACTGTCTCGCCGCGGTCGTCGAGTAGCGATTTTACCTTACCGCTGTAGTCACCGCAGATAAAAGGGTCGCCAATGCTCAGCGTTCCCATCTGCACAATGACCGTGGCAGTGGGACCACGCCCGGCTTCAACTTGCGCTTCGATTACCGTCCCGCGAGGGGTGGCCGTGGGGGACGCCTTAAGCTCCATTACTTCCGCTTGCAACGCGATCATCTCAAGCAACTGGTCAATCCCCGTGCCTTTCGTTGCCGACACCGGACAAACAATTGTTTCACCGCCCCAGTCTTCCGGGCTAAGCCCATGGTCCTGGAGTTGTTTCTTTACCCTGTCGACGTTCGCCGAAGGAAGATCGATCTTGTTTATCGCGACCATGATCTTCACGTGTGGCGCGGCTTTAGCGTGATTAATCGCTTCGTTCGTTTGCGGCATGATGCCGTCGTCTGCTGCGACTACGAGGACGACGATGTCAGTAACGTTAGCGCCGCGCGCTCGCATCGCGGTGAAAGCGGCATGCCCTGGTGTGTCGATAAATGTCAGGGTTGCGCCGTTGTGAGTGACACTGTAGGCGCCGATATGTTGTGTGATCCCGCCGGCTTCGCCTGCAGCGACGCGCGTCTTTCGGATCGCATCCATCAACGTTGTTTTGCCGTGATCCACGTGTCCCATGAATGTGATAATCGGCGCCCGCGGCTTGAGTTCCTCTTTCTTTTCAATGACCGGGGGTGGAGGCGCGACAACGACTTGTTCAACTTTGTGAACACCAGCTCCCTTTTCGCGGCGCTCTTTTTCCAGAACAAAGCCGTGCATCTCAGCGATTTTCGAAGCGATATCTGGCTCAATGGTCTGGTTGATATTGGCGAAAATGTTGTAATTCATCAGCTCCGCAATGAGTTGATGTGGTTTCACCCCTAACTCGTTCGACAGTTGCTTTACGACGATAGGAGGTTTGATAAGGATGACCTTTTGCGTCGCACTTTCCGCCTCAGAGGAGGGCAACACAGTTGCATCCGGAGCAGTCTGCTCACCGGCGGCAGTGCTGGGCACTTCCGCTGGAAGTTTTTCTGCAGGCTTTTCCGGCGGCGCGGGCTTTTGCAGAGTCGTCGCTTTTTCGAGCGAGGCCCGGATGCGTGAAATCGGCGGTAAAACGGTTCGCTTTGGTTTTACTTCGCCGTCTTCGGCTTTTTTAGCCGGCTTCTTTCGATCGATGAGTGAAACGCTCTCTGCTTCGCGAGTCGAAGGCCGAGCAGTCTCAGGCGTCGACGAGGTGCCCGGCTTGGCCGACGGCCCAACGTCCTCTTTTATTTTTTGCTTCGGAAGTTTCGCCTTTCCGGCCGATGGCTTGCGGGCAGCAGGACCCCCGTGTGCGGCGGGTTTGCGTGTTGCAGTTTTGCTGCTCGTTTTCGTTGCCATTGTTGTTCGTCTAAAATTCTGCTCATGGCTCGAGCTTCCTAAACCAGAGCCATGTTATTGTACGAGTTCTTGCCGGTGGACGGCCTCGTAAATCTCGCGTGCCTTTGTTTCATCGACAGCGAGAATATCAACTAAATCCTGCACATCTGCATCGCGTAGTCCTTCCAGGTTCGTAAAACCCGATTTAACCAGCGCAAGCGCCTGCCCCTCGGTAAGGGGCAGCGCCCCCGCAAGTGTTTGGGCTGCTTGGGCCACCTTTTGTTCCACGACTGTCGTCGCAGAAATGTCCTTACCGATATTAATTTCCCAACCGGTCAATCGGGAAGTCAACCGCGCATTCTGTCCCTTTTTGCCGATGGCAAGGGAAAGCTGATCTTCATCGACGGCGATCTGCACACTTTTTTTCTCGGTATCGAACGTAAGATTCCTCACTTTTGCCGGTTTTAGCGCTTCCAGGATGTATTCTTTTGGATCGGAACTCCAGCGAATGATATCTACCTTTTCGTTGTTCAACTCGCGCACAATATTCTTAACGCGCGAGCCACGCATGCCGACACATGCTCCCACAGGATCCACTTTTTCGTTCGCACTCGAGACAGAGATCTTCGTCCGATAACCTGCTTCGCGCGCGATGCCTCGAATCTCTACCGTGCCATCGGCAATTTCACTCACCTCTAACTCAAAAAGCCTGCGCACAAAATTCGGATGACTGCGCGAGACAATAATCTCCGGACCACGGATACCGTTGTCGACTGCCACAACGTATGCACGAAGCCGATCACCTACATTGTAATCTTCGACTACTACTCGCTCTCTCTGCGGCATGACGGCTTCAAATTTTCCGAGATCGAGAATGACATCTGAGCGGTCGAAGCGCCGCACGGTTCCGCTGACGATTTCTCCAGCGCGGTCTTTAAACTCCTCATAGATCATTTCTTTCTCGGCCTGGCGAATCCGCTGCATCATGGCTTGTTTTGCAGTTTGCGCCGCGATCCGCCCAAAATTCTTTGGTGTTACTTCCACTTCAATTGTGTCGCCAACGTTTGCATCCGCCTTGATTTTGCGCGCCCTCGCCAGGTCGATCTCGTCCTGCGGGTTGGCGACGTCGTCGACAACAACGAGATTTGCCAGAGCCCGGATTTCTCCAGTCTTCGGATTGATGTCGATGCGTAGATCACGTGAGGCGCCCACGCTCTTCTTCGAAGCTGAAAGCAGGGCGTTCGACACCGCTTCGATCAGGATTTCGCGTTTGATCCCGCGCTCCCGTTCCAGGTAATCGAGCATCGCTATAAATTCTGCGTTCATAAAACATGCAGCCCGCAGACTAAAAAGAGTGGGACGCCAGTTCCCACTCCGATCAGCGCGCGGACTCGAAGCTTAGCTTACCTTCTCAGCGATTTGTAGTCAACTGGCGTCCGCTTTGATTTGACGTTGGACGCCCAATATCGAACATGCAACACCCAATGAATCAGCGCTTAAATGCAGTCCTTGTTGTCCTTCTCGTCTGGGCTGTGATTTATCTGCCTGCGCTTGGTTCAATTGCAATCAAAGGAGAAGAAGGACGGCGAATTCTGCCCGCGATCGCGATGCTCCAGACAGGCAACTACATCGTCCCCAAAGTTGGAGGCGATCCGTATTTTCGAAAACCGCCGCTCGTGAACTGGCTGGTCGCCGCATCTTTCCGGATTTTTGGATTCCGGAACGAATGGACAGCGCGCTTGCCTTCAGCGGTCATGGTGCTCGCAATGGCCATCGCATTTGTCACCGTAGCGCGCGCCAGCCTGGGTCCGAGAGGATCGATTGTCGCGGCTCTCATTTGGATGACGAACATCGGAATGATTGAAAAAGGCCGCTTAATTGAAATCGAAGCTCTGTATGTCTCTCTTGCTGGTCTTGCGATTATTTTTTGGCTCAGTTTCTTCCTTCAACGGAAATCGCCGTGGCTGATTTGGATTCCGGCTTCCATTTTTCTGGGCCTCGGTCTTTTGGCTAAGGGACCAATCCATCTCATATTTTTCTACGCGATCGTGCTTGCCGTGCTCTGGCGTTTCAGGGAATGGCGGCTTCTTATTCACCCCGCGCATTTCACCGGGGTCGCGATCATGTTGGGGATTTTCGCTGCGTGGGCGATCCCATTCTTGAACATTACCACGGCCGAGGTGGCAGCGGGGAAGTGGTCAAATCAGTTCACAGGCCGTCTCCAAGGCATCGATTTTAACTTCGTAAGTTGGATTCAAAACATTCCGCGCGGTCTTGTTTATTTCCTGCCGTGGATTCTTCTTTTTCCGTTCGTCAGGTTTTCAAAGTTTCACGATCGCGCTGAGCAACGCCTCGCACAGGCTCTCGCGTGGGGGATAACAGTGCCGTTCATCGCTGTGAACCTCGTTCCCGGTGCTTTGCCTCGATATGGTATGCCGGTCATAGTTCCGGCTTCGTGGTTGCTGGCAATGAGCTATACCGGACAGGCGTTGCAGTGGCCGTTGGAAAAAGGAATGCCGGATCGGCCGATATGGCCCAAAATAGTGGCGCTTTTCGTCGGAGTGGGCCTGGTGGTGGGAGGGATCGGTTACCCAGTCACAGCGGTCCTGTTGAGGAACAGGCAACAAGTCAAGAGGGCCGCTGCGGAAATTAATACGCTGGTTCCCCCGGATGAGACGCTTTATGCGGTAGATCCGGAATACCAGCCGGTATTTTTCTATGTGAAGGCGCGACTGGAATACGTGAGTCGGGTCGAGGAGCTGCCGGCTGATGTGCGCTATTTTGTTATTCGGGGTAACAAAAAACCCGAAGCGATAACCACGTTGCGACCTGCTCATCTACGTGCTCGCGTAAGGGATTATCGCAAACGCGAGCTGCTTCTCTTCGAGGTTCCTCCAAATGACCGTTGACAGACGGGCAGATTGGAATTGGTTAGCATGCTAACTAATTTAATCTCCGTCACATGTCCGATGACGAAACATTTGGTCCGTTGCTCCATGGGACTGCCCGTGCCTGGCGGCTAAAGCTGGATGAACGACTCAAGCCAATGGGTCTGAGTCAGGCGAAATGGCGTACGCTGTTGCATCTCTCGCTGGCAGGAGATGCGCTCACTCAGGCCGAAATCGCCGCTCGATTGGGAGTGGAAGAGCCTACCGTTGTGACGCTGCTGCACCGCTTGGAAAGGGAAGGCTGGATTGTTCGAAAGGGGTCGCCACACGATCGCCGCTGCAAAATGGTGGCGCTCGGTCGACGGGCGAAAGGCGTGATCTCGCAGATTGGCGCCGAAGCTGAAAAACTTCGCCACGAATTAATGGAGAATATTCCGGTAGCGGATCTGCGCACTTGCATGCGTGTGCTGACGCAGATTTACGGAAAAGCCGAAAAGAAAAACGGAAATAGAACAATGACGAAATCGCGTTCCGCGATAACGTCTACAATAAGAAAATGAACATCGTGCAACAGGAAGAGCGTCGCGCTGCGGCCAAAGCACCAGTACCAAAGGTAGCGCAACCTCGTCGGGTTAGAAGGCATTCGATTCCGCGTTGGGCGTACTTACTTTTTGCCGTACTAGCCGTTGTGGTTGTGGTTCGTACCTTTCAGCGCGGTGTCACTGCGTTGAAACCGGCTAAACCGCCGGAGCGTCCCGTGACTGTAGCCAAAGTTATTACAAAAGATGTACCGATTTATCTAGACGAAATCGGCACGTGCGCGGCTTACGAAACAGTGCTGGTCCAGGCACAGGTCAACGGGCAAATCATCACACGTGATTTCCAAGATGGAGCGGATGTGAAAAAGGGAGATCTCCTTTTCACGATTGATCCGCGCCCGTTTCAAGCGGTCCTCGATCAGGCGCAAGCACAAGCTGAATTGGATCAGGTGACTTTGAAGCGGCAAGAAGATCTGCGCGCCAGAAAGGTCATATCGCAACAGGATTACGACACTGCCGTAGCGAACGCGCAAAAGTCGCGGGCTGCCGTGGAGTCTGCGCAAGTGAATCTGGATTGGTGCTACATCAAATCGCCAATCAACGGACGCGTAGGTCTGCGGAATGTTGACGTTGGCAACTTGGTTGGGCCCTCAACGCCACCGCTTGTGACCATTCTGGGTTTGGACCCGATTTACACTGATTTCACCGTGGCTGAGAACGATCTTCCATTAGTACGGAAGTATCTGGGTGGCCCGAACGTCAAAGTGCAGACATACCTTCCGGATGGTTCGATCACACCACGCCTGGGCGACCTTTACTTCATCGACAACGCCGTGCAGCCAGGCTCCGGAACGGTGAAAGCCCGCGGAGTCACGCCGAATCCCGACCGCGCGCTGTGGCCCTCGGAATTTGTGCGAGTTCGTTTCGTCCTGGACACGCTTAAGAACGCGACGCTTGTTCCATCGCAAGCCGTTCAGGTTAGCCAGAGCGGGCCGTTTGTCTTTGTGGTGAAACCCGACAACACCGCCGATCTTCGTCCTGTGAAGCCTGGTCAACGCCAGGAGGGCGACCTCACCGTGATCGAGGGCGTGAAACCCGACGAGACTGTGGTGGTGACCGGCCAGCTTGCGCTTTCGCCTGGAGCGAAAGTAGCCCCGCAGCCCTACGTTCCTCAAAACTCCGACAAAATTCAGGGATCAGCCGATTCAGAAGGCGCAATGTGATAATGAATGATGCGGAGCAGGGTGACGGCGAACGCGAAGCAAAGGATAGGGACCGGTTTAGATCGAGGTCGCCGGCCGACGATCGGCCCGAGTCGACGGCAAAGTTAGTTCCAGTCGAAGGGTCAGGACTCTCGGGGCCGTTTATTCGCCGGCCAGTGATGACGGTGCTGCTGACGTTGTCCGTGATCGTCGCGGGCCTTGCCACTTATGGGAAGCTCGCCGTCAACGATCTGCCTGCGGTTGATTACCCGGTCATTCAAGTCACGTGCTCGTATCCCGGCGCAGATCCCACCACGATGGCCAACAACATCGCCACGCCGCTGGAAAAGCAATTTCTCCAAATTCCCGGGCTCGACATCATCACCAGCACCAGCACGCAAAGTAATACGTCGTTCGTTTTGCAGTTCGTTCTGAGCAAAAGCATCGTCGACGCCGCGACTGACGTGCAGGCTGCCATCCAGCGTGCAACAGGCAAATTGCCAATCGATTTGCCGAGTCCCCCCACGTTCACCAAAACGAACCCTAACGATCAGGCCGTTTATTTGCTAGGCCTGTTGTCGGACACACTGACGGACTGGGACCTGTATAAGTACGCCTCCACAGTTGTCGCACAGCGCATCAACATTCTGCAGGGCGTTTCGCAGGTGAATATTTACGGCGTGCAGGGCGCGATTCGGGTCAAGGCCGACCCTTCGGCACTGGCTGCGCGCGGCCTGACCATGGACGATCTCGCCAGTGGGATCAAATCAGGCACGGTCTATTCTGGGGCGGGACAATTCGACGGTGCCCATCAGACCTTCGTGCTACAGCCCAACGGGCAAATCGATAAAGCCGAGGGTTACCGCGAGTTGATCGTCGCGCGCAATCCAAATGGATCGCCGGTGTACCTGCGCGACGTCGCTGATGTCCGGCAAAGTGTGCAGGATGAAAGGATCTCACGCTTTTTCTGGGTGCGCGGTTTTAAGCCCCCCGGCTCTGTAGTCGTGCTGGCTGTTTCCCGGCAGGCAGGTGCAAACGCTGTGGAAGTGGCGAACTCCGTAAGAGCGTTGTTCCCTGAATTGCGCGCGAGTTTGCCGGGATCTATTCAGTTCGTGCCGATATTCGATCGATCGCAAACCATCGTCAATTCTGCTGACGAGGTGAAATGGACGCTCATCATCGCGTTCGTGTTGGTTGTGCTCGTGATCTATGTGTTCCTCGGTCGTGCGACAGACACGCTGATTCCGGCCGTTGCACTGCCAATGTCACTGTTACTCACCATTGCGGTGATGTACATGCTCGATTTTTCCATTAACAATCTCACGCTAATGGCTCTTACATTGGCGATCGGTTTCCTCGTCGACGACGCGATTGTGTTTTTGGAAAATGTGGTGCGACGCTCGGAGCACGGCGAGTCGATTCTCCAGGCGACATTCAACAGCGCCGGCGAAATTTCTTTCACCATCCTGTCAATGACTCTTTCTCTCGCCGCCGTTTTCATTCCCCTGGTCTTCATTCCCGGACTTCTCGGTCGCATCTTCCGCGAGTTTTCGGTGACGATTATTGTCGCGATTCTTGCTTCGGGGCTTGTGTCGCTGACGCTGACCCCCTTGATGTGTGCGCGCATTTTGGGAGAGCGTACAGCCGGCCACAAACGCGCCTGGATGGAACGGCACACCAGTAATTTTATCCAGGGTGTAATCGCGGTCTACGGTCGGGCGCTCGACTGGTTTCTCGATCGTGCATGGCTCACTCTGCCAATCGTGCTCGCGTGCATTCTTGGCCTCTGGTTTTTCTTCACCCATCTGCCCTTCACATTATTGCCACCGGGCGATAGCGGTTTCATTCGCGGTGTATTCATCGCAAAGGAGGGCTCGTCTCCAGCGCAGATGCGAGCCTATCAGGCGGAGGTCAATAAGAAGATCCAAGAGGATCCAGCTGTCGGGCAATTTTTTACGCTCGCTGGTTTTTCCTCGCGCACACCGTTGTCGCAAGGCCTGTTATTTCTTTTTCTGAAGCCGCGTAGCGAGCGATCACCAGTCGATCAAATTATTTTAAGGCTGCAAAAATCGCTTGGTTCCATTCCTGGCATCGCCGCTGTATTAACGCCTAGCCCGGTTCTCCAAATTAGTGTTGGCGCCACGAGCCAGACGCAGGGCCAGTACGCCTACACAATTAGCGGTATCGTTCCGGAGGACGTTTATACCGTGGCCGACCAGCTGATGGAGAAGCTGCAACGATTCAAAGGCTTCGCCAGTGTCCGGTCAGATTACTACCACGATACGCCAAACCTTAAGATCGACATCAATCGTCAACGCGCCGCGACGTACGGCGTTTCCACTTCTGCCATCCAAAGCCTGATGCGCAACGCTTACTCCCAAAATTACGTCTATCTAATCAAGGAACCAGACGACCAATATCAGGTCATCCTCGAAGTTAAAGATAAGGAACGAGCGCACCCTGACGACTTGGACGATCTGTATGTCCGCAGCAACACAAGCGGAAACTTCAGCGCTAGTGGCGGCGGCGGAACCATTGCTACGTCCACAGGAAACATGACGAATCTCGTGCCGATGCGTGTTTTGACGTCCACAAAGGAAGTTATCGGACCGCAGGCTGTGAACCATTTGAATCAGTTCACCAGCGTCACGTTCAACTTCAATCTTTTGCCAAACGTTGCGATCGGAGATGCTACGAAGGCCATCCAGGACGCGTTCGCGCAAATCCATCCGAACTATCCCACGGTGCAAGGTATCTTTCAGGGAGAAACGCTGGTGTTCCAGCAGTTGTTCAGCTCTCTGCCCCTGCTATTGCTCGCCGCGATTTTTGTTATGTATGTAATTCTGGGAATTCTTTACGAAAGCTACGTGCATCCATTCACGGTCTTATTTCCAGCGATTGTACCCGCAGTGGTGGGAGGACTGGCCACATTGTACCTTTTCCACTCGGTACTCTCGCTTTACAGCGTCATTGGACTTTTCCTGTTGTTAGGCATTGTGAAGAAAAACGGCATCATGGTTGTCGATTTTGCTTTGCAACGAATCGACGAAGGCTGGGACCTTCGCTCGGCGATTCACGAAGCTAGCATGGAACGGTTTCGACCGATTATGATGACCACGCTGGCTGCGCTGATGGGCGCAATCCCCATCGCCCTCGGATTCGGGCAGGACGCGGCGTCACGCCGTCCGCTTGGGTTGGTGATCGTGGGAGGCCTGATCTTCTCCCAGTTGATTACATTGTTTGTGACCCCCGTGATCTATCTCTGGCTCGAGTGGTTCCAGGAGCATGTGCTTGATAAGGTACCTTTTCTCCGAAGTGCACACTCCCATCACGAAGATGAACCCGCTAAAGGACCGATGCGGCCCGAACCAGCTGGCGTCCATTAATCTACGATCTGATTCTTTAACGTACTGACGCTTTAACGTGGCAAAGTCCATGCGCGCGATGGTTCTTGATAAGCCGCGGAAACCGCTTCAATTCCGCGACGTTGAAAAACCAAGACCGGCCAGGGGGCAACTTCTTGTGCAAGTCGCCACCTGTGCCGTGTGCAGGACAGATCTCCACGTGATCGATAGCGAACTGCCGGGTCCCAAGCTGCCGCTTATATTAGGTCACCAGATCGTTGGTCGTGTCGAAGAGATCGGAGAAGGAGTCATCTCGAAATTTAAAGTTGGTGACCGTGTTGGTATTCCATGGCTTGGCTGGACCGACGGCGAATGCATTTATTGCCGATCGAAGCGGGAGAACCTTTGCGATCGAGCCCGTTTTACTGGTTACACTATCGACGGCGGCTACGCCGAGTTTACTGTTGCCGATGCTCGATTCTGTTTTCATTTGCCGGAGCGTTATAATGATGTCGAAGTTGCGCCGCTGCTTTGCGCGGGACTGATTGGTTATCGTTCCTATCGCAAAACCGGAGATGCACGCAGACTTGGCATTTATGGTTTTGGGAATGCCGGGGAACTAATCGCTCAAATCGCACTTTACGAAGGGCGCGATCTTTTTGTCTTTACCCGACCCGGTGACCTGGAAACGCAACAGGCTGCCAGGAGTCTGGGCGCGGTTTGGGCCGGCGGTTCCGACGAAATGCCTCCGGAAAAACTCGATGCTGCGATAATTTTTGCCTCGGTAGGTCCGCTGGTGCCGGCAGCGCTCCGCGCGCTAGCCAAAGGCGGGATTGTAGTGTGCGGCGGAATTCATATGAGCGATATCCCTTCCTTTCCTTATGGCGATCTTTGGGAGGAGCGAGTTATTACCTCGGTAGCAAATCTCACGCGCCAGGACGGCGAGGATTTTCTCGCCATCGCTCCACGGGTTCCGGTTAAGACAAAAACCGAAACGTTCCCGTTGGAGCAAGCCAATACTGCGTTGGATCGCTTTCGTGCTGGCGACTTAAAAGGCACCGCGGTGCTGGCGATCGCTGAATGACGAAGCAACTAGAGCCTCGTCACTAGTGTCTCAACTATTGGTATCCAACCAAAGCTTCCGATAGGGGCACCCTAAACTTTCTTGTGACTTATGAAGATCAACGCGTTCCCATCCGTGCACGGCTGCCAATCTGTTTCCCAAAATTGGTAACCGTTTTTTCGTCGCTTCGGATTCCGCCGGCCGCGTTACCGAGCGCTTCCTCCTCCGGAGACAGAAATGATCTGAAGCGGCCTTTGTCGATTGCCTTCATGAAGGCTTCATGAGGAGAGACAATGCCTTTTTCGAGAAGTGCCCAGATCGCGTCGTCCATGAATTGCATCCCTTGCCCTTTGCCGGAGACTATTACGTCCTGTAGCTTTTGCGTTGCTCCTTCGCGAATGATGGCGGCCACAGCGGGATTTGCGATTAGAATTTCATTCACTGCGATACGCCCGGGGCGATCCGATCTTTTTAGAAGCAATTGGGCAACAACGCCGCGCAGCGAATTAGCGAGCATGGCACGGGCCTGAGCCTGGCGATCGGCCGGAAAGACGTCCACCATTCGGTCGACCGTTTTGCGCGCATTGTTCGTGTGCAATGTGCCAAATACAAGCAGACCCGTTTCAGCTGCCGTAAGTGCCAGCGAGACTGTTTCCAGATCGCGCATTTCTCCTACCAGAACAATGTCCGTATCTTCGCGCAACGCCGCCTTTAGCCCAGCGGCAAACGAACTGGAATCGTTCGGGACCTCACGCTGAGTAATAGTGCTTTTCTTGCTTTCGTGCACGAACTCGATCGGTTCCTCGATCGTTATAACGTGTTTCGCAAAGGTTTGATTGATGTAATCGATCAGCGCGGCTTGAGTGGTAGTCTTTCCGGAGCCGGTAGGGCCAGTGACCAGGACCAGGCCGCCGCGCAAATTAGCAAATTCCTTTACAACCACGGGGATTCCTAGCTCTTCGAGTGTAGAAATCCTGGTAGGAATCAGCCGAAAGGTCGCACCATAACCGTTCGACTGTTTAAAATAGTTACTGCGGAAACGGGAGGCCTTATCCATTTCATAGGCGAAGTCGAGGTCGCCGCGTTCCTCAAACAATCCCCAGTTTTTCGCACCGCAAATTTCGCTCATCATCTGGGTGGCTTCCTTGCGGGAGATCGGCTCAGCACGAATAGGCATGATATCACCATGCACACGCATTTTCGGCGGCTGACCTTCAGCGATGTGCAGGTCGGACCCATTGTGCTTCACAATGACACTTAGAAATTGGTCCAGGTAAGCCATTCTTAGAAGTGGGGATCACACGAATAACACAAAAGAAGGACGGTTAGGTCACGGGAGTTGTCGGTAATTGCTTGTCTTATGATGTTAGGCCGTGCAGCCATAGATGTTAAATCTTCAGGTGCTGGCGTACCATTTGTTTCTGGTCGGCCCGCGCATACGCATCCTGGGCAGTAATAAGCCCACGGTCGTAAAGTTCGATCAGGGTATCATCCATCAAACGCATGCCTTGTTTTTTACCGGTCTGGATAATACCGGGTAACATGTAGGTCTTTGCTTCACGAATAACGTTCGCTACGGCGGGCGTGTTCGTAAGAATCTCCAAGGCCAGCACGCGTCCGGTGCCATCCGCTCGCGGTATCAGCTGGTGACTGATAACTCCGCGCAGGGATTCGCTTACCATCACGCGGATTTGTTCCTGTTGGTGCGGCGGGAAAACATCAAGCAATCGATCAAGCGTGCGGGAAGCATTGCTGGTGTGGAGGGTCGCCAACACAAGGTGTCCGGTCTCTGCAGCAGTAATGGCGAGCGAAATGGTTTCCAAGTCGCGCATTTCTCCAACCATAATTACGTCGGGATCCTCGCGAAGCGAAGCTCGCAGCGCTGTGGCGAAAGAATCACTGTGAGTGAATATCTCTCTCTGAGTAACGTGGCAGTTTTTCGATGTTAGAATGTACTCAATTGGGTCTTCCAACGTGATGATGTGGTCCCGCCGCTCGATGTTTATCTGCTCGACCATTGCGGCCAATGTCGTCGATTTGCCTGTCCCTACTGAACCGGTCGCAAGGATTAACCCGTTCTGATAACGGGTGAGCAGTTTGAGGCGCTCTGGCAATCCTAATTCATCCATGGTTCGGACGTGAGAATTGATGACGCGGAAGACAATCTCGATCCCAAGTCGTTGACGAACCACGCTCGTCCGATAGCGTGCGAACTCGTTTTCGTACGCAAAATCGGAATCGCCTCGCGTATTGAGTTCGTTTTTGTAAACGTCGGGCACGAAGGCTTCAGCAAGAGCAACGGTGTCTTGTGCCGTCAAGCGCGGTGCGTCCGGCCACATGGGCTCCAACCGTCCGTGCAATCGCCATCTTGGTTGCGCATTCACTGCCAAATGGACATCCGATGCGCCTGCTTTTTGGCCGATCTCGAGATAATCATCGACGTGCCGGATCGACTGCCATTTCACAGGAATGTCGAGAGACTTAGCGATCATAGCCTTACGGAAATAGTTACGCGGTCCAGATGGGCGCGTAAATCTAAAACGAGCCGGTCCTTAGGACGATAAACGAACGGGTGGCTATGTTCTGGTGCGTGGTTTTCCTACAAAATCCGTGAGCCGGTTTTTCACAAACTCAACAATCACCGGCCGAACGAGTCCAGCGACGACTTTCAACGCAGCCAACGCAAACCCGGTTTCGACGAGTTTTTTTTGCGATTTACTACTGGTCTTGGCATCGACATAAATTTTTTTCTTCCGCATCGGCGCCAAAACAATTAGGGCCCCGACCGCAGTGGCGGCTGCCATCCACGAAACGGTTTGTTCTCGAAATGATCTGCGGAATTTCGCAGGGAAATCGAGTTCATAATGGAGGCCGCGCAAATCACGCCCCACACGTTCGCGCGAGCCTGCGATTTCCGCCTTTAGTTCGTCGATTGACTTGTTTTGTCCAGATTTCTCAGCCATTCACGATCTTTCTTCAATTCTGCAAGGGTAACTCGAAAAAATGGCTTGGTGATTTGGCTCCGCGCGATCAGGAGCAGCACCAGCGCAATGATGAAATGCAGCACTGCGGCGGCCAACGCTATCCATGGCCATGAAATGCCAAATAAATGCGCCAGGCCGACAACGACACCTGTTATCAAAAAAACATAACCCAGCGCACATAATAACATAGCAAACACCAGACAACCGACCAGGATCAGGAGGTGTACCGCGGCCGTTTTCGATTCCTCCGCTGCAAGAGCAAAACGGCTTTCAAAAAATTCAACGAGCGCGCTCGCAAGCGCTAGTAAATTTTGCAGCAAACCTGGATGCCCCGCAGGGTTGCGGGACCGAGAGCGCTCACTGATCATCTCCGAAATGTTCGGAGTTAACGCCGAAAGATCAGACCCAGAACAAACCCGACACCAAGTGCTGTAAATATCGCCTTTGTCGGGTTTTCACGCACATATTGCTCGGCGTCTTCCTGGAAGGTGCGGGCGCGGTCCCTTGCATCACCCCATGCTTGTTCTGCCTTGCCTCGTGCTTCGCCCCATTTCTGCTCTGCCTTACCGCGATATTCTTCAGCAATAGCGCCGGCGGCTGACTTTAAGTCCTCAGCTGCTTTACGCGCATGTTGTTTGCTGCTCTCGATCTTGTCGCGAGCATCTCCGGACGTTTGTTGTTCTGCTTTATTCTGTTCTGCCATTTGTGGTCTCCAGTTGATTATCAGGGCAAGTATCCGCGTGCTTAACAAGTTGGGCAAACAAATCTCGTAGCAAAATTGAGCAGCACGTTTAACCCCGAAGATCAATCGCTATTCGAGGCGTTTGTGGTTTTACCCGCTGAAAATGAACAGAAGAACCAATTATTGTTCGCGAAAAATGATGCGCGCTTTCGTCAGATCGTACGGTGAAAGCTCAACGGAAACCTTGTCTCCTGGCACAATCCTAATGAAATGTTTGCGCATTTTACCCGAGATATGTGCGAGAACGTTGCGATCCCCTGGCAGATCGACCCGGAACATGGTACCCGGTAACACCTGAGTTACAGTGCCTTCCGTTATGATCTGTCCTTCCTTGGACACGGGGCAGATTATACTCTCGAACGAGTATGACTCAACTTTCCCGGGAGGCTATTTGTGTTGCCTTAGGGATGCCTAACGCAACTGGTCCGCCGAGATCGTAGGTAAATATTCCCGAAGTTCCTGACGCTTCCACCAGGCGCCGGTGTGGCGACGCTCTTCATCGGTTGTGAAACGATAGCGATAAAACATCGCGCGGATGTAGCGCGGCGGGTTGTCCTGGAACGGGTTGCGAGCGAGCAATCCGGTCACATCTCTCGTTCCCTGGAAGAGTCTGGCGATCAGTCCGATCAGCCACGGGTTTTGCTCTGGCGCTTCCAGGGCGGCAAACCACATCTGCCAATCAAGCCTTGGCTGATGCGGCGCGCACCAGCCAGGTGCACGCTTCATATCGCCTGGTTTCCATTTGAACTCATAGGGCATCCACTCAATCCCATTGGTGCTGCCTTCGATGACGATCTCACAACGATCTTTCGTCATTACTCGAAAGAGCCCATATCCATTCACGACTCGAAATGCTTCCAGTTGTTCGTAAATGTTCGCCAGCCAGCCTGGCGGCCGACTTTCTGGTTTGAACGCGCTGAAAATGAGCCACCCATTGATTGGCAACGTGACGACAGCGACAGCGATAGCTGCGTAGCTGCGCAGCTGATTTGGCAATACACGAGCGCCGGCCGCCCCATCGGGGGGCACGCGCTTTTGCCGGCGGAATGGCTCTATTGCCGCGTCATCGATTAATAACAAGCACAACGCGATCGTCAGCAGATTGAAAAAGCAATAGTTGCCGGTTAACGCGATCATGATCTGGAGAAAGATGAGTAGGCCTGCAGCAGTTAGGCGAAGGCGTCTTGGTGCCCAGATAAAGAAGGGCGCGATGATCTCTACAGCGAGGCAAAACGCCACCGAAAAATGTTTGAACCATTCGGGGCTCTTATCCGCCCACCAGGCGAAGACTGTCGGCAACGGCTGCGACCAGTAATGATAGTCAAGCGCTGTCAGCGCGCTCCAATGAAACGAGTGATTTAGCCAGCCCCAGGAATCGTCGCCGCTGGTGAGTTTCACGAGACCCGACATGAGCATCAACTTAAAGAGAAGGAACTTGAGGAGGAACAAACCTGCTCGTGAGATCGGGGAAACTGTGGCGGGAGTAGTCGATCGCGCCCACCACAAAAGGTCTCGCGGCCACAGTTGCCATGGGGCGATGAAAATTGACAAAAAACCGGTCTCAAGCAGGAGCACGTCCCACTGGAAGCTGAAAAACACTTGTCCAGCAATAGTGAGTGACAGGTAAAAAACAAAAAGCACGGCGAGCGACAGCGCTGGTGCAATTCCCAAAATCAGAAGCAGTGAAACAACAACGCCGCCGCTGCAAAGGAGGTTGAGAAAGCCGTTGCTAGAGTCGAACCAGCAAAGCGTCGGCAAGAAAAAGTAGGCGTTTGACCCGAATTGCTCCCGAACGGTAGGAAGGAACCTGCTAACTGGCGACACTCCGTTGCTGCCAACAAGCCCGTCGATCTGTACCCACAGAGAAACGAACGCAATCAGAAAGATGAGTCCAAGCAGGCGGAGAAACCAACGCCGCGCCCAAAAATACGTCGGCGGCCGGACGTCTTTGCCCCACAGTAATCGAGTAATAGTCGATCCAACAGTTCGGTGGTGAGCAATGAATTTGTAAGCGGTTTCGGAAATTGCTGCAAAGCCAGGCACGTAATCGTAGCTCCAGGCCAGCCATTTGTGCGATGATCGATACCGCAACGAGCGATAAACCGCTTCAGCAGCAAAGAAGGTCTGGCCATCAGGCTCGATGAATACGATTGCGCGCTTGAATTGATCGAATGGAACTTGAGGGAACTGTGAGCCGGCCTGTTGATAGGTGACGTAATCTACTTTGCCAGCGGTGACTTCGCGCCAACGCTCGATCCACCGCCTGCAAAAATGGCAGTCGCCATCCCAGATCATGAGAGGCTTTGGCGGCGGGCTCGGAACACGGAGGCGCATTAGCAACTTCTAATTGAATCTGGCAGGAAGTGAGAGTTAAGAGATGCGGGTAAGAATTCTGTGTAGGGCGTTATCCACCGTCCGTTGAAGTCTCACCGATTATTTCTCATTAAATTTCAAATTCCGCCCATACAGGTGCATGGTCTGATGGTTCCTTGCCTTTTCGCATTTCTAAATCAATTCCTGATGCGCTACAGTGCTGGGCTAATTTTTCGCTAGCCAAAATCGCGTCGATTCGTAGCCCGCGATTTCGTTCAAATGCGCGCATTTGATAATCCCACCAGCTGAAAAGATCGCCTTCGTGGTGATGAATCCGGAGAGTGTCGCGCAAACCGATGTCACACAAATTCTGAAACGCTGCGCGCTCGCGCTCCGAACACATAATTGTTTCGCGCCATAAATTGGCATCGTAAACATCGATATCTTCCGGCGCGACATTGAAATCGCCACACACCGCAACCTCGCTGGATTTTTCTTTTGCAATGCAGGCTTGCAGCCGTTGATACCATTGCAGTTTGTATTCGTAGGCAGGGGAACCGACCGCCTGACCATTTGGAGCATAAATCGAAAAAACGCGAAGGTCGCCTGCCGTCGCTGCTATGACGCGAGCCTGCGGATCGATCACTTCATCGCAGAGCGAATCACGCACGTCGCGCAGCTCGATTTTCGATAAAATGGCGACGCCGTTGTATGATTTTTCGCCATGATAAGCGGCATGATAACCGGCCACTTGTAAGGCCAGCGCTGGAAACTGGTCGTCGGTGCATTTTGTCTCCTGCAAGCAAACGATCTCCGGCTTTGTCGCCTCGAGCCATGCAAACAGGCGGTCCTGGCGTTTGCGCAGCGAATTAATGTTCCAGGAGACGATACGCATCGTTAAACAAACTCGAACGTGGCCGATGAAAGATGTGACTACTTCCGCATCACGTCACGTATCCAGTTGCACCAATTACAATTCTAACTCGACGCCCGGGCTTGGAACTAAGACTTCGGTGCCAGGGAGATTCGTCGAGAGCGTCGAGCGCATCCACTCCACCGCGGGCGGATCGCCGTGCACGAGAACAATCTTACCGGGCGAGAGCCGCTTGGCATAATCTATAAGCGCTTCGCGTGTTGCGTGTGCGCTGAACTGAAACTGTTCGATGTTGCAACGGATGCGCTGTGCTGGTTTCTTCGGATCAAGTGCGACCTCGCCGTTTCTCCCTGCCTCTCGCAGAACGCCAGCAGGCGATTCGGGGCTGGCGTAGCCGACAAAAAAGATCGAATGCTGCGGATTCTCAATTAGTCGCTGCGCAAGAATATTAGAAAGTGTCTTCGGTATCATCATCCCACTGGAGAGCACGTAAATCCGTCCGGGCCGGAGCGGGGCATCACGTATTGTTTCATCATTCAAAATGAATGGGGCGGTTTCTCTCATTAATTGGAGACGTGGCAATTGACGGTGAGCCATGTGAGCACGTCGGTCGTAAATATCGGTCATTTTCGAGCTGAGCCCGCCAATATAGATGGGAAAGTCAGGCAGAAGTCTTTCGCGACGAAATTTGTAAAGCATTGCCAGTACCTCCTGGGTTTTTCCAAGCGCGAACACCGGTATGAGGACGCATGAACGGCCTTCAAAAGCGGCGGTGATCGCTGCTACCAGGCGTCGCTCCTCCGCAGGGCGCGTCCAGCTGGCGGGTTTCGCATGATCGCCTCGCGTACATTCCATGATCAGCACGTCAATATTTTCCTCCGGAAAAATTGCTGCTTGCATGATCGTTTGATCGTCGAAATTGACGTCACCGGTGTAAAAGACTGTTTTATCTTCTGCTCGTATTAAAATTCCGGTTGACCCCAGTACGTGTCCCGCATCGAAGAATTCAAATGTCAGCGCGTCTTTTTCGACCTCTTGCGCTCGCTCTCCCGTGATCAGAATGCGCTGACGCAGTGGACAACAACGCCAGCGCTCCGAGGCGCGATCGATTTCCCGATGCGTAAAAAGTGGATATAAACCAGCGATCGCACCACCGATCTCCTGGCGTTGTCTGGTCATGACATTGACTGAATTGTGCAAAAGCACATTGCCAATGTCAGCCGTTGCTTCGGTCATGAAAATGCGCGCGCCTGGAAAGCGTCGCATCAGCACGGGCAATGTCCCGATGTGATCTTGATGTGCGTGCGAGATCAGAATCGCTTCGATCTCGCGGCCGGCGATCGCTTTGAAGTCTGGCAGCGCCTCTTCCCCGGCGTCCTTTGGATGCATGCCGCAATCGAGCACCAGTCGATGGCCACCGATTTCCAGAAAATATGAATTCGCACCGATCTCGGTGCGACGCGTCAAATTAATGAATTTCAAATGCAGGTTTCCGTTAGTGCACCCTCTATTTCCTATCAGTCCCCCGATTCTCTGAACAGTCGCTTTCGTGACCAGTCTAAGTAATGATCGAATGAAGGAAGAAACGCAGGCGCAACGCAGGGAAAACAATCATCTCGAGCGGGACATTTGTATCCATATTTTTAGTGTCTCTTCCGCGATGGTCGGCGTTTGCCTGACCGTTATTGGATTGATCCGCGTTGTGATTACCCTTGGAACCGCGGATACATTGGCGGACGATTTCCTGGCGGCGGACGCACTCCTTTTTCTAATCTCTTGTTTGCTTTCCTACTGGGCGCTTCGCTCACGTGGCCTGGGCAGAATGCATCGGCTCGAACGAATTGCGGATGTCACCTTTATTATCGCCATGATCGGGATGGTCGTAGTTTGCGCCCTCATAACATACACGATTTCAATTCCGCCCCGACGCGTCACAGCCCAACCGGTCGGTTGGTTGTTATCGCAAGCGTATAAGTTGCCGTCTCAGTGCGGAGGGGTTGGCCGCGGCACTGGCGTCGGACGGGGTCTGGGCGTTGGAGTAGGCCTCGCTGGAGATGCCGCGCAAACCTTAAAAAAGATTGGGTCATGATTGGCAAAAGGCCGGCCGAACGGGACGCCGTTTGCTGTGAAAGCTCCATAGAAGCAATTATCTACTGCTTTCATCTGCATATAATCTCCGAGGACTCGCTGTCTCGCGTCACCGTTGTCGGTAGCAGAAGATAGGAAGGTCAACAGCACCTGATGGCTGAATGTGACACCCTGATCTGTGCTCTGTGCCAGACGTGCCGAGAAGATTGGGATGTTATCCGGCGACATCCCGTCAAAGGTGTAAAAGAAAACTCCAATTGTTCCGTCACTTGCCACGGCGACTGACGGAATAGCAGCTTCTACCTGAGCTGTTACGAAATGTTCGGGACCCACGGTGACACCGCCGCCTCCATCGTTCTGGATCCGACGGATCGCGAGGCGATCGTTGCCAGTGCCTGCATCGCGACTGCCATAAACGTAATAGATGTCGCCGTTGTTAGGATCTACCGCTGCGTGATCCACGCCGCCAAGAAGAGCGTTCACGGTCCCGAACTTGGGAGTTGGCTGGGTGCTGTCGCCATTTCCCACGATGATACCGCCGGGCATTCCGTTCAGAGTCCAGGTGGCTCCGCCGTCCGTGGAGCGATTTAGCATGTAGTCGATGTTCTTCGACCCGCCAGCTCCCGGAGCAATATTCCGCTGGAATAGGCTGTAAACGAAACCGTTCCGCGGATCCGTGGCAAGCCGATGGCCCGGATTGATGCTGCCCGTGGCCGTGCCGGATTGATTATCAACTGTGAAGTTCGGCGGGTTGGCGCCAAAAGAGACTGACACTCGCTCGTTGCAGGCTTCACCGCCGCAATTATTTCCGTTAGTAAAGTCATCGTAGGCGTCATACACATTATCCTGGATTGGGATCAGCGGGTCCGCGTTTACGAGCAGCCACGGTTGGTCTACGCCGCCTGGTGGAGGTGAATTATTGAAATTTGTGGACTGTGTGACACCACCTATAACCAGCCAATTCCAAGCCGCCCCGATTCCCGGGTTCGTAGTTATGCCACTAAATATGTCAGTGATAAGAAAGGTGGCCGCCATCTGATTTCCCGTACCGTAATCTATGGTTTGATCACAGGGACAACCGGATGCTGCTATGCCCGGCGGAGCAGGGATTGTAAATCGCTTAGTCCAAAGATTCCCGCCATCGGTGGAGTGCCACAGAGGAGCGTTTGCTCCCCAACTGCCCGAAAAGGCCGTGATAACAATTTCGTTTGGGTTCGCCGGATTCACCGTTATGGACGTTTCGCCATCATTGAATGTATCGGTGTTCGTCAGATTGGGGTCGGTGTTGCTCACCACCGTATCTACAATGAAGATATTGGGGACGAGCGGGATTGCTCTTGTGCCCCGGGGAGCATAGTCCGCGGGAATCGCCGGTCGCCAGTAAGGCGTAGTATCCGGCGGTGCGTCTCGGGTTGACTCTGCAGCCGGTTTCTTTGTATTGATCCGGCCTTGGGCAGCGGCTTTCGTTACCAAGGACGAATTTCCTGCTAAGAATAGAAAACTCGTAAGTAATAGAGTTACGCCTGCTTTTGTTATTTGTGTCATAATCTTAATCTCATGTTGTGTATTGTTCAGTTATCTCGAAGCCATGTGGTGTTGCCCTTTTTTTGGAAACTAAATCGGACCGGAAAGTTCCCCAGGGCCAGACAATGATTGTAGCGAGTACCTTCGGTTGACCATGCAGCAAAGAGCTGCAAAGGGTGTCCGGACGAGAGCGAAGTGGAGTAAGCCCTCACAAGTCCTGGAGGGTGACTGACAATTGTTTCGATGACAAGCTAAATTCGTTTAACGGAGTGTCGCTTGGCGGATGCTCTCACAATCGAAGAATCACACTCAATTTCCGCGGTGGGTTTCTTCGGCCCCCTGGACGCGAAATGCCGGTCTATCCAGCTCAGTCTTTCGGCTCAGGAGCGGAGGGTTCGCTATTCACAAATTGGCTTATCTTCCGCGATCGTGAGGCACCGTTACCTCCACCTGTTCGCTCGAAGAGTTACCTCCGCTATCGACGCAGGTGATTGTGATTGTATAGATCCGTCCATTGCCATTCCCTGAGCGCTCGGCTCGAAGCAGCACATGATGGTCATCCAAGACAACCCAGTCATCGGATGTGTGACCACTTCCGTGACCAAGCACTGGTTCGTTGCTGGTTATGTTGAGTGTGCAAGAGTCAGGTGGCAAAGCGCAGTTATCTGTAACATTGTAACTAACAGTGACATTCACCATTCTGTGATTTGGTGGCCACAGAAGCGATGGATCCGCTGTTGCATCGGTAACCAATGGCGGCGGATTAGAAGCAGTGGTAGTTGCTGTTGCGGAGTTGTTGGTTGTGTCAGGATCAGGAGTGACAGAACTGACCGTGGCCGTATTGCTAATCGCTGTGCCATCGGTTACCGAGCAAATTACATTAGCTACGAAGGTTATTGTCTCGGTTTGACCTGACGCGAGGGATGCGAATGTGACAGTGCGGTTGTTACCTGTGCCACCGCACACTCCTCCTCCTGTTGAAGAACAGGAGACAAAGGTTGTTTCAGCGGGAAGGTTGTCTGTTACGGTAACGGCTGTCGCGGTATCCGGCCCGTTGTTGGTTACAGTAACTGTGTAGGTCAAGTCGTTCCCGGTCAGGACTGGATCTGGTGAGTCGCTCTTTGCGATTGCAAGGTCAGCTTCGCCGACGCAGACCCTAAAAAAGATCGGGTCGTGATTGGCAAAAGGCCGGCCGAAGGGAACGCCATTTCCGGTGAAAGCTCCAAAGAAGCAAGTGTCCACGGCCTTCATCTGCATATAATCTCCCAGCACCCGCTGTCTGGAATCACCGTCATCGGTGGCTGAGGAGAGGAACGTTAACAGCACCTGATCGCTGAAAGTGACTCCCTGGTCACTGCTTTGTGCCAGGTGGGCCGAAAAGATAGGGATATTATCCGGCGGTGGCGACGTCCCATCAAACGTGTAAAAGAAAACCCCGACTATCCCGTTGCTGGATACCGCGACCGACGGAATGGCGGCTTGCACTTGACCAGTTACGAAGTTTTCTGCTCCTACGGTTACACCGCCTCCTCCGTCATCCTGGATGCGGCGAATGGCGAGACGGTTATTACCGGTACCGGCATCACGACGGCCGTAAACGTAATAGACATCCCCGTTACTTGGATCTACGGCAGCGTGATCGACTCCGCCTAAAAGGGCGTTCACGGTACCAAACTTGGGAGTTGGCTGGGTGCTATCGCCATTTCCCACCACAATCCCACCTGCCATCCCATTCAGGGTCCAAGTGGTGCCGCCATCCGTGGAGCGGTTTAGCATATAATCGATATTTTTCGAACCTCCCGCTCCCGAAGCGATATTCCGCTGGAATAGGCTGAAGACAGAACCGTTTCGTGGATCAACGGCGAGCCGATGACCCGGATTGATGCTGCCGGTAGCTGTTCCGGATTGGTTATCAGCTGTGAAATTGGGCGGGTTGACACCGTACGAGGCAGACACTCGCTCGTTGCAGGCGTCACCCCCGCAATTAGATCCGTTAGTAAAGTCGTCATAGGCAACGTACACATTGTCCTGAGCTGGAATCGTTGGGTCTACATTTACAAGAAGCCATGGCTGGTCTACGCCGCCCGGGGGTGGTGTGTTATTAAAATTTGTAGATTGAGTGACACCACCGAGAACCAGCCAATTCCACGCTGCTGCGCTCGCGGGGTCCGTGGTTGTGCCGCTAAAAATGTCGCTAATAAGAAACGCTCCTGACATCTGACTGGCCATTCCAAAATCGATGGCTTGATCGCAGGGACAGCCCGACGCCGCTATTCCGGGCGGCGCAGGGATTGTAAATTGCTTGGCCCAGATATTTCCTCCGTCCGTGGACTGCCAAAGTGGCGCGTTCGTTCCCCAACCTCCTGAAAACGCCGTGATCACAACTTCACTTTGGTTCGCGCGATTCACTGTTATTGACGTTTCGCCATCGTTGAAAGTATCGGTGTTCGTCAGG
>DASXMV010000066.1:0-10048 GCA_036495465.1 Candidatus Udaeobacter sp. | reverse complement strand
ATCTACTTCGAACATTTTGCAGATGAGATCACCTTGAATCGAGATCGACGAGCCGAGGAAATTCAATTGTGGATGCAGCGATATGCCCAGCGCCTGGAGTACTACGCTCGCCTTGCGCCTTACAATTGGTTTAATTTTTATCCATTTTGGGACCAGGTTTCGCGGCCTCAATGACCGACCAGAGTTCCATTGGCAAAGCGGAAATACGAACGCTAATCCCGCACTCGGGCACGATGTGTTTACTGGATGAAGTAACTCAGTGGGATGATCGAGCGATCACGTGCGTCGCTAACACGCACCGTGATACCGCTAATCCATTACGCCGAGACGGACGCTTGTCTGCTGTGCACGCTTTCGAATACGGCGCGCAGGCGGCGGCAGTTCACGGTGGATTGCGGGCCCGTTCGGCGGGGGCATCTGCGCCACCGGGCTACTTGGCCGCCCTGCGGGACGCGCACTTGTATGCGGCACATCTGGACGACATCACATCGCCGCTTCAGATCTGTGCGAACCGCCTGTTTGGTGACAGCGCTAACACAATTTACGAATGCCGCATTTCAACTCAGGGCGTTCTGTTAGCGAATGCGCGCATTACCATCATACAGCGCGCTTAACATCCGTATTCGTATCTCTTTGAGACACTCAGCAAATACAGCTGGAAAGTTCGTTGCGGTGAGACGCCGAAACTAGCCCGCAACTTACACGCCCTGCCTACATCACAATTCCGCCATCTACGCACAACACCTGACCGGTGATATAACTCGCTTCTGGAGATGCGAGAAATGCCACTGCATTGGCGATGTCTTCAGGTGTCCCGGTTTTACCAAGCGGAATTTTTGAGTGGATGGAATTCTTCACCTCCTCCGAAAGGCCCGCAGTCATATCGGTGGTGATGAATCCCGGCGCTACAGCATTAACGGTAATGTTGCGACTCGCCAATTCGCGCGCGAGTGCCTTGGTAAAACCGATTAAGCCCGCTTTGCTGGCAGCGTAATTTGTCTGCCCAGCATTACCCATTATGCCGATCACCGAGCTGATGTTTATGATCCGGCCACCTCGCTGCTTGATCATGGCCCGGATAATCGAGTGCGTAAAACTGAACGCACCTCGCAAATTTGTGCTGACAACCGATTCCCAATCCTCGAGCGACATTCGCATCGCAAGTACGTCTCGGGTAACACCCGCGTTATTAACCAAAATGTCCGCCCTGCCAAAATCGCTGAGAATCTGCGCGCCGATTTTTTGCACGGCGGCGTGGTCTGCGACATCCACCGCATAGGCTTTCGCGGCATCCGCGCGAATTGTATTAATGTCCTCGGCGATTCTCTTCGCGTTTGCTTCCGTCCGGCTTACGCATGCGACGCGCGCTCCCTCGTTAGCCAGTCGCAAGGCGATTGCCAGCCCAATCCCGCGCCCGGCCCCGGTAACAATCGCAACTTTATTTTCAAATCTCATATGATCGTTTGGGCCGTGACACCGGGCTATTCTACTACGCCGTAGCGTCGCTGGCGGCGCCCGAATTCTTCCACGGCGGCAAGGAGGTCTTTCCTTGTGAAGTCGGGCCACAATTTCGGTGTGATGTACATTTCAGTATAAGACGTTTGCCAAAGTAGGAAATTTGACAGACGCATCTCGCCCGAAGTCCGAATAAGGAGATCCGGATCAGGATAGTACCGCGTGTAAAGGTGTTTACTAAACATCTCGACGTCGATCATTGCCCTGTCGATGTGGCCCAACTCGATCGCGCGAAGTAAACTCTTGATCCCGTCGATAATCTCAAGTCTACCGCCATAACTCAGGGCCAGGATAAGAGTCAAACCGGTATTGCCGGCAGTCTGCTCGATAGTCCTGTGGAGTTGTTGCTGTGAACTCTCAGGCAAATCAGTCAAACGCCCAATCGCTTGTAGACGCACATTTTTCTCGACCAATTCCGGCGTTTTCTCTTTTAAAAATTTTTCAAGCAGACGCATCAGTGCCAGCACTTCAGTTCTGGGGCGTTGCCAATTCTCAGCAGAGAAAGCGTAAAGAGTAAGGTATTCCACCTTTAATTCCCCACATCCCTCGACGCATTCGCGCACAGCCTGGGCACCTGCTTCGTGGCCCTTAATGCGGGGCAGACCGCGCCCTTTGGCCCATCGACCGTTACCGTCCATGATAATTGCGATGTGACGGGGAACGCTCTTCACGTTCGTGGCCATGACTACAAAACGATGGTCTCACCGCGCGCCGGCCCGACGCTAATCATAGACAATTTTGCCCCGGTTAATTCGGAAATGTATTTGACGTATTTCCTCGCAGCAGGAGGAAGTTGCGAAAACTTCTGCGCCGAATGAGTCGCAGTGTTCCAACCACGCACCTCTTCGTAGATCGGCTCGCAATTAGCCAGTTGGCCCGCGTCGCAGGGTGGAACATTAAGACGTTTGCCGTTTAGTCGATACGCTACGCAAACCGGGATGGGATCAACCTGATCGAGGCCGTCGAGATTGGTGATGGCAAGCTCGTCAATGCCGTTGATCATCCTGGCATAGCGGGTTGCCACAGCGTCGAACCAGCCGCAGCGCCGTTTGCGACCTGTAGTGGCACCGAATTCCCTTCCCAGACTATGAAGCATTTGCGTTAACTGCATATCTTCGCTTGGCAACGCCCCCTCACCCACGCGCGTTGTGTACGCCTTCATCACGCCCACTACACGATCGATCCGATGTGGTGGCACGCCGGTGCCGGTGCATGCACCCCCTGCGGTTGTATTTGAGGAAGTCACATACGGATACGTACCGTGGTCGATATCAAGAAATGTTCCCTGCGCGCCTTCGAAAAGGATCTTTTTACCACGTTCCATTGCGCGGTGGAGATAAACCACTGTGTTTGCAACGAACGGGCGCAGTTTCTTTCCGGCAGCCAGATAACTTTCATTGACCTCTCGAAAACTCACCGGCTTCGCCCCGAGCGCCTGAAGGATCCTGTTATTTTCGATCACTTTTGCATGTAGT
Source organism: Candidatus Udaeobacter sp. (assembly GCA_036495465.1). GTDB lineage: Bacteria > Verrucomicrobiota > Verrucomicrobiia > Chthoniobacterales > UBA10450 > Udaeobacter. Next base: position 7,058 of record DASXMV010000066.1, on the reverse strand, counting down.
TTTTTCGAAAACACAATCGGTTGCATCAAATCGGACATGCGCAGACCTGTGCGCGCTGCTTTATCGCCATAGGCCGGGCCGATGCCACGTTTGGTAGTTCCGATTCTGGTATGGCCTTGACGCAACTCGCGTTGTTCGTCTAGCAGACGGTGATAAGGGAGGACCAAATGAGCGCAGTCACTAATGAGCAAATTCTTGCCAATCGTAACGCCAAGCTTGCGCAAACCCTCGATCTCGCCGAGCAACGCGATGGGGTCGATAACAACACCGTTTCCAATTATACAAACTTTGCCGCGGCGCAGAATCCCCGACGGGATCAGGTGGAGAATATATTTAACGCCATGATGAAACACAGTGTGACCGGCGTTATTGCCGCCTTGACTTCGAACGACGATGTCAGCCTTTGCGGTAAGCACATCGATAATCTTACCCTTGCCTTCGTCGCCCCATTGCGCTCCGACTAAAATTGTATTGGCCATTGCAATCAGAAATGGGCAAAAAATTTTCCCGATGCATCCGGCAGGATACAGTCGGGAGTGCCTACGAATAATATGTTGGCGAATGCCGGACGCAACACATTTCCGTTTTGCGGAACCCCTGGTTTCTAAAACAAGAAAAACCTGAGTGCGGGAAAGAGTTAGGGCACGGGGCTTTGTCCTTTTGGCGCAGGCGTACTACTTGGCTCTGATCTGCCAGATTCCATTAAGGTAGGCCGCACCGCACCGACCGGCTCTGGCTTTACAGGCCGCGAGCCTGACCGACGCGATGAGCTCGGCTGTTCGGACGGAGTTTCTCTTTTTTTCGACGGCTTGGGAGTTTCCAAGACAGGCGGGGCTGACTTCGGGGCAGCCTCGGAATCTGGCTCAGTAGACCTGTTCGTTTGTGAAGGGCTCGGATTGTCAAGCCGTTCAGCAGCATTCGCTCCAGCCTTCCGCATTTGTTCAAGCGTGGGCTCCGCAGATGTCGATCTTCTGCTGTGTGATTTCGGTTTAGACTGTTCAGGGGTTGGCGATTCCGACGAAGCTTGCTCGGGAGGAGGCGGCGTTTGCTTGGGAGCTTGCGGTTTTGTTTCGCGAGCGACGATTACTTCCTGTGCATGTGTATGGCCGACGAGGATGAATCCGCAGAGCAATGTCACGAACAATCCCGTCCGCATATATCGCCGTGTTAAACAACTCCGACCCGTACGCAAGCCCCCGTTCACAAAACGTTCCGACTCAGCCCGTCGACCGCTTGACCTGAATTACAGGCAGCGGAAAACGCATTCGCAATTCGTTTTCCAGATAAATCTCTACATGATGCAAACCGTATTGCTGGAATTGCACTCCGCCAAAGTAATGAACATTGGTGGCCTGACCTTCCATCTCCTTTAAAACAAACTTCACCTCGGCTTGCGCGACCACCTGTTGTTCGTCTATGCCCACGATGCGCGATTTCTGTCGAAATTCTCCCGCGCCACTGCACCAACGTGTCCAGATGCAGAGACGCATGTAATTGATCGGCAATCCCGGCGCGGGAATTACACTGAGTACGCCAACCAGCGTTTGCATACCGTTGATTTCGCAGCGGACATCCTCGCAAAGAACAGCACTTTGCAAGTCGGGAAGAATGACGTCGGTTCCCATTTGGTATTCAATTACATAATTCCGCGCATCAGCAGGATCAACAGTCCCACACCAAGAATAATCCGGTAAATGGCGAATGGCACAAATCCACGGGCACGGACCCAGTTCATAAACCACGCAACGACGGCAAGTGCCACGACAAACGAAATGACAAATCCGATCGCCAACACAATCCACGAGTGCGGAGTCATTGCCAGCGGCGCGATCTCAGCTTCGTGATGATGAGGCATCACAGTCTTCAGAAAATCAAATCCCGTAGCCACCACCATCGTCGGCATCGATAGGAAAAACGAAAATTCGAGCGCAGCTGGACGGGACAACCCTGCGACTTGTCCGGCAGCAATCGTGGACATTGATCGGGAAGTGCCCGGGAAAATGGCAGAAAGAATTTGTGCTGCACCGATCCAGACCGCCTGCGGCAAAGTCATCTCATCCATGTGCATCGTCCGCGGCCGGGTAAAAACAGCGTCAACGATCCACATCACAATTCCGCCGATGAGGAGGGCAAAGGCCATCACCCAGAGATTTTCGAGGTTTTTGCCGATTTGTTTCGTAAGCGCCCACGCCGGAACCGCCGTTACAACAAAAGCGATTAACGTAAGACTTAGCGGGTGCGTTAAAATGGTCCGATCGCCGCGTTCCCCTCTCGGGAATGTTCGAACAAACTGCAGGATGCGATTCCAAAAATAAACCGGCAACGCTAGAATGGCGCCGAGCTGGATGACGATGGTGTACATCTTCCAAAAGCCATCATGCAAATCGATATGTAGTAACGCTTCGCAGATTCGCAAATGAGCAGTTGAGCTGACAGGAAGGAATTCCGTTACCCCTTCGACGATTCCCAGAAAGACCGACACCAGATATTCGTGCATGAGCTAAATCGTTAAATCGCTGAATTGCCAAAAAGTTAAAGATTAAAATGATGTTCTCTCAAGGAACTTGTTTAACTCTTTAACCCTTCAATCCCCCTCGCGGTGGTGGGATTACAGCGCCTCCGTCCCGCGTTCACCAGTACGAATGCGTACCGCTTCTTCAACCTCGGTTACGAAGACTTTCCCATCGCCAATTTTTCCTGTCTTTGCCGCTCCCAAAATTGCTTCGACAGCGCGCTGCGCTCGATCGTCGGAGACCACCATTTCGAATTTAATCTTTGGAAGAAAATCCACGGTGTACTCCGTGCCGCGATAAATTTCGCTGTGACCCTTCTGTCGGCCAAATCCTTTTACTTCGCTAAGCGACATTCCTTCTACGCCTGCCGCCATTAGCGCTTCTTTTACTGGTTCTGCCTTAAAAGGCTTGATAATCGCCTCAATCTTTTTCACCGCGCCAAGACTAGAACTGCAGTACCAAATGGCAAGCAATCCAATTCAAAATGACAGGAGCGCGATGGCCTGTCTGGCTCAATGCTCGCTGCCACCCCGCGAACACAGCGAGACAATCGAATGGAAGTGAGATCGCGTTTGCGTCGTCGGATTCATCACGCATAACTTCCGCCGATGAAGATTGGTTTTTATGTTTTGGGGATCATTACAATCGCAATGCTGGCGCTGGCGCAGGAAAACGCCACGTCACCGGAGGAGAAAACCACTCCACCACCTCCCGTCTATCCCGTAGCGTTGCCGAATTATGACGAGGAAACCGCCACACGATTACAAATTTTTTTGGACAACAGCGATTTCGGTCCAGGGAAAATTGACGGAAGAATGGGCGAATTCTTCCGCAAGGCGCTCATTTCCTACAAGCACGCGCACGGAATGCCGAAGACTGGTGCAGTCGATCAATGGATGCTCGACCAGGTTCCGGTCACTTACACGACTTACACAATCAGAGATGAAGACATGAAACAGGTTGGCGATTTGCCAGGCAGCCACGCCGAGCAGGCCAGATTAAAATGGATGCCCTATACCTCCCTGCTCGAATTTATCGCCGAGCGTTATCATTCGGCCGAGTCTTACATTCAGAAACTTAATCCCGGAAAGAACTGGGAGCACCTTCAGCCCGGTGAAACTTTAAAGGTCCCGAATGTTTTGCCCTTTGAAGTCGAAAAATTCACCGAAGGCAAAATTCCTGAAAACCCGGCATTCGCGTCTCGAAAGGTTTTCGTCGACACCCACGAAAAACTTCTGGAAGTCTTTGACCATGGCCAGCTCGTGTGTGTGTTTCCGATCACGCCAGGATCGAAAACGCTGCCGGCGCCGGTGGGCACTTGGAAGATTCTCGGTGCAAATGTTTGGCCGTGGTTCCGCTACGATGAAGGCATGCTCAACTACGGCGTGCGAACCGAAAACTATTACAACCTTCCGCCAGGTCCCAACAATCTCGTCGGCGTTCTCTGGATAGGTCTGAACAAACCTGGCATCGGCATTCACGGCACGAACAATCCCGAGACAATTGGTCGCGCCGCCAGTCACGGTTGCATTCGCCTCGCGAACTGGGACGCCGCGCGCGTGAAAGACCTGGTCAGTGTGGGGAATACTGTGCTGATTTTCTAAATGTAACCACCGCTCTGTGGGCGGTTTTTCTAGTCATCCGAAATGGCGCACCGCGCCGTGGCTACAGGCTTTCGCGAAAAAATTTCGCGCGGATTCGTCCCTTTGGACGTCTAGGCTTTAGATCGACCAAATGGATCCCAGTGAGCGCGAACATTATCAGGCGGCCATTAACGGCGATCGTGAGGCATTTGAGATGATCATTCGGACTTGTAGCCGGCCTCTCTTCGCCATCGCTTACGGTATTCTGCAAAGTCGAGAGGAAGCCGAAGACGTGGTGCAGGACTCGCTGGTTAAAGCGTGGAAAACCCGTTGGCGCGTACGGGATCCCGAAAAATTTCCTGCGTGGCTGGCAACTATCGCTAGGCACAAGGCGCACGATGTTTTTCGCAAACGCCGCACTGTTCCCTTACTGGAACAGCTGACGGAACCCATCGAACTGGAATCGAAAAACACGAGTGTGCTAGATCAAAGATTACATTCCGCGCTCGCAACGTTGCCGGAGCTGCATCGGGCTGCCCTCACACTGCGTTACTTCGAAGAAATGGATTATCGCACCATCGAAAACACCCTGGGCCTAACCAATGGCGCGCTGCGAGGAATTCTGGGTCGCGCCCTGGCTTCGATGCGCAGACAACTTCGCCCTGCTCTGACCTCTATGGACTAAGCATATGGCTACGATTCACGACGAAATCGACAATTGGCTGGTCGCCGATCTGCACGGCGAGCTTTCTGATAACGAACAGAATGCACTTCACACGCATCTGGTCGATTGCGCTGCATGCCGGAAAACTCATCAGGAAATCAACGCTATGAACAAAATTCTGGAAGAAACTCTAGCTCAGGCAAAAGCCGATCCGGCTTTCGAACAGCGGATGGTGGCAGGTTTTCGCAGTCGCGTTCCTCAACGAAGTGGACTTGTAAAGCTGCTCGTCGATCTGATGCGCTTACGCGCTACTCAACTCGCAGCGGTTGCCGCGGTGTTGCTCGGACTTGTACAGATCGGGCGGATGATCACCGGTGAAAGCGTAACCCCGCCGCCTGGTCGCGAGCGCTATGCGAGCGGACTGGCGGCGCCACAGCCACGGGTTTCAGTGCCCGCTCAAACTGGTAATCTGGCTAAATCGGGCGAGGCCGCCGCATCCAACGATATGGGTGACCGGAAGGCACGGTTGAAAGACACCGGACAATCGCAAGGCGCTGCACAGGAGCAACCGCCGCCGACGTCAGCGGAAGCCGAGCGCAAAGAGAAAACCTTCGCTCAGGCCGAATCAACAATCGTCACCGGATCGAATATTCCAACCGCTGCCGAGCCAGCAGGTAAGCCGGTTGGAACACCTTCTCCAGAATTGCCCAATCGAAAACTAATTCGAAACGCAACGGCTGAGCTGGAGATCGTTAGCTTTGACAACGCTATCCAGAAGATCACCGCGTTTGCGAACGAAGACCGCGGTTACGTCGCCACTATCGATTCCGAAAAACAAGCAAATGGGAAGCTGCGCGGACAGGTCGTCATAAAGGTCCTGCCCGAAAACCTTGATCGTTTTCTGCAAAAGATTCGAAGTCTTGGCGAATTAAAGAACCAGACACTCGGTACCGAAGACGTAACCAAGACATATTTCGACATTGATGCCCATCTGAAAAACGCTCACGTGATGGAACAGCGTTTGATCGACATGTTGAAAACGAAGACCGGTAAAGTCTCCGATTTGCTCCAGGTAGAGAAGGAGCTTGGTCGTGTCCGCGAAGAGATCGAGAAAATGCAGGGTGAATTAAAATATTGGGACTCACAGGTGCAATTCGCCACGGTGACGATTTCGCTCGCAGAAAAGGAAATGGAAGAGCCGGCAGCCTTCCTGCTGAAAGAGCGAGCCCAGTTGGCACTCTACGCGCCAGAGGTTGAGAGAATTTACAACGACGTCAAAGCGCTGGCATCACCAAAAGTCCAGATCACAAATGCGCAATTAAATCGCGATTATTCAGGGCGCGTTTCAGCGCAACTGAGCATGTTGATCATGCCTGAAGAAAGCGACGATGTGCTTGCGAAAGTGAAGTCACTGGGCCGCGTGGAGAATTTTCGAACGCAGACCGAACGCATCGCGCAAGGCGGTAGTGGCATATCGGAGAATGCCAGAACGAAACGCGACAAGGTGGAACTCAATATCAGCATATCGCGCGAAGAACAGGAGCAAGCGTTCCAGCAGACCAGTCTGCGCATTCGCACCCCCTCCGTGGATGAAAAAGCAAAGGATCTCCGTGCGCTTGTCGAGAAACAAGGCGGCCGTATCCGCAGCTCGACTTTCAGCAGTGACCCAAACGGGCACGAAGTGGCGAGCGTCTCGTTACGGGTGCCAATCAAGAATTACCCGTCGCTCATGCAATCACTGGGGTCGTTAGGGAAGATCGAGAACGTTAGTGTGCAACGTCAGGATCGCGCAGATGCCCCAATCGACGAAGCGAACGCACCCGCGGACATCTCGATCCAGGTTTACAGTCAGGGCAATATTATTTCGCAGCAGAGTGGCATAGTTGCCACGCTTCGGCGGACCGTGGCCCAAAGCGCGGCCGCAATCATGTGGAGTTTGCGCATGATCGGTGTAGCGGTCGCGTTTCTCGCGCCGTGGATAATTGCGTTGGTCGCGCTGATCTTTGCTACGAGACGCGTAATCCGGATGAAACGATAGGTGTCCACCCGTCAGGGATGCGATCCTCAACACCCCAGGGCTCATGATGCCGCTAACACATTTGAGCTTCATCAATTGGTGAATTCGTTCGCCATCGTGTTCACAAGAGAACCCTCCAGGGTTGCTGCGGCGAATCATTCTTGCCCGCTTCCCAAACGAGCCATAAGCTATTCATATTCCCAACTAGATTGTCGATGAAATCGCAAGGCGGTATCAGTTATAGCAATGCGGCCGTCGCCGCTTGTCCGAAACATTTACTT
>DASXMV010000065.1:0-7892 GCA_036495465.1 Candidatus Udaeobacter sp. | reverse complement strand
ATCGCAGCTGCTTCCCGCGTGCGGTATTGCCTGGGGCATTCAACTCGATGGCAAAAAGAATCTCGTAGTGACCACAATTGGGGATGCCGCGACGCGACAAGGGGATTTTTTTGAGGCGCTCTGCTTTGCCAAAGAGAAGAAGCTGCCAGTGCTTTTTCTCGTGGAAGACAACGGCTACGGCATCAGCATGCCCACGCGAAAGAACAATCCGCTCGCGCTCAAGGTGCTTGAGCCTGACAACTGGCGCCAGATTGAAGGGCAGAATGTGCAACAGGTTTATGACGCCACCGCAGAGGCGTTCGAGAAAATTCGCGCCGGCGGCGGGCCGTTCTTCGTTTGGGTCAGGATGGAACGCCTTTCCAGTCACACCAGCACCGATGATCAGAAGCTTTATCGCAGCTCCGCAGAATTGGAGGCGCTGGAAAAATCAGATCCGCTCAATTGCTGGAAAGACCAACTCATCCAGGAAGGAGTGATTACCGCCGAGGACTTCGCGAAGCTCGACAATGAAGTCAAAGAAAGGATTCGCCGCGAATACGCCGAAGCAGAAAAAGCGGAGGATCCGTCGCCTAACGAGTTGCTTGCCAATGTAAGCAAATCACCACCAAGCGTCAGCAAGGAGGTTCTTCCACCCGGAAAATACCGAATTGGCGATACGGTGAACAAGACTCTGCGTGCAGGCCTGGAACATGATCCGCGCCGGGTGATTTTTGGCGAAGATATTGAGGATCCCAAGGGCGGTGTGTTCCGTCTTACGCAAAAACTTTCCACTGAATTTCCGAAACAGGTATTTAATTCGCCTCTTGCGGAATCGACGATCCTTGGTGTTGCGTGCGGTCTGGCCGCGTATGGCAAACGACCAGTCTTCGAGCTGCAATTTATCGATTTTATTTATCCGGGATTCAATCAGCTGGTCACAAACATTTCGACGCTGCGCTGGCGATCGTTTGGGAACTGGACATGCCCGGCGGTGTTTTACGCGCCATACGGAGCTTATTTGCCGGGAGGAAGCTTGTGGCACAGCCAGGCGAACGAATCCGCGCTCGCGCATTACCCCGGTCTTAACGTTGTGATTCCAAGCACTCCAGCCGATGCCGCTGGCTTGCTTTGGACTGCGATGCAGTGCGAAGACCCGGTGATCTTTCTTATTCCCAAACACATGCTTTGGGCAGAGCGCGAATACGCCGAGGCGATTCGCGCGGTTCCGTTCGGCGAGGCGCATAAGTTGCGTGAAGGCTCTGATGTCACCGTCGTTGCGTGGGGCAACACGGTCGAGAAATCACTGGAAGCTTTGGACAAGCTCAGCGCCAAAGTCAGCGTCGAACTGATCGATCTGCGTTCAATCGTGCCGTGGGACAAAGCCGCGATTGAGCAATCAGTACGCAAGACCCGGCGACTGGTCGTTGTTCAGGAGGACACTGAAAACTGTAGTGTCGGCCAGATGATTATTACTCATATCACAAGCAGGCCGGATTTTTGGAAAGACATGGTCAGCCCGCCGATCCTGGTCAGCAAAACAAACGTGGTGATCGGTTATAATCCGATTTACGAGTACGCGGCGTTACCAGACGTAGAGCGGATCGCCGCTGCAATCGAGCGCTCGGTTTCGAATACTGTTTTTCGCGCAGAATCACCGATCGTTACGGAACAAGCCCGATCACCTGGCAAAAGTCAGGAACCCGCTCCGGAAAAAGCAAAACCAAACCAGGCGCACATTCAAGTCATCACCGTTCCGGTTATGGGCGAAGGAATACGCAACGCAAAAGTGGTTTCGCTTTTAAAAAATCCTGGCGACGCGATCGCGCTCGATGATGACCTCTGCGAAGTCGAAACAGACAAAGCTGTTTATCCGATTCAGTCATCCTTTGCTGGCGTGATGGGTGAATGGAAAACAAAGGTCGATGACACCGTCGAGATCGGTCAGGAGTTGGGCACCATCGTAACCGACGAGCCATCGCTGCCTGATCAGTTTCAAGAAGCAGCAAAGGAATCGACGACGGGTGTAGAGGCGGCTGTCCCCAGCCGCGAACAACCGGAGACTGCGCGTGAGGACAGGCGCCGCTACACCGTCGAACCGGCGCTATCGCCTACGATTACGCGAAAACTCGTTCACGTGATTCCTGCGAACCTGCAGATTGACGCGCGATGGGACGCAATTCGAAAAGCTCGCGACGTGGCCAAAGAAAACAATGAGAAGGCCGCACCTTCCCCTTCGGTCATGATGGCATGGGCAGTGGTGCGAGCCATGGAAAAGCATCCGCCGTTTCGGCGCCTCACGCTGGAAGACGATCGCATCATCGAGAACGAGAATTTCGATCTCGGTATTGCGGTAGCGCTGGAAGACGATCGCCTCGCGACAGCGGTAATCAGCAATGCAAACAAGAAGTCCTGGACCGAATTCGTGCAGAGTTACAACAAGACAGTCGATGCAACTCGCACTGGCCGTGTCGATGCGATGAATGCCCCGGTTGTGATTACAAGTCTCGGCGCGTTTGGGGTAAAGGCCGGCGCACCTATTGTTGTTCCACCGTCAATCGGAACGCTTTTCATTGGCACCGCTCATCGCGAGTTAATGAGAAACGGCAAGAAGAATGAAAGCGCGGAAGTCATTACGCTGTCGCTTACTTTTGATCATCGCGTGGTAAACGGTGCTGGCGCCGCCAGCTTCGCAAACGAAATCAAGAAGCAGATCGAAGGCTTTAGAATCCCGGCGTCAGAGAAAGAGGCAGCTTCGGCTAGCTGAAATTTACGGCGTGGTTGCCACGAATCGAGGATGGCAAGAGCCCAAACGCAGAGAGAAGGAAGCGTAAGCGGCTGGCTGGCGTGAGCGAACCAGACCCCCTACAATTGTCGGCGCATTTCGCATTATGACCACAGCCAACAAAATCACTGTCGTCCGGATCCTGATGATCCCGGCTTTTGTGACGATGGCGATTTATTATGGTGAGAGCATCAAGCGCGGCCAGCCGCTGGAATGGCAACGGTTCGTGGCCATCATGATTTTCATACTGGCGGCCCTGAGCGACGGGTTGGATGGATATGTTGCGCGCAGGTACAACCAACGCAGTACACTTGGAGTATATCTCGATCCTATTGCCGATAAGGGGTTGCTGTTGAGCGGCATCATCACTCTGAGCATTAGCAACTGGAGCGAATCCGCTCCTGAATACGGAAGTTTTCCGGTGTGGTTTCCCGTCCTGGTAATCACCCGCGACGCGGTGATTCTTGTGGGCTCGGTGATCTTGCACGTCCTGATTGGCAATAAGATGCGTGTAAGACCAAGTTGGACTGGCAAGGTAGCCACTGTTTGCCAGATGTGCGCGATTGCCTGGGTGATGTTGCAGCTACGTTTTTTACCGTTGATTCTCGTTGTGGCGGTTGCGGGAGTTTTTACTTTTATTTCAGGAGTGGTTTATGTCCTCGATGGCGTGCGACAATTGCAAGCCGAAGGGCATGCACATCCGCAGCGAGGCTGAGACAAATTTCCGAGCTCGATGAACGGCCCAATAACCATGCCGAACGCCGCAATCATTGGCCGTCCAAATGTTGGCAAGTCCGCGCTATTCAATCGTCTGATTGGCCGAAAGATTGCGATCGTTCATGATCAGCCCGGGATTACGCGCGATCGAATCTCGGCAGTTTGCAATCGCGGCACGCGCCCGTTCGTTTTATGGGACACCGGCGGAATTTTTGGCAGAGGTGAAACTGAACTAGGTGTGCAGGTGCGCGACGCCGCTGAGGCCGCGTTGCGCGGCAGTGATGTTTTACTTTTGGTCGTCGACGCGAAGGCTGGTTTATCGCCAATGGATGAAGAACTCGCGCGTTTGGTGCGTAAGTCTCGAAAGAAAGTGGTTCTGGTGATCAACAAGATTGACGATGAAAAGCACTCGTCCCTTGCAGCGGAGTTTGATTCTTTGGGTTTCAAATCGAGTGTCGCGATCAGCGCTGAGCATGCTCTGGGCGTGTCTGATTTGTTGGACACAATTGACCAACTTCTACCGTTGCCTGGTCATGAGCCGCCAACCCCGGGTCAAGATTCTCTTTCTGTGGCGATTCTCGGCCGACCTAATGTCGGAAAATCGTCACTAATCAATTCAATTGTCCGCGGTGAACGGGCGATTGTAAGCGAACTAGCTGGAACCACGCGAGATGCCGTCGACATTTTGTACGAGCACAACGGGAAGAGTTTCGTTTTTATCGACACCGCGGGCATCCGCAGGCGGGGTCAACACTCAAGTTCGGTTGAGGTTTTTAGTGTCATGCGAGCGGAACGGAGTGTCCGGCGCGCTGACCTCTGCATTTTGATTGTCGATCTCATCGCTGGCGTAACTGCGCAGGATAAACGAATCGCCGGATTGATCCGGGCGGCTGAGAAACCGGCCATCATTATTCTGAACAAGTGGGACCTGGTTAAACCCAAGCGCGATCAAAAACAATCCATCGCCAAACTCGTTGAGACCGCGCGGGAGCGGCTCTTCTTTTTGGATTATGCACCTATTTTGATTACGTCATCGTTGACTGGAGAACACGTCAGTAAATTGTTTGCGTTGATCGAAAAGATCCGACGCGCAGCGGGACAGCGTGTCGGCACCGGAGTTCTAAACCGATTACTGCGACAAGCATTTGAGGCGAACCTGCCTCCAACTGTAAAGGGGCGACGCCTCAAACTCCTTTATGCCGCGCAGTCCAAAGGGAAAGAAAGCAAACTCCTGCAGCCTCCTGAGTTCGTCCTCTTCGTGAATGATCCAGGTCTGTTAAGCCAGACCTACGCACGCTACCTCGAATCTCGCATTCGCGACGCGGAGTCTTTTACCGGATTGCCCATTGTCCTGGCACTGCGGCCGCGCACGAAGAGCGAGACGGCAGCAACGCGGCGGTGAGGCGGATAAGCGATTACTTTGGTTCCTGGCGAAAAGGAAGATTTTGACGAAGCGATTCAAGAATGTTTTCGCTGAGTTTGACAGCGTCATTATCCCCGGCGGAGCCGGCTTTCTTTAGCGCTTCTTCACCGACGGTAATTGCGCGCGAAAAATCTCCTGCCTCAGCGTAAGCCGTAGCCAGAGTATCGAGAAGAGCTGGTATTTTGCGCTCGGTCAGATCGGAAGCGTGCTCAGCCAGACGGACTGCTTCTTTCCCGTCGCGCGATTTCGAATCCGGATACGTTGCAAACAACCAGGCAAGTTCGTCGAGCATTCGCGGCGAGTCCGGGGCGTTCGCAGCGATCTCGTGCAGACGCTGCAAGCCGTCCGGTTCTTTTGCGAGCGATAGCAGAATCTGTCGCAGCTGCGCGTGAGCCTGCTCAAGGTCCGGCCTCAACATCATGATATAACCGAGTTGTTGCACAGCCGGGACTAGATCGCCCTTTGCGGCCAAAGCAGATCCCAGAGCAGAATGACCAGCCACGTCGTAAGGTGAAACCGCCAGCCATTCTCGGCCAAGTTCCGCCGCTTCGGTGTAATTCTGTGATTCCAAAAGACAGCTCATAAGAAATTGGTAGGCCGACGAATTCTCGGGGCCGAGCTCGATTGCGCGGCGAGCTTCCATAATTGCGCGGGCTTGGTCACTGCGATTTACGCAAATTGCCAGGTCCAGGTGGGCACCAGAGCCAGAGGGATTTAATTCAACCGCGCGTTCGGCTTCCTTAATGGACTCCTGCTCCTGACCTGTCTCGAGCAAACTCAACGCGCGAAAACCTCGCGCTGTTGCGTTGGCAGGATCTGCTTCAATCGCCCTTTGCGCTTCGGCAGCAGCGAGATCCATCTTTCCTTCAGTCCCGAGAGCTTTTGCGGCATAGAGATGCTGAGTCGCTGAAGGAACAATCCAATAAGTGGCGAAGCTGTTCAGTGCCCAAACCACGACAAACATTCCGAGAATAATCTGCGGAGTCGTTCTCCTTTGCGTCAGCGTTTCCCAACCCAGAGCACCAAAGAAGCAAAAGGGTGTGAGCGCTGACAAACCGTAGAACGCTTTAGCTTGCGCATAGGAGGGAATCTTCAGCGTCATGAAAATCATCGCTAGTACAAGCACTCCCAGGAAGCCAAGTAATAGAAACAATTCGCTGGAAGGTTTTCGAAGAAACCAGACGATCGCCGCCACGACCCCTGTGAGAACTAGGACTGCAGGAACCAGCGACCACAGGTAACCAGCCAGCATTGGCTGTTCGTTCCAAGCCAGGGTGAGACTCGCAGCACCGGCACACAATCCGTCGCCCCAAAGCGTGGAGTAGATTCCGTCGGCGAATCCGGCAAAACCGCTAAAGAGTGGATATAGCAACGATCGACCGAAGCGGAGGTAATCAGTTACCGTGTGATAACCCGGATCCTGCCACCATGTAAATCCGCTGGCCACATCCCAGTTGCCAAGCAACGGGGTGCCGAATTTCAGCCAGATGCGCGAGTAATGCCAGCCGCACACAGCCAGGCAGATTGCCAGTAGCAGCCCGAGATTGCGTAAGGAGACTGCGATTGGTGCTCGAGCGTATATGAGCCTGCCAGCAATTGCAGCAATCACGACGGGAAGCAGCAAAACGCTGGTTGCTTTGGCCAGCATCGCCGCGCCAAGCGCAAATCCGAGCCAGAGAAACTGCGACGCCCGCGGCGTCTCGCTTTTCAGCAGACGCAAACAGAGGTACAGCGCTGCCGTGGCCAGAGTCGCGGCCAGCATTTCGTTCGTCACGTACTGTGCCAGGTACAGATGCATAGGCAGAAACGCTGCTAACAAAAGGCCGATGAATGCCGCTCGTACCGGGAGCAGGAGTCGCACGCTCAAAAAGACCAAAACGAATTGTGCGATGCCGAAAAATCCTCCAAGGAAACGCAAAACGGCAACCGACGCGGGATCGTTGATTGACAGATTGCATGCCGACAGAACCGTCGCACCGATCAAGTAGTAGAGCGGCGGCTGATACATTTCCAGGCCTTCATTCGGCAACGGAAGCGCTCGATGCTCCTGAATGTAGGCGATGTATTTAAGATGCTCCGTTGAATCGAAGCCTTCATGGAATGGAAGTCGTTGCGTGTTATTCCAGAATAGAAGCAACCAGAGCAGGCCGATGACGATCAACATTGTTCTCTCCAGTCGCCGCGCTGTGAAATACCTGTAGCTGAGGTTCCAGATAAAAGCCCCGGTTGCAGACGCAATCGTAATAAGAACAATCCAGAGAACCCAAATTTTCCGGGCTGCGTCGAAGGTGCTCTCGCCACTAGCAATGGAATTACCGGATCGCGGTGTCTTCACAGCCGCCGCCAGTGTCGGGTGATGCCATGAAGAACCAGCAAGCGAGACTTCCCAACTTGTATCGCTGCGCAGCGCTTCTTGATTGGTAGTCAATTGCAGCCACAGCGCTGGCGGCCCATTCTGGTTAAAAACGCGCACTTCAATTGCGTTCGTCCCGGCGCGTAATAATTCGGGGACCTCGACGCTCTCAATCTCTTTCCAATTCTTATTCGGTCCAAAACGAACCGATGCGCCATTTATCCTAACTTCAGCGCGCCGCATTGCACGAACTCTCAAATGCGCCGTGCCCGGCTGTTCCGTTAAGGTAAACTCGCGCCGGAATATTGCGTCGAGGCCGGTAAACCAGTGACCGTGCGCGTCAACCGCCGTGGGAAAAACTATCCACTCCGCCCGGCCATCGTGCGACAAAAAATTCGTCGCCGGATCTCGCCATGCGAACCATGCCAGGAGCGATATCGCAATACCTGCGAATACGGCCATCCAAATTGCTCGATGCCATGGCTTGAAAACGAACATTGCGATTTAACGTTTAGCATCATTCTGACGCTGCGCTCACCAATGGAGACCGTTAGGAAAAATTGGATTTACAAGCTAAATAAGCAGAAAGTCAGGACGTTGCGGCACGTTTGATCGAACATTCTCCCTGGCCTGCGTGT
>DASXMV010000064.1:0-2148 GCA_036495465.1 Candidatus Udaeobacter sp. | reverse complement strand
GACCCGGAGAAAAAGCTCGCGGAGATTGTGTCGAAGATACCGTTGGGGAGGCGTATGACTACTCCTGAAGAGATTGCTGCGATGGTTCTGTTTTTAATTTCGGAGCAAGCGAGCCACATCACCGCGCAGCATGTTTTCGTTGACGCCGGATACACGCATTTAGACCGCGCCCTCACATAGATTTGGCAGTAATGAATGTGACGAATGACGTCTGCGGCGAGCGGTTCGCCACATGCCGGTAATTCGATCCCTTTAACAGAACGCTGCTTTCTTGTCCTTACTTGATGATCGCGGGCGAGCGATCCGCGATTAGCAAAGCGCCGCAACGCGGTGCTAACCTCTTGGACGTCTAACTCGCTAACAGTTTTGGGTTTGCGGCGAAATGGCTACGTTAATTGCGCGGCTGTTTGGCGCCTGCGAGGATGGGCACAAGACTGACGATGACCATAATCGCTGGCGCACTCACCGGAACAAGGCTTGTGCATCTTTCCATCGTTGACCTGGTTATCGTTGTTTCCTATTTTGTCCTCGTTCTTGCGATCGGTTTTTATTTGAAGGGCCGCGCGAACACTGGCGAGGATTTCTTTCTCGCGGGCCGCGAAATGACGGCATGGATCGCCGGCCTGAGTTTCCTCTCGGCGAATTTGGGCGCGCTCGAACTGATGGGTTGGGCAGCAGCCTCCTATCAGTACGGGATTCTGGCCACGCATTGGTATTGGATCGGCGCCATTCCGGCCATGCTGTTTCTCGGCTTGGTGATGATGCCGTTCTATTACATTTCCAAGACGCACTCCGTTCCGGGCTATCTAAAACTCCGATTCGGCGAATCCAGCCGTGCGCTTTCGGCGATTTCGTTCGCGTTCATGACCGTTCTGATGAGCGGCATCAACATGTACGCCATGGCGCTGGTGATGAAGGTCGTCCTGGGCTGGGACATCAATTTCAGCATTTGGGTCTCATCGATCACCGTCGCCGTGTACGTTACGCTCGGCGGGCTGCGTTCCGCGATTTTCAACGAAGTGTTGCAATTCATCCTGATTTGGTCCGGCGCGCTGCTGATTCCGATTCTCGGACTAATCGAAGCGGGCGGCTGGAAAGCGTTGCAACTCAAAGTCGCGCAGAATGCTTCGGTCGAATACACACATTTGTGGTCCACGCTGGGGTCGTTCAGGGACAACCCCATGGGCATTCACTGGAGCGGCATCGTTTTCGGTCTAGGCTTTGTGATTTCATTTGCGTACTGGACCACTGACTTTCTCGTCGTGCAGCGCGTTCTGGCCGCGAAAGATTTGCGCGCGGCAAAGATGGCTCCGGTTATCGGTGCAGCGTTCAAAATGTTCGTTCCGTTCATCGTGATTCTTCCTGGTCTGTTGGGTCTTGCTGTGCTGCCATGGAAGCTGACTGGCGAAGCAACGGCGGTCGCAACCGGCGGCCACAGTTACAACGAAGTTTTGCCGCTGATGTTGGCGCGCTATTGCGGCCCGGGTCTCTTGGGGCTGGGAGTCACTGCGCTCATCGCGGGCTTCATGTCCGGTATGGCGGGCAACGTGAGTGCGTTTTCGACGGTGTGGACATACGACATTTATGCCGCCCTGTTCAGGAAAAAGGCCACCGACGCGCATTACGTTTCGATGGGACGCTGGTCCACGGTGATCGGCGTTCTGATCAGTATCGGCACCGCGTATTTGGTGATGCAATTTCTCAGCATCATGGATTACGTGCAAGCGCTCTTCAGTTTTTTCGTGGCGCCCCTGTTCGGCACGGTGATCCTCGGCATGTTGTGGAAACGAGCCTCACCGGCCGGTGGATTTTGGGGCTTGCTGGCGGGCACAGCTTCGTCCATCGGAATGTGGGCATGGGTGAAGGTTGATTCGTCGGCGCTGCGTTACGTGGCCCTCTCCAGCGACGCACGCGACATGGCGGAGAACATGTACCGCGGACTTTGGTCCTGGATTATCTGTGTCGTGGTGACCGTCGTCGTCAGTTTGCTCACCAAACCTAAACCAGAGAGCGAACTGACGGGCCTGGTATATGGCGCGACGGAGATTCCCTCCGAGGCGCAGGTTCCGCTTTACCAACGGCCTGCGTTTTGTGCCGCCGTCGTGGCGATTGTTTTCGCAGTGCTGAATATTATTTTCTGGTGAGGCT
>DASXMV010000063.1:0-27528 GCA_036495465.1 Candidatus Udaeobacter sp. | reverse complement strand
GTTTCGTCCGATGACGCGAACAATTTCATGACGCACGATTTCGAAAGCTGGCGCGATTTGTCGGCAAACGCGCCGGATCATGAACTGGTCACCACAATTTCGTTCAAGATCCGTATACCCCGTGTGATTGTGCTTTTGGTTTTCGATCGGCTTCCAAAGAAGGAAGTCAAATTTACCCGGCATAATGTGTTCGAACGCGACAAGAACACCTGCCAGTACTGCGGCGAGATTTTTGATCGCAGCGAACTTAACCTCGATCATGTTGTGCCGCGCGATCGCGGAGGGACGACCACATGGGAAAATGTGGTTTGCTCATGCATACCCTGCAATACCCGCAAAGGTAACCGGCTTCCGCGCGAAGCACACATGAGTCTGATCCGTAAGCCGAAACGGCCCAAGTGGCGACCGTTCGTCCAGGTCACATTCTCGGCCCCTCAACACGACCTTTGGAAACACTTTGTCGATCTCGCCTATTGGAATGTTGAGCTGAGCGATTAGGGCCTGCTCACATGGTTGGTTGAACCTTGGATTGTTTAAAGGCGCTTCGAGGCTTGATATCCTCCGTCATAATGCCGGCAGTGAGCCGGCAGTGTTGTTATGCTCGAAGAGCGGTACGCCTCCCTTTTGCCGCTTTAACGCATCCAGGATCGGCTGTGGATAAACACCGAGCCAAACGGTAGCGACAATCAACGCGCTAATTGTCAAGCGAGATAGGCCGTTCACAGAAATCTTTTCTGTTTTGGCAGCGGAGTGCCAGTACATGGCGCGAATCACTTTGAGATAATAGTAAAATCCACAACCAACGGTGACCACTCCGACAACTACCAGCGCGGTTTGATGCTGCGCAATGGCGGCATAAAAGATCAAAAATTTGCCCAAAAATCCCGCTGTAAACGGCACACCAGCTAGTGAAACCATTCCTATTAACATGGCGAAAGCGAGAAAGGGCGAGCGCTTTGCCAATCCATCAAAATCCTCGATTCGCTCGCCGGTTTGCTGAGCCACGATGATTAAAACCGCAAAGCTAAGCAGCGTCATGAGCAGGTAGGCAACCAGATAAAAACCTATTGCTGACGTGTCGAAACATGCCACCCCGATCAGCAGATAGCCGGCGTGCGCGATACTTGAATAAGCAAGCAATCGCTTGAGATTCGTCTGCGGCAAAGCCGCGAGGTTTCCATAAATTAAAGTAAGCAACGCGATCACAACAAGCAGGCGTTGCGTTTGAGGCAGGGTTATGAATGGCTGCAATACTCGAAGTAACACGACGAACCCGGCGGCTTTTGAGCCCACAGACAGGTATGCAGTCACCGGCGTGGGCGCGCCTTGATAAACGTCCGGCACCCAGATTTGGAATGGCACCGCGGCGATCTTGAAGCCGAGCGCGACAAAAACCAACACGATACCTAACAGCGCAGCAGTCCGGTCTGTGGCCGGATTAGCCATCACTTCCGCGATACGCTGTAAATTTGTCTCACCGGTTACGCCGAAAATCCATGCGATGCCGTACACGAGAAACGCCGTCGAAAGCGCACTCAGCACGAAGTATTTGGTTCCGGCTTCGAGAGTAAGCGGATTGCGCCGGGTAAAACTGACAAGCACGTAAAACGAAATCGTTACCAGCTCCAGCGAAACAAAAATAAAGACGAAATCGACTGCTGACACGAGATACATCAGCCCGACACAGGTGAAAATCGGTACCGCGAAAAATTCGCCGAGCCCCAGTTGCTGTGTGGTACCAGGGAGGAAACGGCGCAACACCGGCGCGTAGTCGATCATCATGATCAGCACTACGATTGTGGTTAGCAGCGCGAATTGCTTGAAGAAGATCGCAAAGCGGTCTGCCGTATAGAAGCTCCAAAAACCCGTTGCTTTAGTTGTTAATGGATTCGGAGAAACGAAGAAGCTGGCCACGAGAACCAGGGCGAGGCCTACAATTGCCATGAAAGCCAGGACTCGTTTATCAATTTTCGTGACAAACGCTTCTATTAACAGGATCGCCATCCCGAGTACCAAAACTGCAATCTCGAGTTGTGGGGCCGTGATCGTCATCGTTTGCCGGCGACCAAATAAGTCCGGAATGAAGGCGCTAAGATTTGCACAAAAGACTGTGGGAAGAATCCATAGCAAAGGAGCGCGCCAATCAGAAGGGCGATTGGAATCCGGAGACTGAATCGGACATCGACAATCTCCTTCCACCGCTCGTTAAGGGCGCCCATGAATGTCCTGCGATAGGCGCGAAGCATATAAACCGTGGAGATGACCACTCCCCAGAGCGCCAGCATCGTCGCAATTTGAAAGATGTGAAAGTGTTCCATTTCCCAACCGTTTTTGAACGCGCCAAAAAAGATCATCAGTTCCCCGGCAAAGTTCGCCAGGCCAGGAAGACCGATAGCGGCAAATACTCCGAAACCGAAGGCAAGGCCGGCGAATGGCATTACCTTGGCAAGGCCGCCCAGTTCATCGAAAGCCAACGTACCGGTGCGGTTTCGCAATTCTCCGGCAAGCGCGAAAAGCAGTGCGATCGAAAGACCGTGCGCGAACATCAGCACGACCGCACCCGTCGCGGAAAGGATGGTAGCGCTGGCAACTCCCAGAAAGATGTAACCCATGTGCATGACGCTCGAATAGCCCAACATCCGGTCCAGCCGCTTCTGTGCAATCGTGACCAGGCCCACGTAGATGATGTTTCCGACCAGAAGGACAACAAGCAGATTAGTCCAGTAGCGCGCTCCCTCGGGAACCAGGGGCAGAGCAAGACGCAGCAGACCGTACAATCCAAATTTCTTTAAAACTCCGGCATGCAGCATTGCTGCCGGCGCCGGAGCCGACGCATATGCTTCCGGTGCCCAGGTGTGAAATGGGAAAAGTGAAATCAAGATTCCAAAACCGATCAGCAACAATAAGTAAACATGATGTTGTGCTTCGGCGGTGATTTCCCCCAGACCAGCGGCAGCGGTTAGCGCGCGAATATCAAAGCTGCGCGAAGAGGCAGGGAAGCTTTGATAAAGCAAAATCAAACCCAGCAGCAAAATGAAACTGCCGATTGCGAGATAGATTGTGATTTTCCACGCGGCCGCGACACGATTTCCGGAGCCCCAGATTCCGATCAACAGAAACGTTGGAATGAGCGCGAGCTCGTGAAACGCGTAAAAGAAAAACAAATCAATTGAGGCAAAGGCGCCAATTGTGCCCGCTGAAATGAACAAGAGACAGGCATAGAACGCATTTTCATATTTCTCGACCGTGCCAGTGAACCAAACCGCGGCCAGCGTCACGATCGTAGCCAAAAGGAGCATGATGAGACTCAAGGCATCGATCCCTGTGGTGAAGCCCAAATGCCATTCGGGAGATATGGTAAACGAGGTGACGTACTGAAAACCATGGTGGCCTCGATCAAAGGAGACGAGGAGAAATAACACCGCCGCAAACGCCAAAACCGATGCGACTAACGCCGTTTTGCGCGCAGGTGCGCCGGCCATGATCACAATGGCGGCTACGATCGGGCAAAAGATTACGAAGAGAACCATTAGCGGAAAACGGCGAAGTAAATGACGGCAATCACACCCAGGCCGAATAGAAACAGGTAAGCTTGCAGGTTTCCCACCTGAATAAGGCGCAGCAACGCGCCAAGTCCCCATGTTCCGCGGCTGCTGCCGTCGACTGCGGCGGTGTCAATGATCCATCGATCAAAGAAAGCGAAGACACGCGCGAGCAGTTCCTGTGTCCAGTTGATCAACCAGGTGTAAAATTCATCGAAATAAAACTTGTGGCGCAAAACTTCGACGTCGATCGGTTCGCTTGTTCGGTTGCGGTAGATAACAATTGCCAGCCCGCTTCCCACGATCAACGCAACAAGTGCAACCCCCTGAACCAGGGAAGTAGCTTCCTTTTCGATTGGAAGTGCGAGAAAGTTTCGCGCGAAAAATCCGAATCCGCCCACCAGGGCCAGCACCGCGAGCAAGATTAACGGTCCAGTCATCACGAAAGGTGACTCCCTGCTTTCGCGGGCGGCTTCGCTGCGTGCGTTTCCGAAAAAGACGATCACCAGTAAACGCACAACATAAAAGGCTGTCAGGAGCGCTGTGATCAGGCCGACAATGAAAATCGCCATGTTGCGTTCGTAAGCGAGCGCAAGGATTGCGTCCTTACTGAAAAATCCGCTAAAAGGCGGGCAACCTATCAGCGCAAGGGCGCCGATGACGAAAGTGACAAATGTGATTGGAAGAGTGCGGCGCAGTCCTCCCATTTTCCAAATGTCCTGCTCGTGATGCAACATCACGATGACCGATCCGGCGCCGAGAAAGAGAAGCGCTTTGAAAAACGCATGGGTAAACAGGTGGAACATGGCGGCATTGTTTGAAGCCAGGCCGACGGCCATCATCATGTATCCAAGTTGCGATAGCGTTGAGTACGCCAGAATGCGCTTGATGTCGTTTTGCTGTGTTGCAATTAGAGCAGCCATGGCCGCGGTGATCGCACCGATCCATGCCACCACCAGGAGCGCAGTTTGTGATGCCTGAATTACGAATGCGACGCGAACCAGCATGTAAACACCGGCGGCGACCATCGTCGCGGCGTGGATCAATGCGGAGATTGGTGTCGGGCCTTCCATTGCGTCGGGCAACCAAACATGCAGCGGAACCTGCGCAGACTTCCCAACCGCTCCGCAGAAGATCAAAAGCGCCGTGACTGTAAGAAACGCGGGGTGACTTGCCAGGAGAGCCATCCGTGGCCCGACTTCTGAAAATAGGATGGAGCCGGTTGCCATCCAAACCATCAAGATTCCAATCATGAATCCAAAATCGCCAATACGCGTCGTGATGAACGCCTTATTGCCCGCGTTTGCGGCAGCATTGCGAAAAAACCAGTGTCCAATCAGAACGTAAGAGGTAAAGCCCACCAATTCCCAAAAGATGAAGAGCATTACGAAATTGTTTGCGAGAACAATGCCGAGCATCGCGAACATGAATAGCGAAAGGGCCGCGAAATAGCGGGACTTACCTTCGTCATCGCGCATGTAGCCCAGCGAATAGATGTGGATTATTGCTCCGACTCCTGAAACGACGAGCAGCATGGTTTTGCTTAATTGGTCCAGCGTAAAGCCGATCGGTACTTTGAAAGCGCCACCAATGTCGATCCACGTGAATTCAGCTGCGGCGATATCGGACTGCGTGAAGATCAAACAACTGCACGCAAAACTCACAAGCACAGCCGCAACCGAGATGAAGCAGCTTACAGTTTTCGATCGCAGCGTGAATAGCGTGATGGAAATCGCGCTGGCCAGCGGCACAAGCAGGATGATCCACGGCAGCGTTGAATTCATCGGATCGCTAAAATTTCAAACTGCTGATGTCTTTGATATCGGTTGTTTGGCGCGTCCGGTAGAGTGCAACGAGAATCGCCAAACCCACGGCAACTTCAGCCGCCGCGACCGTGATGATGAAGAAGACGAACACTTGCACATTGTAGTTAGGCAGACCGCTTGAATCGACGCGGAACCGGGAGAAAGCCACCAGCGACAAATTCGCCGCATTTAACATCAGCTCGAGTGCCATAAGCATGATAATCAGATTGCGACGCACCATTACGCCAGCGAATCCGATTGCGAAAAGCATGGCACTGACGAGTAAATAATCCCCGAGCGTGATCATGCTATCGGGTCTCCCGTTTGCTTAAAAGCACGACGCCGATAGTCGCGACCAGCACCAGGACGCCGACAATTTGAAAGGGCAAATTGTAATTTCTGAAGAGAGTTGCGCCGATTTTTTGAACATCGTCGATTGTCGATCCTGGCAACGACGGAAAAGGTTGGCGCGCCGGCCCAAAGTGACGAATTACGGAAAAAATCTGACCCAACAAGATCAGTGCTACGGCTAATCCACCAGCAGAGGCCACCCAGTTAATCTGGCGACGCTCCTCGGCGCGAAGATCCAGAAGCATGACGATAAAAAGGAAAAGCACCATCACTGCGCCGGCATAGACCAGGACCTGAATAATCCCGATAAAGTACGCATTAAGCGACATGAATAGCGCTGCAAGACCAAGAAAAGACACCACCAGGCTCAAGGCGCTCGCCACCGGGTTGCGGTTCACAACGACAGCAGCGCCGAAGATCACCGTGAGCAATGCAAAGATCCAGAACAGGAACGGGGACATTGGTTATTGGAGTAGGGGAGTAGTGAAGTAACGCAGAGGTAGATTCTTGTCCCAGGGAACTCCCGATCACAAGAACACTTCATTTCGGCAATACTGCTCATTTCTTTTCGTTCCACTTCAGCACGACACCGTGAATGACACCACCAATCTCGAGAAGTTTTTCCTTGTCATGGACCATTTCCGCGCGCGTGTAGCCCGTAATGGCATAATCCTTGCGCAGGAAAATCGCCTGCTCGGGGCAAACCTCTTCGCACATTCCGCAGTAGATGCACCGGATCATGTCGATGTCGAACGCTTCAGGAAATTTTTCCACTTTTGCAAAGCGATCGCTGGACAGGATTTCACCGGGAATAATTTTGATCGCGCGTGGCGGACAAATGAATTCGCAAAGCTGGCATGCGACGCAACGCACCCGCCCGTCTGTATCGCGCACAAGCGCCGGCGCGCCGCGATAATAGTCTGGGAGATGGCTGTCCCATTTTTGCTCGGGGTATTGCATGGTGACCTTGGTGCGCCCCAGCAACAGGTTTTTGAAGTGCTTAAACGTGATGACCAGACCAGCGACGATTGCAGGCAAATACAGCCGCTCGCGCCAGTTGAGGTTGGGTCGTGGAACAGTGATGGCCATGATTAAAATGACGAAGGACGAACGCCAAATGACGAATTAGCGACGAAACGCAAATGACGATTAGATGTCGATCCGGAGCTTACGTTTCGGATTTCATTGTTCGGATTTGTTTCGGCATTCGTCATTACGATTTCTCGTCAACTGGGTAGAAAGGCCATTATCAGCGCGACGATGAAAATGTTAACCAGCGCAATCTCGAAAAAGAACAGCCAACCAAGGCGCATCAGCTGGTCCCAGCGAAAACGAGGCAAAGTCCAGCGCACCCACATGAAAACGAAAATCATCAAAGCAACTTTTCCGAAGAAAACCGCGATGTTAATCACGCCAAAGATCCACCCGTGCGATCCATCAGGGATTCCCGGAAAATGCCAGCCGCCGAAAAACAACGTCACGATCACAGCGGAACCGGTGATCATGGCTGCGTATTCGCCCAGGAAGTAGAGAGAGAACTTCATCGAGCTATATTCGGTATTGTAACCACCCGCGAGTTCCTGTTCGGCCTCCGGAAGGTCAAATGGCAACCGATTTGTCTCGGCGAAGATTGCGATCATAAAAACAAAGAACGAAATGATCATGGGGATGGTTAAAACCCATTTCGACATGTTCGCCCAGTTGCCGATGAACGGCGCGATAAACCATCCGTGCTCAATCTGGTAACGAACTACATTCGTCAGCCGCAAATTGCCGACCAACATGAAGATGGGGATCACTGCAAGACCGAGAGAAAGCTCGTAGGAAAGCATTTGGGCGCTGGAGCGAATTCCACCGAGAAAAGGATACTTGGAATTCGACGCCCAGCCGCCAATAACGATTCCGTAGACGCCGAGCGATGCGATCGCGAACACGAACAGAATCCCGACGTTGATATCGGCAATCACCATTGGAACTCCAAATAATGTGCTACCAAACGGAACTACCGCGATGGTGATAATAGCCGGCATCACCGCCAGACATGGCGCAAGCCAGTAATAAAATGTGTTTGTGGCGGCCGGTGTGAAATCCTCTTTCAGTAGCAATTTGAGAGTGTCGGCAATTGGCTGAAAAAGCCCGGCCGGCCCGACCCGATTCGGTCCGAGGCGGTCTTGGATTGCCGCGCTCACCTTGCGCTCGGCATAGACGCTGTAGGAGACCATCGGCAGGATCACGACAAAAAGGATCCCGACAATTTTCAGCAGTGAGGTGACGATGAAAAAAGCCATCGTGATTTTGCAGCCTAGTGGGTTCCCGCAGCTGCAGTTTCGCGAGCGTGGTCGACTTGTTGCCGCACACTACGTCGCCTTTCCTGGATTGCGACGGCGCGCTCGATTGCTTCCTGGTCGCGCGGATGGGTCGGCGGTAATTCTTCCATTTTCAAGATGTGCACACCGAGATCGCCGATTTTATTCAAACTCAATCCGGCAAATTTCGGCACGGTCTCGCTAATCCGGCGAAAAACGTCATCAATTGAGAGAATGGAATCGCCCCCACCAACTGCGCCGAGCAAGTCTCGCAAAATCTCCCAGTCATCACGTGCACTTCCCGGTGGGCACACGGCGCGGTTCAATCGTTGCAATCGGCCTTTGCCGTTAACCATTGAGCCGCGTTTTTCGGCAAATCCGCACGCGGGCAAAAGGATCGTCGCCTTCTCCGTGGCTTCGTTCGACAAGATATTCATCATGATCAACACGGGGATCTGGGCGATTTCCTCGACGGGTATGCCCAAATGCATGGTGTTTTCCTTCAAAATCAGGAGTGCCTTGATTTTTCCCGATTTTATAACGTCGGCGATGGCAAGGAGGTTGGCCCCTGGTTCGGCTTTTGATCCAAGAATCAGGCGAGCGCCGTTTGTATTGGGATTGCGGTCTTTACTAAGCAGGATGTTATCACCCGGCCCGCGTCTTGGCACAATATCGATCCACTCGGTACCTAACGACTTCGCCAGTTGCGCTGTCAGCCAAAGTTCCTCGTTAGTCATCCGGCCAGAGGCAATGATGGCAATCTCCGGTCCGGAGAACTGTTTTAGTTGAAGTGCGGCCTGCTCGATTGCCAGAGGCCAATTAGTGGGAAGAAGTTTTTCACCGAGACGAATTTGTGGTTCTAACAGACGGTTTTCGGCTTCGAGGTATTTGAAGTTGAGTCGTCCATAATCACACATCCAACACGAGTTGACGTGGTCGTTTTCCCGTGGCGTTTGCCGATAGATCACGTCCTCTCGTGTCCCAATGATCGTGTTGCAGCCTGTCGCGCAACTGGTGCAAATGCTCTTGGTTTCCTTCAGGAACCAGACGCGCATCTTAAAACGGAAATCAGTCGAAGTCAGCGCGCCAACCGGGCAAATATCCACCGTATTAAGCGAATAATTGTTTTCCAGGCGCTTGCCGGGATAAGCCGTTAGGACTGTATGACTGCCTCGATCCACAAATCCAAGCACGTCATCGTTCGTAATCTCCTGACAAAAACGGATACAACGCGAACAGAGAATGCAACGTTCATCATCGAGCGTTACCCTTGGCCCCAGGACGACGTGTTTGGGTTTCTTGACCTTGTTCTCGAGAAAACGGGATTTGCTCGTCCCGAAATCGACGCTGAACTCCTGCAACCGGCACTCGCCAGCCTGATCGCAGATCGGACAGTCCAGTGGATGATTGATCAAAAGAAATTCCATCACTCCGCGCTGGCATTCCTTCACCAAAGGAGAATTGGTCCTGACGCCCATTCCTTCAGATATATCTTGTGCGCAGGAAATTTGGGGGCGGTGCATCCAGTTGATGATTGGTTTGTTGTCAGGTCCAAGCTCTGGTTTGCGATCCGGTCCCAGTCTCGGAAATCCCATTTCGACCAGGCACATCCGGCAGTTACCGGGCGAACTAAGCTTCTTGTGGTAGCAATAGCGCGGCACGTAGCTTCCGGCCTGTTCGCAGGCTTCGATTACACGTGTCCCCTTTGGAAATTGATGCCATGCTCCATCAATCTGGACGTTTAGCATTTGAGGGGATTGAACTGGATCGGACATGACGTTCTAAATCGTTCCCCTGGCTCCGGCTTTCTCCCATCCGGGATCGTGTGCCATGGGAACAACTGGAATGGACTCCTCTTCGATTAATTCTTCCGGCGTATATTCCGGCGGTAACGGCGGCGGGAGCGGCTTTTGAGCGCGCGCGGCAAACTCTTCAGGAAATTTCTGAACGAAGCTCTGCGTTGGCCACGCGCACGCCTCACCGAACGCGCAAATCGTGCGTCCCGCGATATTGTCGCCGATGGTTTTAAGCGTGTGCGGATCTTCTGTGACACCGCCTCCGCGCAACATGCGGTCGGTAATTTTCTTCATCCAAAGAGAACCTTCCCGGCAAGGCGTGCACTGACCACAGCTTTCGTGCGCATAGAATTCGTTGATGTTATTGAGCACCCAAACTACATCGCGGGAATCGTCGAGCACGATGACACCGCCCGACCCGGCCATCGAACCGGCTGCCGCCAGCGAATCGAAGTCCATCGGGATTTCATCAATGGACATGTCACGGTCGATTGTTGATCCGTCGGGCTGTTGTTGTTTGAGTTTGAATCGCTCATCGGCTCGCAACACTTTCGCCGAGCTTCCGCCCGGAATGATCGCCCTCAGTTTGCGACCCGGTTTCAACCCACCAGCCATTTCATAAATAAGCTGACCCATGGTCACGGCACCGACTTCAATTTCGAAGTAGCCAGGCCGCTGTACGTCTCCGCTTACGCATACGATTCTTGTGCCTGTGTTGTTAGGCCGTCCAAGTCGCGCATATTCCGCGCCACCCATCGCGATGATGTGTTTCACATTGCAAAGCGTTTCCACGTTATTGACGATGGTCGGGCACATGTAGAGACCAAGCACGGCTGGGAAATAAGGCGGCTTAATCCGCGGATATCCACGCTTACCTTCCAGTGATTCGATCAGGCCAGTCTCTTCGCCGCAGATGTAGGCGCCGGCGCCCCGATGAATGTAAACCTCGGCATCGAATCCGGACCCAAGGATGTTTTTTCCAAGAAAATTATGTTTACGTGCCTCTTCGATGGCGCGCTCGAGGATTTTCGCGCCTTCCGGGAATTCGCCTCTGATGTAAATGTAGGCGGTGCGAGCATTCAATGCGAAACAGGAGATCAGAATTCCCTCCAATAACTGATGGGGATCCTCGTGGATAATATAGCGGTCCTTGAACGTCCCCGGCTCCGATTCGTCAGCATTGCAAATCAGATACACCGGGCGTTTTTCGTCCGGTTTGATAAAGCTCCATTTCAAGCCGCATGAAAAACCGGCTCCGCCGCGGCCGCGCAGCCCCGAGTTTTTGACTTTGTTGACAATGTCGGAACGCGACATCGTTAGCGCCTGTTTCAATTGTTCGTAGCCGCCCGCACGCAGATAACAATCGATGTCGGTGGTCCAATCGTCGCGTCCGAGGTTTTTGAAAACCAACCGATGTTCCAGCGGATGGGGAGACGGTCGATGTCTAATCTGTTGTGTCTGATTTCGGAGAAGCTCGGTCACCGAATTGGGGTTTACACTTTCATGCAGTTCCTCGTTTACCATGCAGACAGGTGCTGTGCCGCAGCTCGCGAGGCATTCAACGAACTCAACGCTGTAGTTGCCATCGGCACTCACGGAGATGGGATCATGCGCTCCGTCGCTGTGTCTTTCGCGCTTGATTCCCGTCGCGCCGCACAGGCTTTCCATCAACTCATAGCTGCCGGCCATCGCGCAGCTCAGGGTGCGGCAAACGCGGATGTGCGTTTTGCCCGCCGGTTTCTGACGAAACATCGGATAAAACGTGACCAACTCGAGAATGTTAATCGGTTGCAGTCCAAGCCTGGCCGCGATCCAGACTACGGCTTCATCGCTAATGAACCCGAAGTGTTCCTGCCACAGGTGAAGCAGCGGCATCGCTGCACTGCGTTGGTGTCCGTGAGGGTAGCGGGCGATTGCCGCATCCATCTTCCGCTCTAACTCGGCGGGAACACGCGGGTTCGTCGAGTCCACGATAGCGGCAACCCTATTGGGACAGTGTGCTATCTTTGGATTGCACCTTGTCTTCTTTGAAAACGATCGTAACCGAGTCTTTACCCTGCCGGTAGACGTAAGTCGTTTTTTTCATAATCACGAAATCTTGATTGTTGATTGAAGTTGGGGGACCCAGGATCGACTCGACTTGTTTCTTCGACATGCCCTCTTCGACCGCATCCACGTTGGCTTTTGTGATTCGTTTGCCGGGCGTGCAGGAAACGCTGAGCGCGAGCAGGCTTACCAGCAAAAATCGGGATATTGATCGCAGCATATTCATCTGTCGCACTCACCCATGACGAAGTCCAGACTCCCCAGCACTGCCGGCACATCGCTCACCATGCAGCCTGGCAAAAGTTCAGGCAGAATACTGAGATTCACAAATGATGGCGCACGTATCTTCAGACGATAAGGGACTCCGCCGCCTCTGCTATTGATATAAAAGCCAAGCTCGCCCTTTGGATTTTCCGCGGCGAAATAGACCTCACCCGGTGGCGCGTCGAGCCCTTCGGTTACCACAATGAAATGATGGATTAACTCTTCCATCTTTGTCATGACGCGCGATTTAGGTGGCGTCATGTTTTTCCAGTCGACGACGTTGATCGGTCCGCCCGGCAATTTTTCTATTGCCTGGCGCAAGATCCGCACGCTTTGTCGCATTTCGTCAATTCGTACCAGGTAGCGGTCGTAACAATCTCCCGCACTTCCGATCACCACATCGAACTCGTAATCCTGGTAGTCGAGATACGGATGTTTACGGCGCAAATCATGTTCGATCCCGCTTCCACGCAGGTTCGGCCCCGAAAGTGCATACGCGATCGCCTGCTCTTTTGAGATCACGCCAATGTCTTTCGTTCGGTCGACAAAGATGCGATTGCGCGTAAGCAGTCTGTCACATTCGTCGAGGCTTGGGATGAAATCGTCGAGGAATTTTTTCAGCTGCGGGATGAAACTTTCCGGAAGATCCCGAATTTCTCCGCCAACACGCGTGTAAGACGTAGTAAAGCGAGCTCCGGTTAACAATTCGAAAAGATCATAAAGTTTTTCGCGCTCGGTGAATGTGTATAAGAAGACCGACATCGCGCCCAGGTCGAGAGCCATCGCTCCAAAGCCCATCAAGTGCGAAGAGATACGGGCAGTCTCACAACAAATAGTACGAATGGTTTTGCCGCGCGGCGGGACATCCCAGTCCATCAGTTTTTCAACAGCAAGCGCGTAAGCAACATTGTTCGAGAGGGGCGCGAGATAATCCAACCGGTCGGTGTAAGGCACGAACTGGTTGTACTGCATGTTCTCCGCGATTTTTTCGTCGCCGCGATGCAGGAAACCGATGTCCGGTGTGGCTTTGGTAATCACCTCGCCGTCGAGCTCGAGCACGAGTCGCAACACCCCATGCGTGGCCGGATGCGATGGCCCCATGTTGAGCACCATTTTTTCGCCAATGTCGTCATCCGCGTGGAGCTCGGCATCGACGGCCATTACTCGAGTCACCGGATCCGGCGATTCAATTTCACGCGTTGTAAAGGGCATATGGTTGCAAAACACATGTACGCTGGCGAGTCGGCCAGCGCACGCAAACATTTTCAGGTGACGTCTTGGCAGGACGCGATCCCCGGGGCGCACAATGGCGACGTTCACCCCTGATGCCCTGGCAATCCGTCCCTGCTATTTGGCGTTTGAATCGCGTGAAGCGGACACCGATGATGGGATCGCATGAAGAAAATTGCACTGCTTTTCGCGGGACAGGGAGCACAAGCGGTCGGGATGGGCCGTGATTTGGCAGAACAGTTTCCTAACGCCGCCGCGCTATTTCGAAAAGCGGATGACATCCTCGGGCGAAAACTGACTGACATCGTGTGGAGCGGGCCGATTGAAGATCTGACCAGGACATCGAATTGTCAGCCGGCACTTTTCGTTCATGGCCTCGCCTGTTTGTCGATCTTACGCGAGCTGGCCGGGGATTTTCCCATCGCCGGCGCGGCTGGCTTGTCGTTAGGTGAAATAACTGCACATGCCGCCGCGGGTACGTTTAATTTTGAGAATGGCTTAAAACTTGTGCAGCGGCGGGGTGAATTGATGGACGAAGCGTGCGACCAAACATTCGGTGGAATGGCCGCATTGATCGGTGCGGAAGAAAATGTCGCCAGGCAACTGGCAGCGGACGAAGACGTCGATATTGCCAACATCAACGCGCCGGGACAAATCGTGATCTCAGGCGAAGTGGCGAAGGTGGAAGCGGCTGTGGGAGTCGCCAGGGAATTCGGAATTCGTCGCGCCACGATGCTAAATGTCGCTGGTGCATATCACTCTCGTTTGATGGAAAGCGCATATGAGAAACTTGGGCCAGTGCTCCAAGATGTCCCGATGCAACTGCCGTCGTTTCCCGTGATCAGCAACGTGACAGGTCAGGAAGGGAAAAATCCGATTGAAATTCGTCGCACGCTCCAGGACCAGGTCACCGGGACAGTGCGCTGGCTCGATTGCATGGAGCGGCTGGCGGGATTGGGATGCGAGTTCTTTATTGAATTGGGACCGGGTGGAGTGCTGGCGGGTTTACTACGGCGCACTCTCAAAGGCGTCGATGTAGTATCAGTTTCTGATGTCGAGTCAGTGCGCAAATGCGCCGAGGCGCTGTAGCCACCGCCCTGTGGGCGGTCGGACCGACCGACTCGGGCAAGTCTGGAAAGATGAGACGGGGCGCACAGCGCCGTGGTTACAACGTCGACAATCGCCGTTGGCTACGTAGCTTCCCGCATGACACTGCAACAACGTGTGGACTCAGAGCTGAAAGAAGCGATGCGCGCCAAGGACACAACAAAGCTTGGCGTTTTGCGGATGCTTAAATCTGCGTTGAAATACGCCGCAATTGCAAAGTCCGACGCGGAAGCGGAGTTGAACGATGCCGAGGCTTCGCAGGTGATTCGCAAGCAGGTCAAGCAACGTCAGGATTCAATTGAGAGCTTTGAAAAGGGTGGCCGCACAGAACTTGCCGCGAAAGAAAAAGAAGAACTGGCGATACTGAGTGGATATTTACCGCAACCGATGAGTGCCGGCGAGATTTCGAGGGTCGTGGGTGAAACGATCGCTGAAGCCGGCGCAACGTCGCGAGCGCAAATGGGCGCCGTGATGAAAGCATTGCAGGCGAAAGTAGCAGGTCGCGTTGACGGCAAAGCGTTGAGTGCGGAAGTGCAGAAACAGTTAGGCAATTAAGCATTGAGGAGCTAAAAATAGAACTCAGTCGTCTGGCTCCGGCTTTTAACCTTTGCAACTCTTTTAACTTTTAACTTCTGGCTTGTGCTTACCGCCATTCTCGTCGCCGCTGGTGACAGTTGTCGCATGGGTTTCGACAAGTTGTTTGCGAAGATCGGCGGCACAACGGTTATCGGACACACCATGCGCGCGTTCGAGCGGGCCGGATGCGCCACTGATATCATCGTCGTCGCACGCGAAGATCGAATCGCCGAGATCAAGACGATGGTTCGCCACGAAGATTTTAAAAAAGTTCGATCAATAATTCCTGGTGGAAAACGCCGTCAGGATTCCGTTCGCATCGGTTTGGATCAGCTCGACGCCTCTACCCAATACGTTGCCGTTCATGACGCAGCGCGGCCTTTGATCACTGCGAAACAGATTGAATCGGTCTTCGGCCAATGCCGCATACACGCCGCGGCGACTCTGGCTGAGCCAATCAGTGACACGTTGAAATATGCTGACACTGAATTTTTTGTCAGCGGCTCGGTAGATCGACATCAGCTTTACGCCATGCAAACGCCCCAGATCTTCGAGCGTCAATTGCTCGAGGATGCCTATCGGGCCGTCGATGCCGAGAATGCTTCGGTTACGGACGAGGTTTCAGCAGTCGAGAGGCTTGGTCACAAGATCGTTTTGGTTCCAAACGAAAACTTAAACTTCAAAATTACTTATCCGAAAGATTTGGCGCTTGCCGAGTTTGTACTAACGCAACAGGCCAGGAGTGCGGGAGGTTGACCTGAAAACGCGCGAGAGCCGCAAAAATCAGGCGACCATTGGATCGATCGGCACCACTGGGCGAATCAGTTCGACTGCGGATGCGACATCCTTACGCCGGAAACGACGGCCGTATTTTCGAATCTTGAGGTTCTCCAACTCGTCGATCCGGGTCAGCTGACCATGTTTCCAAACCCACGCATTCGAATTGTAAGGACCAGTGCGGTTTGGATCAGTCCACGTATGGATTGATAGCAAATTGGGCGTTACAGCTGCGGCAATGTGCATGGGGCCGCTCTCCACGCTCACGACGAAGCGCGCTACCCGAATAAGCCAGATCAACTGAAGCAGTGAAGTTTGTCTGGTTAGATCAACGCAATTTTCGGGCGTGCTGATTTTGCGATGCGACTGGCCCACCACGACCACGCGACTTGGCGCGATCGCATGGCAAAATTCCTCGATAACTCCATTTGAAAGCGATTTGTCCTGCCCGCGCGCGAAAGGATGAAGAAGAACAAAAGGCGGATGCGGATCGAACCGTGGAAGCGGATCGCCACTTGGAATCGAGCATCGAAGCGATTCGCCCGCCGTGCCGCCCGCGCATTCCACCAGCTTTAGATAGCGTTCAACCGGATGAGTCCGCCGATTGATCCGTGCGACACGATGATAAAGCCAGCTCGCGCCGAGGCGCGCATTACTCATCCCGCATACTTCTTTTGCGCCGCTGATTTTTGCAATAAGAGCGCCGCGACGTTGCCCCTGGAAATCGAGCACAAGATCCGGTCGGATCTCACGAGTTTTCTTCAACCAGGGCAGTAAACTTTGGGGTGCGCCGAGTCCTCCGAGGTGACCGCTCGGGAGAAAATGAACATGGTTCACGTCAGGATTCCCACGGAGCAGGGGAGCAAGCTCCGGGTTGATGACCCAAGTAATCTCCGCGCGAGGCTGCGCTTCATGAAGCAGCGCGATCGCGGGAAGTGCGTGAACGATGTCACTCAACGGCCCCGGTTTGATGATCAGAATGGACTTAGGATTCAGATTGAGGCGTTAGGGCAAGTTAGTATCATCTCCCAATAGCAAGCCGCTCTGCCAAAAGCCGCGGCAACCCCGCTGCAGCAATCTTCTTCTGCACAGCCGCCAGATCATATTTTATGCGAAATTGTTGGACCACATTGTCTTCCGTGTCGTAGATGCAATAAGCTGCGCGCCAGTTTCCATCACGCGGTTGTCCCACACTGCCCATGTTGATGAAGTACTTTTTGGTTGGCTCGATCCGTACATGCTCGACTCTCTCTCGTCGGACGTTTTCGTCCCGGATAAAGACCATGGGCACATGCGTGTGTCCGAAGAAACAGACTGTTGTGTGCTGATACGTGAAGCTCGCAGCTGCATCAAGGTTGTTAAAAACGTAGCCCCACTGCTCCGGTGTATCGAGCGTGGCGTGAACGATGGTAAAGTCATGCACCCGCGTGTGAAGCGGTAATTCGCGCAACCATTCTTTGTGTTCTTCGCTCAACTGATCGCGGGTCCAGGCGATGGCGCGCTCCGCGATTTCATTAAAATCGCCCGGGGGCGAGAGACGCGATGCCGCCTCATCATGATTGCCTTTAACCACCGGACAATCCAGTTCGCGAATAAGTTCTACGCATTCCGCCGGGTTGGCGTTGTAACCGACCACGTCGCCGAGGCATACGAAGCGCGTACATTTCCGCGCGCGCGCGTCGGCCAACACCGCCTGCAATGCCTCCAGATTGGCGTGAATGTCGCTGAGAATTGCGAAGCGCATAGAGATCGTAAAAAGCCAGAAGTTTACCACGGAAGCGCTTTAATGCCTCAACGAATTACAATTCCGCCATCTTTTTACGCTTCGGCCAGCTTGAGCTCTCGACTATTTAGCGCCGGTTCTGTCCTGGTCGGGAATCCGCTGATCCTGCGGGATGTTGAGTTTTTGCTCGAGAAGTTTTAATCGCGTGATCAGGGTTGGTAGCCGTTCCTGCGGCCCCTCGTCATACAGGCTGTGCAAGCGTTTGTATGCTTCGCCCTCCCGGCCTTCGCAGTACGAAAGCTCGTAGGCGGAAAAGCGTCTGTCATAGCTCGCTGCGCCATGCAAGGTCGCTGCCTTTGCGTAGAGATCGGAAGCTCGGTCATGGTCTTTATATTTTTCTCTGTAAAGGCGGGCGAGAGCTTCATAAAGCTGAGGCCTATCGGGATTATTCTTTATTCCGTGTTCGAGGAAATCTTTTCCCAGCGCAAAATATTCACGCTGCGCTTTGACTCGAAGGGCAAGACGCGGCTGGGACTGGTCGTTCATTGCCGCCACGCTCGCATTCCATGCCATGTGCCACGCTGCCATGTCCCAAAAGAGCAGTACCCGGGGTTGCAGTGTTGTGATGTGGCGGAACAATAACAGTATCCGGCCCCATTCCGTGCGTTCCCAGGCGACGTGTGCCTGAATAAAAAGCGCGTCCGCAACGATCGCTCGAAATCCACTCAGCGCAGCAATGAAACCGAGCTGGCCAATTTTCTCGCGAAGATCGAGGTTGAACTCGACGGCCCGAAAATGTTCCTGGCGATGAAGCGCCGCCAGGTCGCGCTCAACTGGAAGTTTGACGGCCCCGAGCCCAATTACGATCACCAGCGCAACGAGAACGCGGATCATAATTCCTTCCCATAAAACACGAACGCTGCCAGCAGCGTGTAGATTGTTGTGTAGAAAACACCCAGCAATGCGGTCTTGGTGAAAACCGCCAGAGAAATTGCAGTTCCGGCAACGATATCGTCCACGAGATTGAACGCCTGCAAGTCCGGAAACAACAGGGCCACAATCGCTAGGAAGACGCGGGTAAGCAGACTGCTGCTGTGTTCTTGAAGCCAATATTCGCGCGCAGTCGCTTGCAAATGGCCAATGAAATAAACGAATGCCATTACGACGATGGTAAAAATATTCGTGGTAGCGAATGTAGAAACGAAGAGCGTGAGTGCGGCGAGCAAACATGCTTTCAAATAAATAATGATGATTCCGGGAATGATATCGATGTTGAAAGCAGAAGACCTTATCGCACGCAGAGCATCGGAGATTTGTGCGGGAGACGCGCCGGACATTTGGGTCAACGTGGCGTGGATCACGGCTTGTTCGCGCAAGTAGACGACCAGTAAGAATGCTGCGCTCATCACCAGGGTGCTGATGGCGAGCAGCAAAAGAACACCAGCGATTTTCCCGAGGATATATTCGAGCCGGGGCACGGGCTTGGCGAGAATGGTGTAAACCGTTCGGTCTTCGATGTCCTGCGGAAGCAGGCGCGCGGTACCAACAATTGCCAGCAATGAAGTAAAGATCGAGATCGCTCCGAGCGAAACGTCCTTTAGGATTTGAAACTCCTGTTGAAAGGAGAATTGCGCCATAAAGATCGAGCTGCCGATCAAAAGGAGCGCAAAAACAAGCAACACATAAAAGACTCTCAGCCGTGTCAGTTCAGTGAGCGTATTAAGAGTGATCGCAGCGATACGGCCGAGAGAGAATGTGCGATGCACCTTCCCCGTCCCTGAGTGGTTAAAAGCTTGAACCGTTGAAGCATTTTCGCTTGTTGTCATTTTTGCTTTGCCGTCCCTTGGTTATTTGATGTTCGGCCTTCCCCCTTTTTTGTGGCTTCAAGAAACAATCTCTCGAGGGTCGTCGTCGATTTTCTACATTCGAGGAGCTTCGCGTTCGATCGATTGATGAGCGACTCGATTTCTGTGACGAGTTGAGCAGGCGCGTCGGCAATCACGAGCTCGGTTTGATTCTCAATCGCGATCAATTCCTGCAGATGGCCCTCCCGGACCAGCACGCCGTCCGCAAGAATACCGACGCGGTCGCAAATCTCTTGTGCCTGAGCGAGCAAATGCGAGGAGAGCAACACAGTAATTCCGTGTCTCTTGAGGTCGAGAATCAAGTCACGAATCTCTCGAGAACCTGCCGGGTCCACGCCTGCCGTCGGTTCATCCAGCACGACGAGCCTCGGTTCATGAATCAATGCCTGAGCAAGACCAATGCGTTGCAACATTCCCTTGGAATACGTGCCCAGACGGCGTTTCCGCGCTTTGGTTAGACCAACGAGTTCCAGTAATTCATTGATACGTTGCTTGAGTCTGGCGCGGCGCAGGCCGCAAAGACGTCCAAAGAAACGCAGTGTTTCTTCTCCAGTAAGATACTTGTAGAAGTAGGGATTTTCCGGCAGAAAACCGACTGCCTCGCGGCTTTCCACGAGGCGACTGTCACGACCGAAAATTTCCGTGTGCCCGCGTGTTGGGGAAACGAGTCCGAGAATTATTTTAAGAGTTGTGCTTTTACCGGAACCATTCGGTCCGAGCAAGCCGAACACCTCGCCCGGTTTGATTTCAAGGTTGAGGTCCTTGACTGCCGTAATTCCCCGAGCGGGATGTAAAGGAACAGGAAAGATTTTCGTTAGTCCGTGAACCGCTACGGCGGGATTAGTCATGGCGAATCTCAAAACCACGACCGGCAACTGGTTTCTCCAGCTGGTTCTCTGTTTGGTTGTGAATCAGCGAGTGAAGCTCTCCTTGCGCGATGGCGTCTAGAAACGCGCGCACTTCATCTTGATCCCCGTTAACCTGAAGTTCTACGCGGCCATCCGGCAGGTTGCGGACCCATCCGGTTACATCAAAGCCTTTGGCGGCGTGCCGCACACTCCAGCGAAACCCAACACCCTGGACATTTCCCTCATAAAAAACCTGGAGCGAAATCATCGGCCTGTGGGGGGCTGCTGATGTTTCCTATTTGATGCCAGACGCAACGCGCGCGGAGACGCGACATCGGTTCATTTGTACGAATAAACGAGGCAAAAGGTGCTCGGGTCGCCTTCGAGCAGATCAACCGAAACAAAATACTCACCGCTGGTTGTCGGAGCAAAGCCGGCGGCAGCTTTTTCTCCATTGTCGTAATTGTCTGCGGTCACCTGTTTTCCCGTTTCGTCATAGACGCTTACCGCAACCTTTTTTGCCGGCTCGGTAGCTCCGACAGAGAACCAATATTGGTTTCCCGCGTAAAGATTCACCGCCACCAGCGAGTGCTCGTGCGGTTTCACCGTCCCGCACCAATGTCCGTCCCGGATCTTAAAACCGTCGTTTGCAAATGCCGCGGCAACATCAAGCGCATCTTTGCGCGCCTGCACTTCGGCATCGGTATCTCCTCGCGCAGTACCGCTGATGGCGAGCGCGAGAACAAAGAATGGAATGAGCAAGCTTCGGTTCATTTTGGCGATTCTTTATTTTCTATTTCCTGCATCAACTTGCTGACCGCTTCGTTAATCTTGCGCACTTCATCCACATTAGGTGCCTTGCCCTGGGAGAAAGAAACCAGTTTTTCAAGCTTGGTGAGTTCGCCGCTCACATCCTTAACCAGCGGCTGGTCCCGCAATTCGGGGGACATTTCATTGATTTTCAAACTCATAAAATGCACCAGTGCGGGCTGGCGCAGAACCTTTGCCGCGCGTTCATCATAATTCTGAATGATGGCCGAAGTGACTACCTGCGTGCCTCGAACCCAGCCACCGAGGGTTACCAGAATCACCAGGTCCTGGTCGGCATGCGATTGCATGGAGGATTTTACTTCATTCTGTGTTGCCTCCAGTTCCTCTTGAAGCGTGTCCCATTCGTTGTTTTCAGCAAACTCGTTGATGCTACTGCCGCGACCAAGCAGCTTTTCGCTAACGCCCAGCGCTTTTGCGAGTTTGATGATGTCTGCCCCGATGTTTTTGACCTGCTGACCATCCTTCGCTTCCACAGCGATAAAACCGTCAGCAATCAAACCGCCGAGGTTAAGCGCGATCTGGGCGCGATTGCTGTACGTTACCGGGATTGGTCCTCGGTATTGACCAGCCCAATTAATTTTGCCCACCTTGCCAAGTGCCGCGAAAAGTTCGCCCGGTGTAGGAATAGTGATCGTGTCGCTCATGGCAGCCTTTGCCATTTGATCGGCGGAGATGTGCCCGGTCTCCTCGCCAAAAGCAACGGAGATGGCGCCCGCAAGCACAATAGCACCTAGTCTGGCCAAACGAATCATGGCTCAGATTTAGCGTGCTCAGAGGAAATTGCCAATATGAATCTCGTTGAAGTGTCAAACCGGCTTCGGGTTTTTCTCGGCTGTTGGGAAAAAGGCATGTGTACTAGAGGAATCGTCACAGGCCGCTAAAGGTCATTTGCCTCATATGAAGAAAGCTGTTCTAGTCCGCGCAGAGAATATGGCAAGCACCAGCATCAGCCGGATCCATGGGCGCGAAATTTTGGATTCGCGCGGTAACCCGACCGTTGAAGTTGACGTGCACCTTGAAAGCGGCGCTCACGGACGCGCGGCTGTCCCAAGCGGCGCGAGCACAGGCGAACATGAAGCCTGGGAACTGCGCGACGGAAACAAGGAGCGGTTCGGCGGCAAAGGCGTTAAGAAGGCGGTGGCTAACGTAAATGAGAAGGTTGGGCCGGCTCTCAAAGGGTGGGATGCACTGGATCAGGCAAAGATCGACAGGAAACTGATCGAACTCGACGGCACGCCTAACAAAAATAACCTGGGCGCAAACGCGATGCTTGGGGTTTCGCTCGCAGTCGCACACGCTGCCGCAGCCGCGGAGAATTTGCCGTTGTTCCGGTACCTCGGCGGATCGAAGGCGCGAGTTTTGCCTGTGCCGATGATGAATATTTTGAATGGCGGCGCGCATTCGGATGCGCCAATCGATTTTCAGGAATTCATGATTATGCCTCGCGGTGCGCCAAATTTCTCGGAAGCGCTCCGTTATGGCGTCGAAGTTTTCCATGCGCTCAAGTCAGTCCTGAAAAGCCGTCATCTTTCCACGGCGGTCGGCGACGAAGGCGGATTTGCGCCGGACCTTAATTCTGCTGACGACGCTCTCGAGTCGATTTCAACGGCCATTGAGAAGGCCGGCTACAAACTGGGCGAACAGATATTCCTGGCGCTCGATGCCGCTTCCTCAGAATTCTACGACCGCAAAAACAACGTTTATGTCTTCAAGAAATCCGACGGGTCAAAGAAAACTGCCGACGAATTAATCGATTACTATGCCGGGCTTTGCGCTCGCTTTCCGATTATTTCGATTGAGGACGGTTGCGCCGAGAATGATTGGGCGGGCTGGAAAAAACTTACTGCCAGGTTAGGTAAGAAAATTCAACTCGTAGGCGACGATCTTTTCGTCACCAACGTAAAATTTCTCGAGAAAGGAATCGTCGAGCACGTGGCGAATTCAATTCTGATCAAGGTAAATCAGATCGGCACGCTGACTGAAACGCTGGAAACGATCGATTTGGCGAAGAAAAATCACTATACAACAGTGATCAGTCATCGTTCTGGCGAGACGGAGGATGCCACAATCGCCGACATCGCCGTGGCAACAAACGCCGGTCAAATCAAGACCGGATCGCTATCGCGCAGCGACCGAATCGCCAAGTACAACCAACTTCTGCGAATTGAAGAAGAACTTGGTGACAAAGCGGAGTACGGCGCTACAATGCGCTAGGTGGATCAGACTTACGCCGACTTCCGCGCGCGCCGCGAAGCCACAGTGTGGCAGCGACTGAACCGGACTCTTCGGGTCCTGCTGGTCCTGGCGATCTGGCTGATCATTGTGAGCTTGTTCGTCCCGCCTTACAAGAAACTAATGCAGAGCCGCGCGGAGATCGACAATCTGCAGCAACTGGTAGACGAGCAACAAAATCTGCTGGCACATCAGACTCGCGAGATCAGTTTGCTCAAGACTGACTCAACTTATCTGGAAACGGTTGCCCGCGATCGTCTCGATCTGATGAAAGAAGGCGAAACGATTTTCCGTCTCGAGGCGGCGCGTGCTGCGAAGCCGAAGTCTGGCAGTTCCGGCCACAAATAGGTGTAGAGGCGTTTGGCAGTGCGAGCGCCTGCGGTCGTCGCGACGGCTTTGCGATTCCGAGTGATTTCGATTAGCTTCGATTATGCCAACTGAAGTCTCCATCCCGGATGCCGAGGATTTGAAATCGCGTGTCCGCGAGCTGCGGAGGTTTCTTTGACGTCGAAAAGCTCCAAAAAGATTTAGCAACAATAGAAGGGCGCATGGCCGCGCCCGATTTCTGGTCGAATCGCGAGCGCGCTCAGGCTGATGTTGAAGGGGTTTCACGGCTACGTTCGCTGATCAATCCGTTTCAAGAACTAGAACGCGAGATTGAGGACTTTGGTGCGCTGCACGAGCTCGCCGCGGAGGAAAATGATCCCGCAGCTCGCGCAACCGCAGAAAAAGAAGTCGCCTCAGAACACGACCGCCTGGCTCACAAGCTGGACGAGTTCGAGTTGCGCCAGTTTCTTTCAGGCGAGAACGATCGCGCGAATGCATTTCTTACGATTCACTCAGGCGCGGGTGGGACTGAGTCCTGCGATTGGGCCGACATGTTGCTGCGAATGTATCAGCGCTGGATCGAGCGCAGCGGCTTCAAGTCGCAGACTGTCGACATCCAACAGGGCGAAGAAGTTGGCATCAAATCCGTCACTCTGCTGGTGACTGGCGAATACGTTTACGGACATTTGCAGACTGAGCTTGGCGTTCATCGCCTGGTGCGTATCTCGCCGTTCGATGCGAACAAACGACGCCACACCTCATTCGCGAGTGTGGATGTTGTTCCTGAAATCGCCGATACCGCTCCGATAGAAGTCAATCCCGCCGACCTCGAGATCGATACATTTCGCAGTGGCGGCAAAGGCGGACAGAACGTCAATAAGGTCGAAACGGCTGTGCGAATTTTGCATAAGCCGAGCGGGATCGTGGTCGCTTGCCAGGCTGAGCGCAGCCAGGGACGCAATCGCGAGCTGGCGATGAAAATGTTGAAAGCCAAACTGTACGAAATCGAACAGGACAAGAAGCGCGCGGAGATTGATCGGCAATACGGAGAAAAGGGAGATATCGCCTGGGGAAGCCAAATTCGTTCCTACGTCTTTCAACCGTACCAAATGGTGAAAGACCACCGGACCGGGGCGGAAACGAGTAACGTGCAAGCCGTGATGGATGGCGACATCGATATGTTCATCCAGGCGAAATTGCGCGGCGAAAAAGCGGCCAAGGGCGACAAAAGCGATGATGATGTTTAAAGGCGAAGAAATATTCGCCTTGATTATGAACTTTCGTCTAATTGTCGTTAGGTGAGCGCCCCTATGAAAATCACAGGCGACAAAGGATCCGAGTTGGTGCCACACGTGAGCACTTTTGTCGGGTCGAGTGGGGCGGTCAATGGAGGTTTCAGCTCGTTTGCTGTTCGTGTGGGGAGTTGGGCCACATTTCAGCAGATGAGCCTAGTACCAAGGACGACAAAGCGCTGCGGAGAGCCGCTGAGAAATTCGAAGATTCGGGGGTGGTCGGTTGATTGGTCTCCGATTTGCCCGGAGTGCCGGAACCGTGGACACACCTAACCAGCCCATCGAGCCAACGAGCGGAGCTTCTTTTGTCATTCCGAGCGAAGTCGAGGAATCTCTGGATATTTCTGATCACTCTGCAGCCGGAAATAGTTAGAGACGTCTCGACTTCGCTCGACGTGACAGTCTAACGAGAGCTTAGGAGTCGTAACCGAAACCGCAGATCGAAGTAACCGCCGTTATGCTTGCGGCAACAGGCAAGACAGGCGACTGCACGGCGCACGCGGCGGACGCTCGGAAATTCCCGACGGCAATTCGGACAGCGATAGATAAATCGCGCGGCGTACGTTCTCGTGGGGAACGGGAGATTATGACAGCGTTTTTCGTCGACAATTCCCAAGTCCGTACACGCCTGTCGCCATTCGGCTCCATGGGGTGCTATCTTCCGTCGGCCAGCACGAAACTGGCCTAGAATATGCGCCAGCTCATGTCGCAAAGTGCGATCGATTTCGTCCGGATATTCGACTAGCCGCGGATTTAACGAAATGAGTTTTTCGCGATAATCAGCGCGTCCGGCGGCTGTTTTAAGGGATGAATTCCATTCAACGCGAAGTTCGTTCGCGATTCGCTTCGCGCCATTCGAGCGCAACAGATCGCGCGCTGTCTTTTCCAGATTAAAATGTCGCCCGGCGCTTCTGTAGGCGGGATCGGTGATCCCGGCATTTTGGAATTCGTGGACGCGGGCGGGATCGACGATCCCGGCTACAGTGCGAAACGCGAATTCGAGTTGCCTAAGCAATGGCATACGCACTTTTTCGCGTATTCAGGCGATCAACAATTTTCCCCACCGCGTCTCCAGCCGCTTTGATTTCGTCGGCTGTTGTCCATTTACCGAGTGAAAACCGGACGGCGGAACGAGCGCGCTCCATTGGCAGCCCCATGGCGAGTAATACATGCGACGCAACGACCGATCCCACCATGCAGGCCGATCCGCTCGAGGCGCAGACGCCTTCCAAATCGAGCGCGATAAGTAGCATTTCGGAATCGATTCCGAGAAGACTCACGTTCAGGGTGTTTCCAAGCCGCGGCGCGTTCGCTGCGTTCTGTTTCGCCTCGGGTACGTTTTGCGCGATTCGCGTCCAAAGTTCATCGCGTAATCGTGATTCACGCTCCTGTTCGCTCTTGTGATCCTGCAATGTCCATTCTGCAGCCACTGCCGTTCCTACAATTGCAGCGACATTTTCCGTTCCGGGCCGTCGTTCGTTCTCATGAGCCCCGCCGAACATGATCGGCTGGACCGAGAGACCACTGCGCAAAAACAGAAATCCTGCGCCCTTGGGTCCGTAAAATTTGTGCGCAGCAAAACTGGCCGCATCGACCAGGGAAATATCGGTATCGATTTTCCCGAATGACTGCACCATGTCGCTGTGCAATAGAACGCCACGCTCACGGCATATTCGCGAAATTTCGCGCATCGGCTGAATAACGCCCGTCTCGTTATTGGCTGTCATGATCGAAACGAGTCTGGTCTCAGGCCGGATCGCATCGGCGAGTTGATCGAGGTCGATGAGGCCGTCGCTGGAAACGTTCAGCCAGGTTACTTCAAAGCCCTCATGTTTTTCCAAATGTTCAAAGGCATTTAGCACAGCGTGATGCTCGGTCTTTGCTGAGATCACGTGACCACCGCGCTGCATTCCACAGCGAGCCAGGCCAAAGACGGCCAGATTGCAAGATTCCGTTCCGCCGCTGGTAAAAACAATTTCGTTCGGTTTGATGCGTAACAACGCGGCCAGTTTGTCGCGCGCATTGTCGATGGCGGCGCGGGTTTCGCGTCCGGCCGCGTGCACACTCGATGGATTCCCAAAGTGTCTTTCGAGATACGGCAGCATGGCCTCGCGAGCAGCATCGCAAAGCGGGGTTGTTGCGTTGTAATCCAGGTAAATCATCGATTCTTCTTCGAATTCCTGCTCTTACGCTTCCTCATGCTCGCCCGGGCGGTAGAATTGTCTCTCGCAGATGCGAGTGTGTTCGTTCGCGATTCACCGTCCGTAGTCCGGTCCGCTCTCTTTCGCTTTTGCACAATCGCCACATCTTTTTCTTCGTAATAGACCAGCGAGTTGGGCGGAACGCTCTTCGTTAAAAAAACATTGGCACCGATGGTGGAATTGGCGCCAATCACAGTATCACCGCCCATGATCGTGGTTCCGGCATAAATGCAAACGCCGTTTTCAATCGTCGGGTGGCGTTTTTTCCCGTGCAAAGCCCGGCCTGCGCCAAGAGACCGTGCAATGAACGAAACGCCTTGATAAAGTTTCACGTGCGATCCGATCTTGGTGGTCTCGCCAACGACAACGCCCGTGCCGTGATCGATAAAAAAGTGCGAACCGATTTCCG
>DASXMV010000062.1:0-7051 GCA_036495465.1 Candidatus Udaeobacter sp. | reverse complement strand
GTTCTGCGATCGTGTTTTGTTTAAAGTGCGCGGTTAACTCTGCAATCTCTGCGTCGGTCAACCCACTATAGGCCTTGCCAATCGGCAACAGTTTACCAGTAGTTTCGTCGCGGACCGCAAATGTGTAATCACTCAGCACGTCATTGCGTTTACCGTGGCCAAACTCGACTCCAACCACCACAACGTCCAGCGTTGCCAGTTCTTTCTTAAGCTTGAACCAAAACATCCCAC
Organism: Candidatus Udaeobacter sp.; assembly: GCA_036495465.1. Taxonomy (GTDB): domain Bacteria; phylum Verrucomicrobiota; class Verrucomicrobiia; order Chthoniobacterales; family UBA10450; genus Udaeobacter. Next base: position 6,820 of record DASXMV010000062.1, on the reverse strand, counting down.
GATTGCCCGGTAGATAGAAGCTATCAGGGTCTTTGATCATTAACCCTTCATTTGCACGTTGCCGTGCCTGTTGGAACGCTTGTTCGATATCGGCAGCTGAATGAGCCGCCACAACACTGGCGATTTGAAAGTGCGACGGCAGTCGGACCTCGCTGAGATGTCTTCGTCGTTCGTGCAGTGGAGTCTTTAATAATGACCGGCCGTTCAACCAAAGAAGATCAAAGATCACAAACGCGACCGGCACATCTGCCGCCGCGCGCGCAAACAGATCGGTGCCCCCGTTCTTTCGGCCCAGTCGCTTCTGCAAATCAAAGAACGTCAGTGCGCGACCCTTCTCGAAAGCGATGATTTCGCCGTCGATAATCAGCTGTTCCTGAAAATTCCTGGCGTCATTGGCCAACTCCGGAAATTGACCTGTTATACACCGTAAATCGCGAGAAAAAATCTCGACCCGTTGCGAAGTGCGATGCAATTGGGCCCGAACGCCGTCAAATTTGTCTTCCAAATACACGGTAGTTGCAGCCACCTGCTCCCCGGCGGGCCCAGCAGATTCGGCAAATCGTTTCCAGAGGGCTTCAGCTGTCGGTTCAGGAGTCGCAAGCATGCATTTGACCGGACGAAACACCGACAGTTCTGCGCGATCTAGTTCGTTCCGCAAAGCGAGCAACGCCGTCTGTCCGATGTCGCCTAACAACATGTTGGCCTCCCTTACCTGCGTAAGAGGTGCAGCGAACGCCTTCGCAATCGCTTCCTCCACCAATCCCTCGCGCAAACCGATACGCAGATCGCCAGTTAAAATTTTGACAATGTACTGGCCTTCCCGCGCAGATAACTTGGAGAATCGATTTTGCAGAAGCTCGCTTTTTGCAATCGGTCCGCGCAGACGATGAAGGTTTTCAAAAAACTCGCTGGATTCACGGATGCTGAACGGAAATGGTATTGTTCGCCCGTTTAGAATTTGGAATGCGGTTTTACCCGCGTCACCATAGGTGCTGGCGACACGATGAAGATCCGCGTCGCTGACTTTTGTCGTCCCCTGCAACGCGCGGAAGATCACAGCCCAACCCACCTGCATGGTGCGCGGGTCGCTTTGGGCAAAGGTTTTTCCGGTGAAGTACGGAGTTGCAATTGAGAGTTGTTCGCTGGTTAGGCCGCGTAAATAATCGGCAAGAATCCGAATTTTCTCCAATTTAGCTGCAGTGGCGGCAATCGTTTCTCCAACGTTCGCAAACGAGAGGAATTCGGATGTATGAGCAGGTGCGGCTTCGTTACGATTTTCCGCGTCGACCGGGTCCTGAACCGGCCGTGCTGCAAACTGTGGCAGCGTAAACTCCATTTGGTCTTCTTCACTTAGGGCCCACGCTTCAATCCCGCGCTGGCGAAGATCCGCCGCAAACGCAGCAGCGAACCCGTGGAGGGTCAGTACCCGGCGCGGTTGTACGAGTTCTACGTAGCGAAGCAAGTCGTCGTAATCAGCGTGATCAGAAAGCGCAAATGCCGCATCGACCTGGTAACGATAGAGCGCGTTTGGATTCACTGCCCAGCCGCTGATCATCGCGACACGTTTACGCGCAATCTTGGCCAACATGGGCGAATGATTTGCGCTGGGCGGACAAATCAAAATTTTTCCAGCAACATCGTTTGGATTGTACCGGAGATATTTGCAAAACGATTGGCCAAATTGCTCGTAGATGCGCGTCATCTGATAGACCGAACCGTGGAGCATGGGCGTCAATCCGGCTCCATCAAGCGAACAGAGTATCTCCTGCGCTTTGCCTAACGAATATCCCAATAGTACCGGCACCTCGCCGTCATTGATAGTTTCGTTACAGAAAGCAACGATTTGGCCGATGACTTCCTCTGTTGGCGGAAATCGATAGCGCGGCAGGCCAAATGTGGTTTCCATAATGAGTGTATCCGCGTTGCGCCACTGTGCCGGCTCAGCCGATTTGCCAGGACGTAATTTAAAATCGCCTGTGTAAAGCAATGTCTCATTGCCGGCAAAGAGGAAACATTGTGCTGAACCAAAGATATGTCCGGCCGGCAGTAGCATAAGGTCGAGGCCATTGACCCTTCGCTTTTCGCAAAATGGCAGAATGTGCTCCGTTCGGGAGCCGGGCAAGCGGCTTTGCAACAAGCGCGCCGTACGTTCGGAAACGATGATTTCTTCGTGCAGCGCGATGTGATCGCTGTGTGCGTGCGAAATGAAAGCGAACCGCTTTGCGTCTCGTGGATCGAGCCATAAATCCTGATCCGGCAAATACACACCGCCTTCATAACGGACCTCAATCATAAAGAATGAAATTTACTTTTAGATCCGAACAGTTCCATAAAGACTGGGATCGGATTGACAGATGATTCTAAAACCAGCTTTATTACGGGAATGAGGGTTGTCGCTGCTTTTCTTGTTTTGGCTTCTCTGGCTATCGCCGCGTCCAGTGAGGCTGCGCGTAATCGTGTAGAACCAACAGTTGTCGAGAAAGTGACACCGCTTCCAGTGGCGTTAGACAAAAATTTTGAGTTTCGAAAGACGAAACTTTTCTACTTGAGCGAGAAAGCACTGCCCTCTGGGGCGGGTGGAAGGACGGATAAAGGCGCGCTGAATAAGAAATCAAGCTCGTCAGGCTATAGAACAACGACGGCTCAAGACGTTCCCATTACCTTTGAGCGCCAATACCGGATGTTTGGAGCCGTGACGGGGCTCGATCAACGCCAGCGTTACGGAAACTACCTCGATTTTTTCTGGCGAGCCAAACGCCCTTCAGACGTCACGGTGCGTTTGGAATATCGCCAGGAGAAACTTCACGAGCACGTCCAGGCGCAGGAAATTTCATATCGAAATGCGCGTGGCACTCAAAAGACTGAATTTAAAGTCATCGGAGACGATTATTTTGATGACGGTCGCGTGATCTCGTGGCGATGTTTGCTGATCGAAAACGGGCGAATCGTAGCCGAGACTCGCTCTTTTATGTGGGAGTAACAGGAGAGGCAAGTGCTGTAATGTTTGGCTCTTTACGCGAAGCAGCGTTTTCTGCGAGGGATTCCGAATCAATTTTAAAGGTTTTTCCGTGCCGGGCGAGCATTGACAGCATGCCTTTCGGGCTGGTATCTTTCAGGTAGTAACTGTGGACTCATCTATTCAAGTAGGGGTGAGCGGCCCAACCGTCTGGGTGAAAGTGGAGGGGAAAGGTAGTTTCCTCAACAGCGGTAATCTCAAAGAGTTCGCGCGTGAGATGTTGGACCGCGGCTATCGTGAATTCGTGGTGGATCTGGCTGATTGCGCCATGATGGATTCCACATTTATGGGAACGATGGACAGCGTGGCGCTTCGACTGAGAGAATTGGGACACGGGCATCTCCACATTGTCCACTGTGGGAATCGCAGCCAGGAACTTCTTTCCGGGCTGGGTTTGGATCAGATATTTGATATTCGCGGTAACGGGGCCAGTCCTCCTGAATGCGGAGCGCTGGAACGGACTCCGGCGGTCCGTTCTCCTGAGGAGAAAAAGAAACAACAAACGGAGACGATGTTGGAAGCGCATGAGGCGCTTTGTGAGGCAGCGCCGGAAAATCTCTTTCGCTTTAAAGACGTTCTCGATTTCTTAAGACAAGACCTTCATCACGAGACGCCTTCGAAGTAAGCTGGCCCTTTCATGACATGGCCGACTCTTCTTCTCGGACTGCTTGGTGCGTCTGTCGCAGGGTGGATTATCACCGCCGGGTTGCAGCGACGGCGGATTCGAAGTCTGGAGCGTTCGCACGAAGAAATTCAGGTCGAAGAAACGCTTGTCTTCGACTTTTTGCATGGTCTCGGTGAGGCCTTCAGAGAGACGATTCGGCCTCAAGAACTGCACAGGCTCATTGTTGAGGGTGCGACCCGTGTGCTCGATGCGTATGGTGGCGCGCTTTACGTGACCGATCGAACCGGCGGGAAACTGATTCCGGCGTTCATTTCCAAAGACTGTCCTCCACTGGTGGATGTTCCGCCCGGTATTTTGCAACAAGCGGCCGCCGCTCCAATCGCGCTCGAGAGCTTTTTGCGACTGCATGCCATCGGACCCGGCGAAGGGCTGATTGGCCGGGTGTGGCAAACAGGACAGTTCGTCTGTTTGACCGACTTGTCGGAGGCCCCGGAGTTGGCGAAATTGCGCGGTAGCGCTTTTGGAAGTGCATCGATCATGGCCGCCGCGCTTCGATATGGAAATCAGGACTTGGGCGTCCTGGCGCTAGCTCAGGGTCCGGCCGGTCCGCCTTTTTCTCAGGGGGACTTCGTCGTTTTCAAGTCGATCTCAGAGCAGTCAGCTTTTGCGCTTTACAACGCCATCATTTACTCGATGGCGAACGAAAAAAAGCGACTTGATCACGACCTTGAAATCGCCCGGGATATTCAGCGCATCTTGCTGCCATCGGAAGCGCCGGCTATTAAGGGATTTCAGATTAGCGGAATCAACGTCCCTGCGCGCCAGGTGAGTGGCGATTATTTCGATTACATTCACGTCGATGAAGAAAGACTGGGTGTGGCGATCGCAGACGTGTCCGGTAAGGGTGTCCCGGCATCACTTATCATGGCAATCTGCCGCAGCGTATTGCGGGCGGAAGCTGCTCGTAACCCCTCTCCAGCCGATGTTCTGCGAAAGGTGAACCGGCAACTTTATCCTGATATCAAGGAGGACATGTTCATCAGCATGGCTTATTTGATTCTCAACCACCACCGTGACAGCGTGACACTTGCGCGCGCTGGACACGACGCGCCCTTGCTCTACAAGCGACAGACTCAAACCGTTACACCGTTGAAACCGCCTGGAATGGTGGTGGGCATTGACAGTGGCAACGTGTTCGATAGGCTAACCACTGATTTCGCGGTTCCGCTCGAGCGCGATGATTGCCTGGTTCTCTACACTGACGGTGTGACAGAAACATTGAACGCCGAGGGAGATGAGTTTGGCGTCGACCGCATGATGCAATCAGTTCGCGCCAGCGTGACCAATGGTGCCCAAGCAATTGTAAAAAAGATCATCGAGGACGTTCGCGATTTTACCGGTTCGATTCCTCAAAACGACGACATTACTGTGATTGCCATTCGCAAAACATGAAAAAAATTCCTGTTACTGAGCAAAATAAACAAATGAGACAATCGGCAGCGGCCAGCTCGACCCCCTCGTCCGTTGGGTCCGGAGGCGGCGCCGCGACCAGCGAAGGTGAAGACCCAATGTCTGGATTGCAAGCCGATCTCGACCGGTTTCGGGACCTGGCATTGCGCAGTCAGGCTGACTTTGAGAACTTTAAAAAACGCTCCGCCCGCGAAAAGGAAGAGGCGATCAAGTACGCGAATAGCTCTCTACTAGAGCGTCTAGTTGGCATTATGGATAATTTTGAACTTGGTCTGGCAGCAGCAAAAGAGCAGGGCGCAAACTCTCCGATTTTTTCCGGAATGGTTCTCGTCCAGAAGCAACTCAATGATTTGCTGGTCGAAAATGGGTTACAACCGATCGAGGCTGAAGGGCAGAGATTCGATCCCAACATTCACGAGGCAATTGCCCATGAGCGGAGCGAGCAAGTTCCAGAGGAAATTGTCCTTCGCCAAGTTCGGCGGGGTTATCGATTGAAGGATCGGTTGCTACGTCCCGCAAAGGTGGTTGTTTCCAGCGGACCGGGGAAATAATTCTCAAACTCCTCCTGCTTTTCCTCTGTTTCGACTCATCGAGCAGGAGCGTAATGACAAAGCAAGGTAAGATTTAGAAAAGTGCCAACTGATAAACGCGATTACTACGAAGTGATGGGCGTCGAACGGGCAGCGACCGACGAGGAAGTCAAACGCGCGTATCGCAAGCTCGCCGTCAAGTTTCACCCGGATAAAAACCCGGACGATCCGCATGCTGAGGAAAAGTTCAAAGAGCTAGGCGAAGCGTACGATGTCTTGATCGATTCTGAAAAACGCGCAGCCTACGATCGATTTGGTCACGCGGCGTTCGCACCTGGCGGTGCGGGTTTTGGCCGGGGCGCTTTCCATGATCCATTCGAGATTTTTCGGGAAGTTTTTGGCGGTGGCGGGTTTGGCGGCGGCATTTTCGAGACATTCTTTGGCGGGAGCGATCGCTCGGAGGATCGGAGGCGCGGATCTGATTTGCGCTACGACTTGCAGATCAAACTGGAGGAAGCAGCCTTTGGCGCTGATAAAGAGATTGAGATCCCGAAACTCAATACGTGTGACAAGTGTAACGGGAGCGGTGCCGAACCGGGTTCGCGCACGATTACCTGTCCCACCTGCAGTGGCCGTGGCCAGGTGATCAGTTCACGCGGATTTTTTCACATTTCACAAACGTGTCCCCAATGCCGCGGTGCTGGCGAAGTCATTGAAAAGCCGTGTCAGAAATGCCGGGGTGAAGGGCGAGTAGAAAAGCTAAGCCGCGTTAAATTAAAAGTACCGGCTGGCATCAGGGAGGGGGCGCGATTGCGTTCGCTTGGCAATGGAGAGGCCGGCATTCGCGGCGGTCCTGCGGGAGATCTTTACGTCGTTACTCACGTCAGGGAACACAAGATTTTTCAACGCGAGGGTGACGATCTTTATTGCGAAGTGCCGATTCCTTTTTCCGTTGCTGCTTTGGGCGGCGAGATCGATGTCCCGACCCTTGAAGGCAAAGCGCATCTTAAGGTTCCCGCAGGGACCCAAAGTGGTCAGATGTTTAAGCTGCGCGGCAAAGGAATTACCAACGTTAACGGGCGTGGGCGCGGTGATTTATTCGCGCGATTGATTGTCGAAGTGCCGTCGCGATTGAATACGGAGCAGCGACGCAAGTTAGAGGAGTTCGCGGCTCTTTGC
>DASXMV010000061.1:0-31460 GCA_036495465.1 Candidatus Udaeobacter sp. | reverse complement strand
AGATGAAATTCATCGCTGAAAGCGGCCGAGCAAGATTGTGAAGACGGCGATTCCAATCAAGACAAGCGCGAACAGAAGAACGTAAAGGATTCGATCCTGAAGACGAGCGCGACGCGCCGCTTGTGAGTACGGGATCCTCGTGAACGTCACCATCGTGTACAGCGGCAAGTACGCACCCGGCAGAGCGGCCTCGAGCAAATGGTCGAGTTTCTTTTTGGTGCGAAACATCCTGGATGCAGTTTTGTCGCGCATCTCAATGAAATTGCCGATCGCCAGATCGGCGAGCGCGTCTGCATTTTCTTTTCGGCGTAAAAAATAATCCGCAAACGCCCGTTCGCGGTTATTGCCAAATGCTTCCAAACACTCGTCGAGCACGACGCAATCCTCGAATGCGGCATTCATCCCCTGGCCATAAAAGGGCACGACTGCATGCGCGGCGTCGCCTAATAGGCAAACTTTTTCGCGGTAATACCAGGGCGCGCAACGAATTGTCACAAGTGAGCCGGTTGGGTTCTGCTTGAAATCCTCCAGCAGTGTCGGCATGAGGGGAACAGCGTCGGGAAATTCTTCGTCGAAGAACAGCCGGATATCGTCGTCTGTCCTGGCTGTGGCAAAACTGCGCGGTCCTTCGAACTCCCAGAAAAGCGTGCACGTGAACGAGCCATCAGGGTTCGGAAGCGCGATCATCATAAAGCTTTTGCGTGGCCAAATGTGAAGAGCGTTTTTTTCGATTTGCCACGAACCATCAGACGCCGGCGGGATCGTCAGCTCTTTGTAGCCATGCGCCAGATAACTCTCGTTGTATTGGAAATCGCTCATTTTTCGTTCCATCGCGGCGCGCACCGCGGAGAAGGCGCCGTCAACGCCGATGACCGCGTCGCCACGCACAGTTAATTTGCCGGCGTCTGTTTCCAAATGGCAGATCGGTTCGGCCAGATCAACATCAGTGCATTTATGATTAAAATGAACGCGCACATTAGGGTAACGCTGCGCCGCTTCGATTACCGTGGTGTTGAGCGAAGCGCGCCCTATCGAGTTGATGCAGTTTTTGGGATCGACGTCGTAGGGCGCCAAATGCAGTACGCCCGATTTATCATGAATCATCCGGCCGCGCATTGGGATCGCCTGCCGTAAGGCTTCGTCAGCGATCCCGATCTGCTCGAGCGCGTGAATCCCGCGTGTCGAAATTGCCAAATTAATCGAGCGGCCGCCGACAATGTTGCCTTCGCGTGGGTCCGAGCGGCGCTCGTAAAGATCGACATCGTACCCGCGTCGCCCCAGATATGCTGCCAGTAATCCGCCGGCGAGGCCGCTACCGATGAGAACAAACTTAGCTGGCATTAATTTCGTCGCGATTTATCGCCGGTTGCTCGCAGCGAAGTCTTTGAGCAACCGAACAAGGATTGGACAAGCCAAAGTCCAAAAGCAAGTCCTGAACTCAGCTACGATAGTCTGCCAATTGCCGTTACCGCGCACTTACGGCACGATCGCCTGGCTTGAAAGGTCGTTACGCCGTTCGTTCCGGGTCGAGCTCACTTCATTCACTTTCGTGTTTGTCGCTTTTTTGGGCTTCTGCCCGACCGGTTCGTAATCCTGCAGCCAGGTGCTCCATTGCATGTTCTCTCGCCAAGCAGTGATCCCGGAATGCCCGTAATGCTGTTCTACTTCGTATTCGTCGTCCTTTTTGACCTTGCACCAGAATAACCGCCCCGCCCTGCGCCAACCGTCGAGGATGATTCCATCCTCGAAAGGCTGATTACGCGCCGTTATCACCAGACAATTGTTCTCGCTTGAGGTATGATCGTACGCGACGCCCCAATGAATCACCAGCGTCCTGGGCTTTAGCTCCTTTAAGCGTGTGCCGATATCCTGTGCCCAATGGCCGCACCAACCACGTTTTCGAGCACCGACGTTGACCAGGAAGGCTTGGAACTCTGGATTTAAGACGACGTGATAGTCACGGGCGAGCTGTCGCGCCGTGGTATGCGCGATTAAGGATATTTTTTCAGCCTCAGCTGGATCGATGTCGGAAGAAAGTCCTGCCAACGCCTTGGCCAAGTCCTTGATTGATCTCTCATCCTTGGCCCAGGTCGAATCAATCAAACCAAAGAACATAACGAGCCAAAAAATGCGGTGTATCATTGTTTTCATTGGCTGATCTGGTTTTCGCACCTCTCGAGGCGATTTGCAACGATAACCGCTTGCTGAATTCCGCATCATCAGTCCACGTCGGATCTGTCTTACGGTCGCGCAACGTGTCTGGGACTAACAATTTGGCAAAGAAAACTCGCACGAACTCCACGGAGCGCAGATTGTAGCAGTCAGTCATGAAAAATCGATGTTCGCTATTATTCATTTTTGTCGTTTGCATTCTGGCGATTGGTCAGTCGCTGAACGCGCAAGAGTCAAAGGCAGGCAAGCCGAAGCAGTTTATTTATATTCTGAGGCTGGTGCCACGACTGTATTCGGATTCAGCCTGGACGAACGAGGATAGTGCTGTGCTCAAGCGCCATTTCGTTCGCTTTCAGGAGGCCGCGAAATCTGGGCAATTGATTCTTGCGGGACGAACATCAGAACCCGGCGACAAGACATTTGGCATAGCCGTCTTCGAAGCGGCCGATGAAGAGGCAGCGAGAAAGTTCATGCAAGAAGATCCCGCCGTCGTGGGCGGATTAATGACGGCGGAACTCCACCCGTTTGCGGTCGCGCTTCAACGCAAGAATCCGTAGCGAGATCGGTAATTGACGGATTAGCTATCGATGCTGAGCGAGAATTCTCGCAAAACGCCAGACCTCGTGAAATGTGTTGTAGAGCGGAGTGGGGGCGACGCGAATGACATTCGGTTCGCGAAAATCGCATTTCACACCGGCGGATTCGAGCTCCTTTAATAATTCCTTCGGATGCTCGTGTGCCTGGATCGACAATTGGCAGCCGCGTTCATCAGAATTACGCGGTGTAATTACCGTAATTTTTTTCGATCCAATTTCTGTTAGCAGGAATTCAAGGTAATCGGTGAGTCTGCTCGATTTCGCACGCAGCGGCTCCATTCCGCCTGCGTCATCAAACACCGCGAGCGACGCGCGCAATGGCGCCATCGAGAAAATCGGCGGGTTACTGATTTGCCAGCCGTCGGCCGATGCAACTGGAATAAATTCGGGTTCCAGATGCAATTGGAATCGTGTGTTTGGATCGTTCCCAAACCATCCGGCCAACCGCGGCAATTTCGTGTTGGTCGCATGTTGCTCGTGCACGAACGCCCCTGCAACCGCGCCGGGACCAGCATTGAGATATTTATACGAACACCAGACCGCGAAATCGACGTTCCAGTCGTGAAGTGAGATTGGCACGTTCCCGACGGCGTGGGCAAGGTCGAATCCCACTACGATTTCATGGTCTCGTGCTGCCCGCGTGATTGTCTCGATATCGAACAATTGACCTGTGAAAAAATTCACGCCGGCAAGCATCACCAGTGCGAGTTGATCGGCATGTTGCTCGATCAGATCGACAATATCTTCAGTTTGGATTGTGAACTGACCTTCACGCGGCCGGGCGAGAATAAGCGCTTCCTTTGGGTTATGCCCGTGATGCGCGATTTGGGTTTTAATCGCGTAGGTGTCGGAAGGAAACGCAGGTTCCTCCATCAAGATTTTGAAACGCGATTTGGTCGGTCTGTAGAAGGTCGCCATCATCAGATGGAGGTTCACTGTGAGGCTATTCATGCAGATAACCTCCAGCGGTCTCGCGCCGACAAGGCGGGCGGTCGGTTCGCGTACCGCTTCATGATACGTGTACCATGGCGTCCCGGCTGCAAGATGCGCATCGACACCAAACTTTGCCCAGCTATCCAGTTCTTCCTCAATAATCGCTCGGGCAGTCTTCGGCATCAGGCCTAACGAGTTACCCGCAAAATAGATTAGCGGTGTACCCTCTTTGCCGAGGGGAAGACAAAATTTGTCACGAAAATCGCGAATCGGGTCCTCGCCGTCCAGTTGGCGTGCGAAATCTTCGTTAGTGGAAAAAGTCATGGTCGGTCAACACAACGTGCAACGGTCAATTCAGAAAACAGAGGAGACACCTTGCGCCATTAATTAGCGGGCCTCAACTTTCAACCACTCGTGGCGACTGCATGAACTCGATGATTGTGCCATCTGGATCGCGGACGTATACGACGCGCTTTCCGGCGTTTGGGCCCGATTTAAGCGTTTGCGGCTTACCAGCGGCTTTCCAGCCGGAGTCCTTAATCGCGCTCAAAATCGATTCGAGATCATCGACGATGAGCGCAACATGTACAGAACCGACATCGCAAGGTCGAAGATCCACATGACGTTTACGCTCGAACGGCGCGAGATATTCGAGCAGTTCGATCTTGTGACCGCCCGGTGCTTTCATGACTGCAAGCTTAATCTCTGCACCTTCTACTCCTGTGATTTCACTGGCCATTTCGGCAGTTTGGTGCGCCGTATGCGAAAGCTCGAAGCCGAGCACGTCGCGCCAAAATGCCAGCGAGCGCTCGAGATTCGAGACCGTCATGCCTGTGTGATCGGCTGCAAGAATGCGAGATGAAGGTTTCTTGGTCGTGTTCATGCTCGTGATTGTAACCGAAATGGCGATAGCTCCGTTCGAAACGACAGGCAGGAGGAGGCGTGGTTAACTGACCGCAGCGATGACTTTCAGCTCAATGGCAATCGGCGTTGGCAACGCGCCAACTTTAATGGTCGTACGCGTAGGGTTGGGCTTGCCTTCGCCTGAAAAATATTGGGCATAAAGTTTATTGTAGATCGGAAAATCTTTTTTCATGTTCGTCAGAAACACAGTGACATCGACGATATCGTTCCAGCTTGCGCCAGCGTCTTCGAGCACGAGACGCACATTTTCAAATACGGTGCGGCATTGCGTTTCGATATCGTAGCTGACGATGTTGCCGCTGGGGTCGAGCGTGACGCCGGGAGTTTCTTTGCCGCCGCGTTTCCGAGGACCGATGCCTGATAGAAACAACAAATTGCCCACGCGTTTCGCGTGCGGGAATGCGCCTACCGGCTCAGGGGCGCGCGAGCTTTCGAAACTTTCATTCATCGATTTTCTTTAGGCAGAAACGCCTGCGTTTTACCTTCTCTACAACTCGAATCGCGGCGCACGCGCAGCCGGTAAACGATGCGGCCATTTCTTAATTATGATTATGAGCCGCGCTGATGGTCTGAGCAGGACCAAAGCGTTTCGCGGATCGCGCACGGGCTTTCATCGCTTCGACCGCGCGGTCGCGCGGCGGCGCATTGCTCACAAGAGACTCGAGCAAATGGTGTGCCGCGTGAGCGACGTCATCGACGGCACGATTAAAAGCCGCCTCGTTGGTCTTGGATGGTTTTGTGAAACCGCTCAGCTTCCGGACGAACTGAAGCGACGAAGCGCGAATTTCATCGTCCGTCGCAGGCGGAGTGAAGTTATAAAGTGTTTTGATGGCTCGACACATGTCTGAACCATCGACACGTCCCGATCAACGATCAACTACTTCCAACCATGAATTCCCATAGGGACGCGCAGTCTATTTCGCGATGCAGACGTTTTTGGGCTCGGTGAAGAAGCGCAATGCTTCTTCGCCACCTTCGCGGCCGACGCCGCTTTGCTTCATTCCGCCAAAGGGGACCCGCAGGTCACGCAGAAGCCAGCAATTCACCCAAACCGTGCCGGTATTGATTTGCTCTGCGACACGATGTGCGCGAGCCAGATTTTGTGTCCAAATGCTCGAGGCCAGGCCGTAGTCGCAGTCGTTTGCATATTTGATTACTTCTTCCTCGTTGTCGAAGGGCGTGATCGTAACGACCGGCCCAAAAATTTCTTCGCGATTGGTGCGACATGAAACCGGCAAACCCGTAATGACAGTGGGCTGGAAAAAATAACCATCACGGCAACGGTCGCTGATCGATTCCGGCGCTTTCCCTCCGAGCGCGACGTTGCCGCCTTCCTTCTGCGCAAGATCAACGTAGAACTTAATTTTATCGAGCTGCGTCCTGCTTGCGATAGCGCCTTGATCGGTTTTCTGGTCGAGCGGATCACCCATTTTCAGTTGCGACGCCTTCTCGACGAAGCGCTCAACGAAATTCTTGTAAGCAGACCGCTCGACAAATACGCGCGACCCGCACAAGCACACCTGTCCCTGATTTGCGAAGGAGGAGCGCACACTCCCTGAAATTGCAGAGTCGAGATCAGCGTCGGCAAAAATAATATTCGGATTCTTCCCACCGAGCTCCAACGAGACTTTTTTGAACAGCGGCGCGCAGGACTCGGCCACCTTGCGACCGGTTACAGTCCCGCCGGTGAATGAGATGGTGGAGATCTTTGGATGCGCTGTGATCGCGGAACCGACATTGGGACCCGTGCCGTGTACGACGTTGAGAACGCCATTTGGCAAGCCGGCTTCGTTCGCGAGCTCGCAAAGCATGTAAGCCGTCATTGGTGTTAGCTCGCTCGGCTTCGCAATAGCTGTATTTCCGACCGCGATGGCCGGCGCGATCTTCCAGCTCAACAAATAAAGGGGGAGATTCCACGGCGAAATTAATCCGGATAGTCCCCGCGGTTGTCGCAGCGTGTAATTGAACGCAACATCGTCGGTGATATGCGCTTCGGATTGCGTGTGCAGGATCGCAGTAGCAAAGAAGCGAAAATTGCTTGCGGCACGCGGAATATCCATGCTGCGTGCGAGTGAAAGCGGCTTGCCGGTGTCGATCGACTCGGCGCGCGCGAGTTTCTCCAAATCGCGCTCAATCAGGTCAGCGATCCGGAGCAGAAGTTTTGATCGCTCCGTCGCAGATTTTTTAGACCAACCTACAAACGCCTTCTCAGCCGCCGCGACAGCAGTTTCGACGTCTCGCGTATCGCTATCGGCGACTTGCGAATAGACTTTGCCAGTCGCGGGTTCGACGTTGTCCAGGTACTTCCCGCCCGCCGGTTCAACGAATTGACCATCAATGAAGTTCTGAAGTTGCGGTGATTCGGTTCGCACATCAGAGTTTAAACGCTGTACTCGCGTTCGCCAACCAGCCTTGAATGTGAGACCTGCGCTAGGCGACAGGCGTTTGTATTGAACGCGCCTCAGCCTCTAGTCGCTAAATAGAGCTTCATCGGACGACAGGACTGATCAGCACGTCCTCCCTGGAGCCCATCTGCGCGATGCCCCGCTCAGCACGGAGAGTCGAACATGTTCTCGGTTCTGGTCAGGCTCGTTGTTGGTGACCGTTCTGTAATTCCCGGCGCTTGCGGACGGAAATATCGCCGGGCCTTTTAGCGCCGGGCAGATTTGGGCCGATACTCAGTGGAAACGTTGGCGTCTGTTTCTTTTGTTCGACGTACTCGCAAAACGCCTTGAGGCATTCGTTTGCGATCTTGGGCAACGCGACGCCGTAGATTTGATCGATCCCATCGATCCTAATCTTTAGTTCCTTCGGAATTCGAATCGTCAGGCGGGCGTCCTTCTTTGTCTCACCGAGTTTCGGGAGGGACAGAATCTTCTTCATACTGATATCTACGGAAATGCGAACCGGAAGTTGCGCCATTTTTTGCAGAAAATGAAGAAATTTCCCAAAGGCCACAGGTTTCACGGCCGCCCGGATAGGAAATTAAAGTAAAAAAATCCAATCGTTTACCATTGACACCACTGTCGGCAGATGGTGACATGGGCGTCGTCGACGACATTCGCTCGACCGCGAAGCAGGAGAAACAAAAGGAAAGGATAGACATGTGTAAACTTCAAACTCTTTGCAAAAGCGCCATCGTTTTCGTGACCTGGAGCGGCTTTCCAGCGCTCGCCACGGTTTATAATTCCGATGGCTCATCAACAAACATCCAATACATCCACGACACACAGGCCCAGAACGGCGATACGATCACGATCCCGACCGGAACGTTTACCTGGTCAATGTCCGTGAACATCTCGAAAGCGATCGAATTACAAGGCCAGGGCGGCGGACGCATCATCGGTGATACAAAAAGCCAGGTCGCGATCGGAACGGGACTGAAAACCTTCGTCACGACCAGGGCGATCGCCGCAATCAGTGCAGGCCAGACATTACGCGTGGCAAAGATGCTGAACTACGCCAACGTTGGCCGCGAAAATTACATGGAAGGCACTGTGGTGAGTTATAACGGCACAACTCTGACGCTGAACGTCACCCGAATCGGCGGCTCGGGGACGTATAGATTTTGGTATATTGCCACGAACCCTTTGACGACGATTGTTGGCGGAAAATTCTCCGTTCATCAGAGTCCCTCCGGGAACACGGAGATAAACGGAATCCATTTTCTTACATCGACCTCAAACACGCTGCGGCCGATCGACATTGACGGCGTAACGCAATCCCTGCCCAAGACGCTTGTCCACGACTGCTGGTTCCAAAACGGAACTGGTGGTGGCGATGCGTGTATCGAGCTCAGTACCAATCAGGCCGTGATTTGGAGCTGCTCATTTGACGGCGCGAACTACCTCAACGTCACCGCGCTCAAGCAGGTGTATCAGGGTGACGAGCAATCGTGGCGAACAAATTCGACCATGGGAATGGCCGACACGAATGGCGCGACCAACCTCTATGTCGAGGACTGCGATTTTCGCGGATATTTGAACTTATGCGACTGGGATTCGAGTTCACGCGTGGTCATGCGCCACGACTTGTTTGATAACTCCGGACTGGGGAGTCATGGCGCTGATACGAGCCCAATTGGTCTCCGGCACATCGAAATTTACGACAACGAACTGGTGTTCGATAATTTCGGTGATTGCGATGGCTCAGTCACGGCGAACCAAAACTGGTTCTTTTGGATGCGCGGCGGCACGGGAGTCATTACTGACAATATCCTGCCGGCAATTAGTTCCTGCGCATGGGGAAACAAAGCGAACATTTATCTGAGCGTTCTCAACATCAATCGTAGCGGTGGCTGCTACGGTTGTTGGGCAACTTACCCGGCGCCGCATCAAATCGGACAAGGCTACGGCCCGGGAGCGGTCTTTCACGCGTGGACTTGCAATCAGATTGGGGACGCCAGCTATTACATCTATGCAGAGCCGCTATACGTGTGGAACAACACTGGCAGTGGAGGAAACAATGTGGGTCTGAATTCCGAGGCCGACGCGTGCGGACACAATCAGCATGTAGCCGATTATATTCAGGCCGGACGCGACTACATCATTGGTGCGAAGCCAGGTTACCAAAAGTTCACCTACCCACACCCGTTGCGCGGCGGCGCTCCTTCGCCAACACCCAGTCCGTCCCCATCTTCTTCACCGTCGCCCACGGCGACAGCAACAGCAACAGCCACACCCAGGCCGACGCCAACACCAGCGACTCCTACGCCGACTCCCACGTCGCCGCCATCGCCAACGCCAACCGCAACACCCAGACCGACGCCAACAGCTACGCCGACACCGACCGCAACACCCAGACCGACGCCTACGCCAACCGCAACTCCAACCCCGAGCCAAATCAGACTTAACGCTCGCGGCTACCTGGTTAATGGGCGTCGAAGAGCAGACCTGTCATGGAGCGGTTCAACTGCGCGTCGTATCGACATTTACCGCAATGGCGCGGTGATTGTCACCACTAACAACGACGGTTTTTATACCGATCTCATCGGTGGCCGTCCCCCAGGTATATTTACGTATCAGGTGTGCGATACGCGCACGAACCATTGTTCCAACCAGGCGCGAGTGACATTTTAGCACCTCGAGATCTGCTCGGATTGTGCTCGAATTGGGCGTTGCACTTATCCTAAGTGTCTCGGAAGCTAGGCACCGGTCAGGGAGGGATTCTGACTGTCGGTTCTGCCAAACCTCGTTTCATGAGGGGCGGTCCACGAGGACAAAGACACAACCCGTTTCGGAACGAACGTCAGAATGCACGGATCCCACACTAGCTACGCTCGCCCAGCCCTGAGATAGACGGGAACCTCCTAATATAAGCTCGCCTTTGAGAACGTAGATGAATTCCGGACATTCGTGTGTATGGAGCGGAAGTTGTGCACTGGGCTCGAGCCGGACAAGCTGCATCTCCAAGCCATCGGTTACAGCCACGTCCTTGACAAACACTCCAGAGGCGAGGGTCGATGGCTTCCACGGTAGATCGTCGCACAGGACGCACAAAAGCGGACCGGGTTTGAGAGCGTTCATTTCATTCACTTTTTGACACCTAACGAGGCATAAGATCAGCGACCGCGCGAGTTAGAAAATGATATTGGCGCGACCCTTCTCCGGCAGAAAATGATTTCATCGCTGGTCGCCCGCAGAGTTTGCCTTGGATCCTTCAAGCGAAAAGCACCTCAGCGGAAAGAGGCGGTTTTCGGCAGACCGGTTATTCTGGAGCGTTGTGCGAAGCACCTCTCACTGGGTGCTTCCGAGGAAACCGGTGAGGGAGGGATTCGAACCCTCGGTAGCCTTTTGGGCTACGGCGCTTTAGCAAAGCGCTGCTTTCGACCACTCAGCCACCTCACCAAAAGCAAACCCAGAATATCGCAGGCAATTTTGGATTTCCAATTCGTAATTTGCGTCAATGAACACAGATTTCACCACGTGCGGGCAATTCCCTCGGAGTTGCCAATGGCCGATTACTAATTCAAGTGATTGGGAATGATCAGCGAAGAAGAAGCACGTCGGCAGGTTTTGCAGAGCGTCGATTCGCCAGGCGAACGAACCGTTCCACTTCTCAAAGCGCTCGATTGTTTCAGTGTGCAGGAGGTTGTCGCGCGATTTCCCCTGCCTTTGTTCGATAATTCCGCGATGGACGGGTACGCCGTGGTGACGAGTTCGTCGCAAAAAGGCGCAAGCCTGCATGTGATCGGCGAGCAACCTGCTGGCGCTGATCGGCAGCTCAGAATTCGTCCTGGCGAAGCAGCGCGGATTTTCACCGGCGCGCCGATTCCTTCTGGCGCAGATGCGGTGGTGATGCAGGAAGACGTGACGCGTAAGAGCGACGAAATCGTGGTAAATGCAGGAGTCGAACCTGGCGAATTTATCCGCAGGCGCGGCTGTGATCTGGCGGAGGGCCAGAAAATCCTGTTGCAGGGCGAGCGGATCGGTCTAACCACAATTGCCTTGCTGGCGTCACAGGGTTTGACCGAAGTGAAAATCGGCGGCGAAATAACCGCGGCAATTGTTTCTACCGGCGACGAGCTGGTGATTCCGGGAAACCGGCTTGATCGAGGGCAAATCTATGACAGCAACTCAATCTTGCTGCAAGCGTTGCTGGAACGCTCCGGTGCATCTGTGACGTCAGTCGAGCGCTGCTCCGACCAGTGCGACCCGTTGAGTAAAGCGCTCCAGCGCGGAATCGAGAATCGCGTTCTGGTGATTACTGGCGGCGTCTCAGTCGGCGAGCATGACCTGGTCAAGAATACTTTGCTCTCGCTCGGAGCCAAAATCGACGTTTGGCGCGTGGCAATCAAACCGGGGAAACCATTCTTGTTCGGCAAGGCCAGAGGATGCGCGGTATTTGGTTTGCCCGGAAATCCGGTGTCAGCATTCGTCACTTTTTTGCAGTTTGTGCGGCCGGCAATTTTGAAAATGATGGGTGCCGGCGATCTTGATCCACCGTGCGTGCCAGCTACGCTGGCAGTCGATCTTACAAATGAAGGCGACCGTCCACATTACATTCGGGGCAAGGTTGAGAATGCAACATTCCTGCCGACTGGACGCCAGGAATCGCACGCGCTTTTTGGCTTGAGCCGGGCGAACGCACTGCTGCGTCTCGGTGCGGGCGAGTCGTTAAGGGCAGGGGAAATTGTTAATGTACAAACCTGGTGTTAGCCCACTCGCAGTTGAGCGGGATTGACAGGTTATGCAGGCATTTTTAGCTTACTTGCCTTGAATACGGGAGCCTTGACCGCGTTTGCACGAAGTCCGACTGATCAAATTCGTGCGGATGCGGAACGGCTTTCCCATATCGTTCTGGAGATGCAGCGCCGTTTCGTACTGCGTCTTTGCAAGCAACTCGCTCCCGGAAATGTTTCGTTTGTGCAGTTTTTCCTTCTTGCGTATCTCGATCAAAAGGAAGTTCTCACCATGTCTGCAATTGCGAAAAAAATGGGACATACCACGGCGGCGGCAAGCGGCCTGGTAGCGCGCCTTGAGAATCTTGATTACGTGATGCGTTCTGTTGCGCGAGATGATCGCCGGAAGGTAATGGTTTGCATTACACCGAAGGGTTCGGCGCTAGTCATGCGAATTCGCGAGGAAATAGTAGGCAATCTAATGAAGGTCTTGGAACACCTCACCCCGGGCGAGCAAAAAGCGTGGTTGCAGATTTACACCAAAATTTACGATTACTGCCAATCGAAATGATTTTCATTTATCTGGCGGCGGTGCTATCAGACTGCGGTAGAATGTTGAGCGTTAAATCCGCACGCTGGTTTCCGCGCATCTAATCGCTAAGCCTCTATGAGAAGATTTCTTATTTTTCTTGGGTTGTTTGCAGTCTGCAGTATCTCTGGCCCGCAAAGTTTTAGCGGTACCGAAACAAGAAAATCCGGCGCTGGATCAGGATCCGCTGGTAGGGTCCCAACTTTTACTCTGGATCAGGCAATCCTCACTGCGCTGCAGCAGAATCCGGCTCTTCTGAACGCGGAACAAGAGATCAAGCGCTCCAAAGGCGTGATCATTCAGGTCCGCGCGCAGGCCCTTCCACAGATCACAGCAAACGCAAACTTTGACTGGACTGATCCAAATCTCGTGAACGCCCGAACCATAAGCACTAGCGCTGAGGGCGTGACGCCTGTTACACCTGGTACGGGCGCATCCAGTTCCCTCATTGAATCGCCGGCGTCGCAGGTGAACGATGTTCGGGGCACTGCCGCGGGCGCCGCAGCGGCTGCGGCCCCGACAGCGACACCTGTTGCCAGAAATGCGCAACTGAGTGACGTATCCTACACCATCTCCGTGACCGGGACGCAGTTGATTTTTAACGGCTCAACCTTCAATCAGATTCGCGGCACGTTTTTTCAGAGGGACAGCGCCTACTTCTCCTTCCGCAATGTTCTGGATCAACTCATCGCGACCGTTAAAACGCAGTTTTACCAGATTGTGGTCAATCGAGAGCTCGTCCAGGTGAACGAACAATCGGTGGAGCTTTTGAACGCCCAATTAAAGGATCAGCAGAATCGTTTTGAAGCGGGAACGGTTCCGCGGTTCAACGTGCTACAGGCGGAGGTAGCGTATTACAATCAACTTCCGCTGCTTATTACTGCCCAGAATAACCTGCGAATATCGAAGCTAACGCTGGCGAAAACGCTCGGTATATACTTTCAACCGATGCGCGGTGAAGAACCGCCATTGGACGTAGTCGGTGAAATGCCATACATCCCTCGCACCATCAAACTCGCGGCCGCCATCGAGATGGGAAAAGAGCGGCGTCCCTTTCTCAAACAAGCACGGGCCAACGTCTTAAATCAAGTTCAACAAGTGCGCGCGGTAGCAGGTCAATACCTGCCCTCGATCACCGCCACCGGCGGCGGAGAATGGGTCAGTTCTCCGGTGAACTCCAGTTGGCATGATATTTCAAAAGGCTGGGTCGCGGGAGTTCAAGGTAGTATGCCGATTTGGGATAGTGGTTCGATCGCCGGCCAGGTTGTCCAGCAGCGCGCTCTCCTTTCGGAATCTAAAATCACCTATGATGATGACGTTCGGCAGGTGGAACTGGAAATACAACAGGCTTATTCAAATTTGGAGCAGAACCGCGAGTTGATTGTAAGCCAGGAGAAAAACGTGGAGGAAGCCGAAGAGGCTCTTCGTTTAGCCAAAGCGCGTCTGGACGCCGGCGCCGGAGTTCAGTTGGATGTGCTCAACGCCCAGGTCCAGCTGCTTACTGCGCAATCGACTCGTTTGCAGGCGCTTTTCGGCTACAACTCTTCGCTGGCAGAATTTGACCGTGCCACCGGCGCGCAGAGCACTTACCAGGAAATGTTTGCTGACCTCGCTCCCCGCGCGACGAAATCGAAGACCTATTATACGGGCAGCGGCGTGGATGCAGAGGGCAAACGGAAAGACGTTGACGATGACACGCTGCGGGTTCCGGCCGGAAGACGCCGAAGCGCATCGAAGTGACGGCTCAAGCCTGACGTTTCAAGCGCGCGATTGTCATCCTGAGCGGAGCGAAGGATCTCTGATTATTCTTTCGCAGCTTTCCACCGATGAGAAATAGAGATGTTTCGCTCCACTCAACATGACAAGAAAGGTGGCAATTGGTGATTTTTGAGTTCGGGGCTTATTTGAGATTTGTGTTTTCCGTTTAGGCGCCTCGATTCTAATGCAGCTTCCCTTCGAACAGTTTCCTGCCCTCAGTGCAATTGGAATCTGTCGTCACGCTTTCACGCAAAGAATTCCAGGCATTAACGTCTCGGACGATAAGGCGGAAGTGTTAAAGCGGCTCGACGCTGCGCATCGCGAAATCCGCAACTCCGTCGGTTTGGGCGAGTGGCCACTGTTTACCGCGCAGCAGGTTCATGGAGACAGAATCGCAGTTGTCGGCGGGCCAGCGTTGGCTTTCCGCGCCGATCGCAGCGCCACTTCCAACGAATTCCGCGGCTGCGATGGCATCATTAGTGATCAACGCGGCGTTGTGCTGGGTGTGTACGTCGCCGATTGCTGTGCAGTTTACATTGTCGACACAAAAACGCCGGCCATCGGCCTGGTACATTCTGGCCGCAAAGGCACGGAACTTAACCTCGTTTCTAAAGCAATCGCGCAAATGATCGATCGCTTCGGAACAGATCCCGCGGACGTAGTCGTTCAGCTTAGCCCATGCGTTCGCCCGCCCCATTACGAAGTCGACTTCGCCGCGGAAATTGTTCGGCAATGCCGCGCTTCCGGCGTGGAAACGATTTACGACTCCGGTATTTGTACGGCTTGTGATTTGGATCATTACTACTCGTATCGAGCTGAAAAAGGAAAAACGGGCCGCATGCTGGCGTTGCTGGCAATCAATCCAACGACGATTGTGAGTTAGAAGTGAAATGACCAGAGCTCATTCCAAGATCCGTTTCAGCGCGAAACTCCAGCGGCCAGCGGCCAGCACGAAGGGCAGCTCTTGGGCGTTTCTTGTTCTGCCAAAAAATGCCAGTGCGAAACTACCCTCGCGGGGTATGACGTCAGTCGAAGGCACCCTCAATGGCTTTCCCTTTCGGGCCGCGCTCGAGCCAGACGGCAAACGTAGTCATTGGCTCAAAGTGGGCCGGAAGATGCGCGAAGCTGTGGGCATAGACGCAGGGGACATTGTTACGCTGGAGGTCGCGCCGGCAGAAGAACAACCGGAGCCAAAGGTGCCGTCCGATCTGCGGAAGACTCTCGAAGGCGACGCGAAAGCTCGGGCGTTGTGGTCGGACATCACTCCCATGGCGCGTCGAGATTGGATTCAGTGGATCGTCTCGGCCAAGCGACCGGAGACTCGTGTGCGTCGGGTCAAGAATGCCTGCGCAATGCTCGCCGCCGGTAAGCGGCGTGTTTGCTGCTTCGATCGCTCTGGGTTCTATAGTAAAAGCTTGAGTTCTCCCAGAGCGTCTGTTCCTCGTTAGGTCGACGTGTCACGATCGTCGCCGCGTTTTAGCGGACAGATGCTTCGCTTCTTTGCGTTTGCGATGAAGTCGACGAATTCGCGTGCCGGCGCGGAAAATTTGATCGTCGCTGCTTTTTCCAGCATCTGTGAAATATTGAGGCCGCTCAAATATACCAGTTTGAACGCTGCTTTGATTTCTTCTCGCTCTTTTGCGCTGTAGCCGGCGCGGCGCAGGCCAACGACATTTACTCCAAACACAGAATTCCGCTCTGCTGCGATGACGAAAGGCGGCAGATCTTTGCCGAATGCGGAGCTGCCTTGCACCATCACGAGTCGTCCAATGTGCATGAATTGGTGAAATGTCGATCCGCCGCCGAGAAAGGCGCCGTCATCAACACGCACGTAACCGGCCAACAAGCAATTGTTCGCGATGATGACGTTATTTCCGATTTCGCAGTTGTGTCCGATATGCGCTCCGGTCATCAGAAAATTCCCGTCACCAATTGTCGTCGCGCTGTCTTCAGCTGTGCCTCGATGAATTGTGCAATACTCGCGAATGATGTTGTTATTACCGATCTCAACCTTCGTTTTTCGTTCGGGTGAAAAAGAGACATCCTGTGGCGGCGCGCCAATCACTGCGCCGTGGCAAATTAGATTTCCGTCGCCGATCGTGACGTCGCCTTCAATCACGACATGCGATTGCACGATTGTTTTTTCACCGAGCATCACCTTTGCCCCGATGATGGAAAACGGTCCAATCTCGACATCGGCACAAATTTTCGCGCCGGGATCGACAATTGCGCTGGGATGAATTTTCTCGCTACGCATCTCTTTAACGGTTTCTCCGGCCTTACAGAACGCCTGCTTCTTTGAAGCTGAAATAACCCGGATTGCCTTCCGATGGCGCGCCGATGATGATGTGATCGAGTAATTTTATTTGTAACAACTCGGCTGCTTCTGCCAGGCGCCTTGTCAGGCTGTGATCAGTCTGGCTAGGGGACGCGTCGCCTGACGGATGATTGTGCACAACGATGATTGCGTAGGCCGAAGAAATCACGGCTGGTCGAAACACATCTCGCGGGTGGGCGATGCTTTCGTTAATGCTTCCGAGCGAAATCTCTTCCACGCGAATCAAATGATAACGCGTGTCGAGCAGAATTACGCGCAACGACTCCTTGCGCAGTCGGCGCATTTCTGGACCAACGAGCTCGTTCGCCAGTTCGGGCGAGTCAATTTTTTGTTTTACCCATTTTTCTCGCGCCAAGCGGTCGCCCAGCCCGAAGGCAGCGACAAGTTGAACCGCTTTGGTGAACTTAATCCCTTTGATCTTTGACAATTCGTCCACCGAACAGCGACTGAGCCCTGTAAGCGAACCGTATTTTTCCAATAGCTGGCGAGCGACGTCCACCGCATTTGCACCCGAAACGCCAGTGCGCAACAAAATTGCAATCAGCTCAGCGTCTGAGAGCGCACGCGAGCCGTGCGCAGCCAGTTTTTCGCGCGGCCGTTCATCTTTCGGTATCTCATGGATTTTGAGCTGCACCATAAATCAGAAATTGGAGGGCGGACCTTCCGCGATGCCGAGCCCAAGGCTTGCAGGAGCCCGACTCTCCATCCAGATTTCAGACGCGAAGTTGATCGAACATGTCGCACAACGCGTCTCCGAGCGAGAACAACGCCTCGGCATAAGGATTCGACTTAATTCCATCCAACGCGGTCTGCGCTTCGCGGATCAAATCGCTTCCGGCAGCGATGGATTCGTTTAGCGCTCCGTTGGTCGCGCCATTTTTCAAAAGTTCAATCATCTCTTCGATTCGTTCCTCGAGGACAAGCTGGCAACAGCGTTCGCGGTCAAACTCGGTCGCTGAGCGAAGGAAATTCAGAACCGGCAGAGTAAACTTGCCTTTGCGGAGGTCTGTCCCGAGGGTCTTGCCGGTTGTTCCTTCACTTCCGGCGAGATCGACACAGTCATCGTAAATCTGGTATGCCGTCCCAATTTGAAATCCGAAATTCTTGAACGTTTCGATCACGTTAGGAGGCGCCTCGCTGATTACCGCGGCCAATTCCGCTGCTGCGGAGAAGAGCGACCCCGTCTTCATCTCGACGATTCGCAGGTAATCGTGAACACCGAGGTTGAGATCGAACCGGCGTTGTGTCTGGATCATTTCGCCAGAACAAACAGTCGCCGCCGTACGTGCAATGGCCCGGCCGATATTAGCGTTCTCAAAATTTGTCGAGAGCGTGAGCGCATGAGCGAAGAGGCAATCACCCAGTAGAATACTCAACGAATTTCCCCAACGCGCGTTCGCAGTAGGTTGTGCCCGCCGCTGCTCTGCTTCATCCATGACGTCGTCGTGCACGAGAGTGGCGAGGTGGATGAGTTCCACGATGACTGCCAGGTCGACGTGTCTGGAATTGATCTCCCCGGTCGCCCCGCCGGCTAGGAGTGTCAGCATCGGTCTCAAACGTTTGCCGCGACCGCCGACTGCGTAAACGACATAGCCTTCGACTGCCGGATCGAAGGCCGATGCCTGTTGGGCAATGCGTGTCTCAACTTGTTCGAGGTGAGGTTGAACCAGCTTCGCAACTTTGGCCAGAGAGCAGGCAGGAGAAGCCGCTGCAGCATTCCCAGTCAACCCCGGCGTTGAGCGCGCGAAGAGTTCCACGAGGCGAGAATAGTGGGCGGGGCTGTGTGTTGTCAAAGGAACACGAGCGCAAATTTAATTATTCCAGACCGCAAAACCGATCAGGTGTTGGCGCAAAATCCACAATTCATCGCTTTCGCATCCAGGTTTCGGTCGCGTACTTTTGTTGAGTCAGTTCAGATGCTCGCTTCAAAAGATGATCGTCGCTCTCGTATTCATGACCATCCGTGGACAAAGCCTGCGCAAATCGTGCTGCTAAACGATTCCCGAGATCGACTCCCTGGATGCTGCCCTGTTGTAGCAATCCTCGGCTCGTTCGGCGTTGCGCAGCACCCGCTACTTTGCGCCCATTCATCATTACATCCGCTCGTACAGGATTAGCGAAACAGCTGCAGCCGGCGTCCCTGATGCCGGTTTTTGCGGTCAGAGACGGTACGCGCCCCGAGCGGGGGTCGCCGTCTCCGGCTACAATTCCGCGTTGTCCGGTCTCAGCCAAAGCATCGACCAAAGCGGAATGAACCTTTTGATAAATAGCTGCAGACGACTCGGGGAAGACCACATGGTCAGCTGGAATCACAATGGAGTAAGTCAGGTCATTCCCGTGAAATACAATTCCGCCACCCGTCCAACGACGAACCAAATCGCGTTCGTTTAGGTGATTGGCGACATCTGCAAATCGACAAAAATATCCGAAGGAGAGAGCGGGGGACCGCCAACGGTAAAAACGAATCAAGGGAGCCGTAGTCGACTCGAGCATTGCTTCGTCGATCGCCATATTCATTGCGGCCGAGTGCGAGGCTTGATCGTGAAAAACCTCGAGCATCCGGAAAAGCCTTTTTGTCATGTCGAGCGAAGTCGAGACATTTTCGGCCGTTTCAGAAAAACCAAGAGATTGCTCGACTCTGCTCGAAACGACAACGCTTAGCTTAATTCTTCCAAAATTTTCGCGACAGCTTCTTGCGGCTTTGGATGCGCTGTGATCGGTCGGCCGATCACAAGATAGTCAGCGCCGGCTTCGAACGCCTCACGCGGAGTCATCATTCGCTTTTGATCTCCGGGTTCCGACCAGTTGGGGCGAATTCCCGGAACAATGATTTTGATTCCATCTCCGAATTCGCATCGGAGGGTTTGGATTTCATGTGGGCTTGCCACAATTCCGTCGATGCCGGCTTCAACCCCCAATTTTGCCAGGCGCAAGACTTGATCGTTCACTTTGTCCTCAATCCCAATCTCGCGAAGTGTTTCTTCCGTCGAACTTGTTAGAACGGTCACACCCAGGAGCAAAGTGTGATTTCCGCGTGCTTTAATCGCTGCGCGAATCATTTCGCGACCACCGCTCAAATGAATGGTCAACATTTGTACGCCAAGGCCATTGGCGGATTCGACTGCTCTGGCCACGGTATTTGGAATGTCGTGCAGCTTGAGATCGAGAAAAGCTTTGGAGCCCGTCGAAGAAACAGCCCCCACAATTGCCGGACCTTCTGCGATGAAAAGTTGCAGGCCGACTTTAAAAAGTCCAATCTGGTCGCGCAGCTTTTCCACGAGCTCAAGCGCTTGCATCTTCGTGGGCACATCAAGCGCGACGATGATTTTGTCAGCTACTTTTGTCATTCCGGGCGAAGTCATGGAATCTCTGATGTTTATTCAAGAGATGTCTCGACTCAGCTCGACATGACAATTGAAATGTAAGGTATGCAAATCCTCGCTCCCGCGAAGGTAAATCTGTCATTAAGGATTCTCAGCCGGCGAAACGATGGTTTTCATGAGCTCGAGACGCTGATCGCACGGGTTTCGGTTTTCGATGAGATCAGAATTAATAAAGGCCAACCGGGAAAAGGTATTGAGTTTCGCTGCGACGAACCATCAATACCGCAAGGCGACGACAATCTTGTCGTTCGCGCAGCGAAAGCGTTCTTTAACGCGACCAAAATCCAGCCGGCCGTTTCGATCGAGCTCAAGAAGAGAATTCCGCATGGCGCGGGATTGGGCGGCGGAAGCAGCGATGCCGCTTCCGTACTGCTCGCACTTAACACACTTTTCGACGCGAAGTTGTCGCAAGAAGCGCTTGTGAGGATGGCGGGCCTAATCGGGTCGGACGTTCCATTCTTTATTTTTCAGTCCGCGGCTTTGTGCAAGGGGCGCGGTGAAACGGTCACTCCGGTGAAATTGGAAAGGCAGTTTTCGATCCTGTTGTTGAAGCCGGATTTCGCCGTCTCAACCGCGTGGGCATACTCGCGCTGGGAACGTTCGCGGGAGATCCCCGGAGTTCCTTATCAAGCGCAGAAGTTCGCTGGGCAGACGTTTGTGAATGGTCTCGAACGTCCGGTGTTCGAAAAATTTGTTTTCCTCGCGCAATTGAAAATGTGGCTACTGGATCAATCAGAGGTCGGCGCAGCGCTGATGTCGGGTTCTGGTTCGACCATCTTTGCCGTGTTGCGCGAGGACGCGAACGCAGATCTTCTTGCGAACCGCGCCAAAGCGGCGCTCGATCACGAACTCTGGACCTGCGCTTGCAATCTGGTCTGAGTCAAACCCTCGAACGACGGCGGCCAGCTCCCCGCCCACGCGACGAATATTTCACAGGGCGTCGTTTCGGTTCGATCTTCGAAATCCCAATACCGCTTTTTACTTCCATGATCTGATCGCGCAATAGCGCTGCGCGTTCGAATTCCAGGTTTGCCGAAGCGTCCTGCATTTCCTCTTCCAATTCTCGCAGCAATTCGGTCGCGTTGAAATCGCCGCCGGCTTCCTGAATGACGGAGGCGGCGATTTGGCGTCCGCGAAGAATGGTATGCAGACTCTCCTGCACGGCGCGCCGAACGGTCTGCGGTGTAATGCCGTGCTTCTCGTTGTATTCCATCTGCTTCGCTCGTCTGTATTCCGAAATCGAGATGAGCGCTTGCATGCTTTGGGTGACGTGATCGGCGAAAAGCACTACTTCGCCATTCACGTGTCGTGCGGCCCGTCCCGCCGTTTGAATCAGAGAAGTTTCGCTGCGGAGAAAACCTTCCTTGTCCGCATCAAGAATGCAAACCAGCGAAACCTCTGGAAGATCGAGACCTTCGCGAAGCAAATTGATTCCAACGAGAATATCGAAATCCGCCGCGCGTAATCCGCGCAAAATTTCGACGCGTTCGATTGCATCGATATCGCTATGCAAGTATCGCACTTTCAATCCGACATCGCGCAGGTAGTCTGCCAGATCTTCCGCTGTTCGTTTGGTCAACGTTGTCACCAGAATCCGCTCCTCGCTCTCAACTCGCTGACGGCAAAGCTCGATCGTCTCGTCGATCTGATTCTTTAGCGGCTTAATAGTGATTTTGGGATCGAGAAGTCCGGTAGGGCGAATGATCTGCTCGACGATTAGCGGCGCACCGGGCGTGTGCACATCGAATTTCTCGGGAGGCTGGTCAGTTGGCGAGACGTGGACTTCTGATTTGGTGCCTGGACGTTCGAAGCGTGCCGGTGATTTATTGGCATTGATCATGGGGCGCTGTTCACCTGGCAAGACGAACGGCACCAGTTCTTGTTCACCGATTCGTTGTCGCCTGTGCGGGATGTATCCCGTATTTCCAACTACGCTATTCTGAATTTCGAATTCTGCCGGCGTCGCGCTGACGTAAACGGTCTGGTTCGTCAGTTTCATGAACTCGCCGAAATTGAGTGGCCGATTATCGAGCGCGCTCGGCAGGCGAAAGCCGTAGTTTACGAGAACCGTTTTGCGCGAGCGATCGCCCTCGTACATACCGCCGATTTGTGGAATGGTGGCGTGCGATTCATCAATCACGGCCAGAAAATCCTTCGGGAAAAAGTCGATGATTGTGTACGGCTTTGACCCTGGTTGGCGCCCGGACAAATGACGCGAGTAATTCTCGATTCCGTTGCAGAAGCCCATTTCCTGCAACATCTCAAGGTCGTATTCGGTACGCATCCGCAGGCGTTGCGCTTCGAGAAGTTTATTTTGTGATTCCAGTTCCGTGATCCGCTGTTCCAGCTCTTCGCGGATGGTACGCAAGGCGCGATTGAGTTTGTCCGCCGGCGTCACGAACTGCTTGGCGGGATAAAAAGTAATTACGGATAGCGCCTCGTGTGCGTGACCGGTCAAAGGATCGAACCGTGTTATCGCCTCGATTTCGTCGCCCAAAAACTCGATCCGGATGCCTTCTTCATCGGCGGACCCCGGATAAACTTCCACGACGTCGCCCCGGACACGGAACCTGCCGCGCGCGAAATTGATGTCATTTCGCTCGTACAACATATCGATCAAACGGCCGAGCACGGCTTCGCGCGAGATATGCTGTCCGCGTTTCACAGTCAGCAACATTTGTAAGTAATCTTCCGGGGAGGTGATGCCGTATATGCAGGAGACACTGGCTACAACGATTGTATCGCGGCGCGAAAGTAGCGCGCTGGTTGCCGCCAGCCGCAACCGTTCAATCTCTTCGTTAATGGAAGAATCCTTCTCGATGTAAGTGTCGGAACGAGGGATATAAGCCTCCGGCTGATAGTAATCGAAGTAGCTAACGAAATATTCGACTGCGTTCCGCGGAAAGAATTGTTTAAACTCGGAGTAAAGCTGCGCAGCGAGAGTTTTATTGTGGGAAATGACAAGCGTAGGACGGTCCAACTCTCGAATCACGTTTGCCATTGTGAAAGTCTTGCCCGAACCGGTGACACCCAACAGCGTCTGATGGCGGTTACCGGCTTCGACGGACTTCATCAGCTTGGCAATTGCCTGTGCCTGGTCGCCACGCGGTTTGTAGTTCGATTCGAGCTGAAAGGACATTGAACAATCTAGCAGCGACTGTTCAGAATGCCCAGCGCCGTCTGGCCGCGTCAGCTTTATGCGCTCCAGATTTGCCCCAGTACTCTACGGAAATTCCCGCCCAGGATTAATTCGATGTCCGAATCCGAATAGCCTCGACGAATCAGCCCGTCGGTAATATCAAACATACGCTTGTAATGGTTCACGCCGTCCGTGTCCATTTTGTCACGGAAAGCATAACTGGATTTGTACAGGCTTCTTAGCCATTTCCTGTAATCTTCGGGAAGCGCGTCGTAACCATCGAGATCAATGTCACTGCCTACACCCAGGTGTTCGACGCCGACGAGTTTGGCGACATAATCGTAATGGTCGAGGACGTTCTCTGCTGTGGTCGGTTCCTTGGGAGAGACGAAATTGCGGACGCCAGTGATACCCATGACGCCCCCTTTGGCCGCCATTTTGCGAATTGCTTCATCAGTTTTGCATCGCGGCTGATCGGGATTAAGTGCACGACAATTAGCATGAGTGATGAGAACGGGCGCCTTGGAAATTTCGAAGGCTTCAAGGGTGGTCCGGTCGCCGCAATGAGCGACATCGACAGCCATTCGCACCTTGTTCATTCGCTCGATGATCGTAATTCCAAAGTCACTTATGCCGTCGTCATGCCGCTCCGTGCTCCCATTGCCGATTAAATTGCGAGTATTGTATGTGAGGAGTGACACGCGCTGGCCAAGTTGATGGAATCGATCGACATCGTCGGGGGTCCGGAAATGCTCGGAGTTTTGCAGCCCCAGAATAATGCCGATTTTGCCTGACTTCTTTGCAGCGTCGATGCCTGCGGCGTCATCCACGCGCATGAGATGCTCTCCATGATGCGCAATGAATCCATTCCACAGACCGAGAAACCACATCACCTGATCGTACGCAGTTGGACCGACCGTTCCCACTCCGACATGCATCACATTGATCCCGGAATCTTTGAACCGCTGAAGATCGTTGGCAGTAAATGTCTCAGGATTCGTAAACCATGTCGGACGCTTGTCTCCCTTAAACGGCGCCAGCACTCCGAGAAGCGTGAACGGATTAAGCATGTCGACTACCGTGCTGCGCTGAACAAGACCTATCGCGCGCTCCGAGTACTTAGTCGCGCTGTCTGCGAAGAGTTGAAACCAGCCGCGATTGATCATCGGCGTAGCGATCGTTGCCGCAGCAACACCGATCAAGCGCTTCAAGGACTGGCGGCGTGTTATCATCTCTTCGAAACTTTCGACGCTGTGTTGATGTTAATTAGGCTGCCGCCTTTGCATCAAGCCGTTTGAGAGCTGTCGAGTCAGAATGGAGACATACCGAGCGGCCATTCATCCGCTGAGGGCGCCACCACGATTTGACTCGCCGCGCTGAGCCGTGGATAACATCGGGGCCAGAATGCCGTGAATCTCTTATATGTCTGCTGATTCTGGGTCTACCGCTCGGTTGGAGATCGGTCATGTCCTCTTCATGGACGTGGTGGGTTACTCGAAGCTGTTACTAGATGAACAGCGTGAGGTTCAGGAACAATTGACGCAGATTGTCCAAAATTCAGGCCAGGTGCGCGCTGCGGAGGCGGCACATAGACTCATTCGTCTTCCGGTTGGCGACGGGATGGCCCTCGTTTTTTTCAACAGTCCTGAGGCACCTGTGGAGTGCGCCACTGAGATTACTGAAAAATTAAAACAGTATCCCCGGCTGAGACTACGGATGGGAATTCACAGCGGCCCAGTCAACGAAGTTCAGGATGTAAATGGTCGGGCAAATGTCGCAGGCGCGGGGATTAATATTGCACAACGGGTGATGGACTGTGGCGATGCGGGTCACATTCTCTTGTCCAAGCGTGTAGCCGAAGACCTGGGACACTCGCGACGGTGGCGCCCTTACCTTCATGATCTGGGAGAATGCGCTGTAAAACATAATGTTCCTGTCTTCATCGTTAATCTCTACACGGACGAAGTTGGAAACGCGCAATTGCCCAAGAAGCTGGAAAAATGGCAATCAGACCAAACCGCGCAGGCGGCAAGTGATTCGCGATCGGGCCCCCGACGCAGAGCGGCCTTGACCATAGCCGGCGTGCTTTTGGTTGCCGTCGTCGGATTCAGTATGTGGTTTTATTCCAGGCAAGCAGCGCTGACTTCTCTGACGACGGAAAAAACAATCGCGGTGTTGCCATTCCAGAACTTTAGCCCGGACAAAGAGAATGCATTTTTCGCAGACGGCGTTCAAGACGACATCCTGACTAGTCTGGCCAAAGTCAAAGAACTCAGGGTGATCAGTCGTTCGTCTGTTATGAACTTTCGCGACACGACCGGGCACAATCTGCGGCAGATCGGCAAAACACTTGGTGTGGCTAATGTTCTTGAGGGTAGCGTTCGGCGCGAAGGTGACCGTGTAGTCGTCAATGTACAATTGGTCGATGCACAGAGTGCCCGGCAGATCTGGGCGAACCGTTACGATCGCACCCTGGCCGATTCACTCGGATTACAAGGCGAGTTGGCGAGTGAAATTGCCGACGCTCTGCGCGCTACGCTCAGCACCGACGAACAAGCGCGGATAACAGCCAAACCCACGAAAAATCCGGATGCGTATGTATTTTATTTACGAGCTAATCAGATCTCGCAAAACCCCGATACGACGCTAGAGGATTACGAGACCGCCGAGAAACTTTACACGCAGGCGATTGAGCTCGATCCCGATTTTGCGCTTGCCCACGCGCGGCTTGCGTCAGTTTGCGCCCAGGTTTTCCACTACTACGAGCCAACAGAGGATTGGAAAACCAAAGCTCGAACCGAAGCTGAAATTGCCCTTCGTCTCCAGCCCAATCTGGCGGAAGCACATCTAGCCCTTGGTCAATGCATCTACTGGATGGATCAGAATTACGACGGCGCTCTCGAACAATTTGATATCGCCGCTCGGTTCGCCCCGAGCAACGGAGATATTGCTCGTTTCATTGCGGCGATCAAGCGCCGACAGGGTAAATGGCAACAAGCGCTCGAGGAGTACGAACGGGTTGCCAGACTGGATCCACAAAACCCGAACACCGTCCGGGAACTCATCTTTATCAACACTGCGATGCGCCGTTGGCCAGAAGCGGCGCTATGGGCAGAGCGAATGCGGACGATGGCTCCCGGATCGATCGTTGCAAAAATTCAGAGTGGTTACGTCGAATTTTGGTGGAAGGGAGACACCCAATTGATGAAATCACTACTCGAAGGCGTCCCGGGTAGTGAGGATCCCGATGGCGCTGTCACTGCCTGCCGATGGGAAGTCGCAATGCTGGACCGCGATTATTCTGGAGCCAAAAGCGTTCTACAAACTTCGTCGCTCGACGAGCTTTCATACACCAACGCCGGGGCAACACCGAAAAGCTTTTTCGAAGGCTGCATTTATCTCGCGCAGGGTGACAATGAGAATGCGAGAAAGGCGTTCGAGCTCGCAAGACCTGCCTTTGAATCAGCCGTACAAGAGGCTCCGGAAAGCGCCTATCGACATGCGAATCTCGGTTGGTTGTACGGCTTTATGGGGCTAAAAGACGAGGCGATCAAAGAGGGGCGACGCGCGGTCGAACTCAAACCGGAGTCCAAGGATGCGGTCGACGGCGCCCTAATGAATTGCTACCTGGCTTTGATCTACACGCGTGTCGGAGAGAAGGAGCTAGCCATCCCCCTGATTACACGCCTTCTCAACACCCCGGGCGCGGTGGACAGCGTCGATTACAGCATAACCGTTAACGATCTGAAATATCGCTGGGAATGGGACCCGATCCGAAGCGATCCGCGTTTCCAAAAACTTCTTAAGCAACCAGCGAAGTGAGAAGTTAGCCACCACTTTCGGCAAAGGATTGGCCCGGTCAGCCGTTTCAATTGAACTCCGAACTTGTCGATTGCTAACGGCGAACAAAATATGAGGCTTAATCTGTTAACCGAGCAGTGAATTCGAAAAAGTTTTTTGCCGAGCTAAAGCGACGACGGGTTTACAGCGTCGCCATTGCCTATCTGGTGGGTGGATGGGCGCTTGCCCAAGGCATTGCCCAGGTCTTGCCGGTGTTCAACATCTCGAACTTGGTCGTGCGCCTTATCGTGCTCCTGATCATACTGGGATTTCCAGTCGCACTCGTCCTCTCCTGGTTTTTTGATCTTACGCGATATGGAATTGTCCGAACGCCCGATCTCGATACGCGCCGAATCGACACCATCCAACAGCCGCCAGACTCCGGTCGAGCAGACTCCACCGAAAAATCGATTGCGGTTTTACCTTTTAACGACCTAAGCCCGTCCAAAGATCACGCCTACTTTGGCGAAGGTATTGCCGAGGAGCTCCTGGGAGCATTGGCGAAAGTTGATGGGCTACGTGTCGCGGCGCGGAGGTCTTCATTCTGGTTTAAGGACAAGGTCGCCGAGCTTGGTGAAATCGCGTCAAAGTTAAACGTAGGCCACGTTCTCGAAGGCAGCGTTCGTCGCGATGGCAATCGAGTGCGTGTTACCGCGGAATTAATCAACGCCTCCGACGGATTTACGATTTGGTCAGAAACCTATGAGCGCGAAATGCACGGGATTTTTGCGCTACAGGATGAGATTACGTGTTCCATTGTCGATACTCTCAAGCTCAAACTGGCAATTTCGCCGTCGCGTCCAGCTCGAAACACCGATGCCTATGATGCTTATCTGGAGGGCCTGGTTTATTCGGATAAAAACACCGAACCCGAGTTGCGGAAGAGCCTCGAATTTTTCCAGCAGGCGCTCGAAAAAGATCCCAGATTCAGCAGGGCCTGGACCGGAATGGCAAAAGCGTGGCTTTGGCTCGCCGACGCTTACGTGCCACCGCTCGAAGCGTATCCGAAGGTGCGCGATGCGGCTCGGCGTGCTTTGGAGCTCGACGACGAAGAAGCCGAAGCGCACGTGTATCTGGCCGAAACCAAACGCATACTGGACTGGGACCTTGACGGAGCGGAGGCGGAATTCAATCGCGCGGTTGCAATTGATTCCAATTCCACGCCATCGAATTACTTTATCGCTGCGTTATACGCCGCCCGCGGCGATCGCGGGAAAGCATTGGCCTACCTGCAGCGCACATCGGTAATCGATCCGGCCTCGCTTTGGGTGAGTAATTTTGCCTGCGAACTTTACCGCTATTTCGGTCTTTACGACGAAGCGATTGCCGCTGGAGAACGCGCGCTCCAACTTGATCCGACATTTGCCCATTATGGCGAGCCGTCGCTTGCAGCGCTTTATCGCGAGATGGGACGCTTCGACGATGCAATTGCACTGTATCAAAAAGCCGTGCAGTTCACTGGAAGGCCAGGGTTTGGCGTGGCAATCACGTACGCGCGTATGAACCAGCGCGAGAAGGCGTTGGAAGCCCTTGAAGGGGCTTTGGCAGGCTGGGGCTACCGTCCGGGCGATGCCATCGCGCATGTGTATGTAACGCTCGGTGCCCATGACGACGCAATTCGCGAACTCGAGCGTGCCTGCGACCAACGTTCGTCATCCTTGCACGGCGTTGGCATCGCTCCCGAATTTTTGCCGCTTCGTCCAGACAGACGTTTCAGGGCGATTCTGCAAAGAATAGGACTCGAACCTGAGAGAGTCTTCGCGGCGACTCCTGCCTGATCATTGCACAATGGTGTCGCGGCCGTGGCCATGAGAACGGACCCCGTATTTATTTAAATCCTGTTGGGCCACGTGCATTCCGAAGAGCAGGATCGCAATGAGACCGAAGTACAATATCGACATCGTCCAGCGCTGGGCTGGTGTGACTTCAAAATAACGTTGTTCGTCCTCGGTTCGTTTGCGGAAAAGCGAATAGATCCGCGGCAATGACAACAGCACAATCAACCAGATGATGAAGTTTGGATATTTCCAACCGAACCAGACGAGCAATGCGAATCCTGGCAACCAAAGCCAGCGGGAGAGCGCGGTCACAATCCGTCCGCCATCGAGCATCCCGACCGGAGTCAGGTTAAAAAGATTGAGAAAATATCCAAACCACGCGAGCGCGATAAATAGCGGCGCAGCGAACATCTCACCCAGGAAATTGCAAAGCAACGCGCCCAAACTTCCTAGCATCGGCCCGCCGATTCCGACGCATGCTTCCATCCACGCGTTGCGAGGCGCTTCCTTAAGGGCAATGAAGGCACCCATAAAGGGAATGAACACAGGTGCGCCGACCTTGAGTCCGAACTGCCTGGCGACAAGCAAGTGGCCGGTCTCGTGCACCAACAAGAGCAGGACGAATCCCAGTGCAAATTGCCAGCCCCAAATCTGGGTATAGACCCAGACCATCAACAACATTGTGCCGCCCGATTTTAGCAGGATCGGCAGAAACTTCAGGAGCGGCAAGAGTACGAACTTTAGCTTCGCAAACAATTTCGCGATCACGACGCCTACCACCGCAAGCGGCGCGAGTGCCTTTTTCACCCGGCTCCACGCCGTTTCTTCGGACGGTGCTTTGTACTCTTCGGTTGGTTGGGTTTGAAGATCCACTTTACGGATTCGACAAACTGTAGGGCGTTTCTGTGAAACGCCAATTTTTCCGGCGTCTGGCACAGACGCCCTACAATTCCTTGAATGCGGCGCCAAGGTGATCGAGGACATCGCGCGGTAATAATGATTGCTCGCTTTGAGTGTCACTAAAAATCGCGATTTCCGCGGCGCGACCGCATAACCATGCGCCGAGCCGTGCTGCGTCGTAAAGAGGGAGACCTTGGCCTGCCAATCCAGCGCAAACTCCAGTGAGAATGTCGCCCATTCCACCGGTGGCCATCCCCGGATTCCCGGTGGTGTTGTAGCTTACTGGTCGGTCCATTTCAGCGACGATCGTTCGGCTGCCTTTCAATAAAAGCGTTACAGGAAAACGTTGGCAGAACGCACTCGCCGTTTTGGCGCGGGTCTCTTTCTCATCCGGTGAAAGTCGTTTCATCTCGCCGGGATGCGGTGTGAGCAAACGTTTGCCTTTGCAGTTCTTGAGCGTTGAGATTTTTTCCGCCAAAATGTTCAGGCCATCGGCATCGATCACCATCGGTTGCTTCGCTTTTTCGATTAACTGGAGAATTTCCGTGGCGTGGGATTTTCCAAGACCCGGTCCCACCGCCCAGACATCGGTTTTTTCCTTCAGCAAATCGCGGTACGACTTCAGCGGTTTGACCATTGATTCCATTGGCGCCGCGCCGGCGACAATCTCGTAGATATCTTCGGGAACAAAAACCTCGACCAGCCCGGCTCCTGCGCGCAACGCGCCTTGCGAGCTCATGAGTGCTGCGCCGACGAATCCTCGCGAACCTGCAACGATACCAACACGCCCACATTGGTTTTTGTACGTGCTGAATTTGCGTCTCGAGAGTAATTCTCTTAAAGCTGGCGGGGCGGCGACGATTTCCCTCGCTTTCCGTTCTGCGGCGCGCAAATCATCCAGCTGCACAACTCCCAGCCTGCCTACAAAGTTCAGCGCTTCGTCTGCCACTAATCCTGGTTTTGCGAACCCGATCGTGGCCGTGAAATCGGCGACAATACAATCGCGATCGGCCTTTCCTGAATCGCCGTCCAGCCCAGTCGGAAGATCGACCGCAAATACGTAAGCGCCTTTGTTTGTCCGCAGTTGGTTGATGCACTGACACGCGGCGCGGATCGGATCCCGCAACGGCGGCCTCGCACCCAGCCCAAGCAAACCGTCAAGAATTATCAGCGGCGTTGCAGTAGCGATGTACCTCTCTGACGCAATTGCTTCCTGGGCAGCGGATAACTCCTCAGCGGCTTCTGCCATGAGTTCCACAAAGATGACGCCGAGATCAGTTCCGCCACGCGGCGGTCTCGCATTTAAAATTTCGGGCGGTCTGCGGCGCAGGTGTTGAAGTTTTTTGCGCATCAGTTCGCTGCAATCGCTCTCCCGAAAAGCAAGTCGCACCTCAATTTTCCACCCGAGTCGTCGCAGGCATTCCGCCGCAACGAGCGCGTCACCCGCATTGTTACCTTTGCCGGCAAACACAATGCATCTGCCCGGTTTCTGAAAAAATCTCGTGACCATTTGCGCAACGCCTGCGCCGGCCTTGTCCATTAGAGCTTCAACCTCGACACCTCGGGCAAAAGCGGCTTCTTCCGCCGCTCGCATCTGCGCCGAAGTCAAGATTGGAAGGTTCAATCATCCCTCCTGATTTTTTGAGCTCGTTTTTGCCTCTGAACCGCGTGACTTCGATGAGCTTTTCTTCTTACGCGCGCTTTTTTTGTGGGAACGCTTTGACTTGCGTCGTTCAGATTTCGCCACTCTTGTTTGGTCGATATACGGTTGCAATGGGATGCTTTCTCCGGTTGCCACTCGCGTCGTCGAAAGCGGACTGGAGACCGTGTTACGCCCGCGCACACCGGCAGCGATTTCTTCTGCAAGCTTTTGACGATAAGAAGCGTTTTCCGCGTACGCTGCTTCGGTCGGATTAGTTAAAAAACCGCACTCCACAAGCACTGCCGGAACACTGGTTTTACGGAGGACGTAGTAACCCCGACGCCTCAC
>DASXMV010000060.1:0-5317 GCA_036495465.1 Candidatus Udaeobacter sp. | reverse complement strand
GCGGCTAAAACCCAAACCGTAACATTTCGATCGTGGCCGAGATCTCGATGTGCTCGTTGCCCACGATAAAATTCAACGGCGCGGCTGCGCCAGGCTGTGCGTTAGCCGTCTGTTGGATTTGAGCCGCAGTTTGTTCTCCGGTTCTCTGGCGTTGAGGACCTTTATCTCTTTCATTGTGCACGTAGAGCGAGCGAATGATGAAGAATTGTCCGCTGGAACTTGCAATTTCGTTCAAAACTTTGCGCGCTGCGGTGGGCGTGGCTTTAAACGCCAGATCAACAACGTTTCGCTGCACTAATGCCGGAGCCGGCGTGGCGGTGTTGCCTCCCGCAATCGTTCGTCCACGCGCTGGAGACGGAGCAGGAGTTGATGAGGCAGCGTGTTCTTCGGGCAGTGGCAGGCGGTGAAACGAAGTAACACTGTCCACCTTCGCGTCCAGCAAAATGCTTATCAGCATCTGGATTTGGGAAAGTTCCTGACCAAGAAGCGGCGCCACGGCGGTATCCGGTAATGCCATGGCAAACTCATCGAAGCCGAGCTGAAATTTATCCGGTAACTTTACGTTGTTAGTCTGGGCCCTGTTAACTGCCGCAACTGTTGCCTGACGCAGGCGCGATTGGAAGTCGTTAGGCGCGAGCGGCGGCACAGCAACCGCTTCCGTTTTCACCGCATCTTTGAATTTGTCCAGCGCACCGCTGTATCGATCGATGTAAGCCTGCAGTTTTCGATAATTTGTATCATTTGGAAAAGGATCCAGACGCTCGAGGCGGCTTTTCTCCGCGGTCGCCTGGTCGAATGCTTGCTTCGCATCGCGCCAGACCGCCCATCTCCAGTAAAGAAGGATGCCGGTAAATAACGCGCAAATTCCAAACGCAACGAGAAGCGTGCCGAGCGCTCTATTTTGACGGAACCAGTTCATGGCAATTTCACTGGCTTGCGCAGCGTTAGCTGGAGCTCGTAAGGAAAGGCCCATTCCGCATCGTTCGGCACGGAGTTCGATTTGATCACGCGCTCCGGGATTTTTGGGTCAACAACGAAAAACGGCGAACTCGCCAGGTTACGCAGGTAATCGACGACAATTTCCTGCTGCTTCGGATTATAGAGATAAAGCCCGCGCACCAGGATGCCATCGATTGATTTCCCTCCGTTAACTGCGCTCTTCGTTCCCGCCGCAGAAGTTGGTCCTGTGGGAACCGGTCCTACTCCCTGCGCTAGTTTTTCATCCTGTTTCAGCAATTTTCCACCCAAAGTTGCGCCTAGCTCAGTGATCCAAATATCGGCTTCAGGCAGACGCGTGTTTAAGTCTTCGAGAATTTGCGGCCAGAAGTCGCGATCGTTAACTGCGCCAATGAGTGGAGTAGCAACGCTGTCGAGTGAAGTGATTTGTTTTTTGAGTTTGTCCAGCTGCGTTTCTGCCGCTCGCATGGAGGCGTTCTTTTGCTGAATTACTACGGCGGTGTCGCGCGTAACCTGGGCGGCTCGCGTGTAATATGCGGACCATCCCAGCATGGCGATAATTAGGCATGCAGCGGCGGCAATGAAGAATGGCCGGCGCCGTTCGAGTTCCTGCCTTCGAACCACGTTTGCAGGAAGCAGACCTAACTCCATCGGGCAGACGGTTACGCTGCGCAAGGCCAGACCAACTAATTCCCCGAGCAGATGTGCGGAGCGCGCAACATCTGATGCCAACGCCGAATCCGACACAGTTACATTTCGAAGAGGATTAAAGAAATCGATCGGCAATTGAAATTTCTCGTGAAAGAACTCGCGCATATAGGGCATCCCCGCCGCTCCTCCGCAAAGAAAGATGCGTCCAGGCCCATTGCCCTGCTGCTGCGACCGATAGTGGCTGATCGAACGCATCAACTCCGCGTGAAGCCGGGTCATAGTGCTGCGCGCCAGTTTCGAGACACGAGCAATATCATGATCGGCGGGCTCAGCGTATGCTCCTCCCAGACCGACGAAGCCATCCCGCTTTTTGCGAGTTTCTGCCGCCTCAAAAGATTCGCCAAACTCCCTCGCAATCGCCGCGCTGATTGTGCTGCCGCCAATAGGAAGACTGCGTGAGAAAATTCTTCGAGGTTCGATAAAAAGAACGTTGGTGGTGCGTGCCCCAATATCTATCAGCAGCGAGCAGTCGTTGACGTCTGGATAGCTATACCGAAACGCGTTGTAGAGTGCCATCGGCGCCACATCGATTGCAGAAGTATGCAGCCCGGCTTCTTCGACTCCTGAAGTGATATCGTCGAGCAAATCGATTTTGATCGCTACCAGGATCACCTGGATCTCTTCATCCAATCCGCCTCCGACGACCTGGTAATCCCACACCACGTCGTCGATGGGAAACGGTACATTTTGCTGCGCCTCGAAGGCGATAATTTTGTCCAGTTTTTCGCGTTCGAGGGTGGGCAGTTTCACTAAACGCGCAAACACCGATTGGGCAGGTAACGCGTAGTTCACAGCTCCCTGTTTAACGCGGAGATCGTTCATCAGTTCGCGAACGGCGACTGCTATTTGCGTCTGTCGCATTCCCTCGCTAGTCGGGTCGGTCGAGATCTCGCGTAAGCGGTAATCCTGTAGGACAAGACCTCCGTGGGCCCGCATGCGAAACTCCGCCAGGCCAACGGTCTGGGACCCCAAATTGAGACTGATCAGGCGCGGTGCGATTGCCATCGGTTATAATTTCCAGATCCCAAAACTCAAATCCGAGCTAAATTTCAAGCTCGAAATCTCAAATAACAATGGTCTCACTCCGATCTCACCAGATTGGTTTGTGTGGTTTTAGCTGATCCCATGCAACGCTCGCGTCCTGGATCGGGATGGATTGCAGATCTGGATTGGACTGGCGTTGCGCTTCGCTGATACGAATGTGTTCAGCATGGTCAGTATCAATTCTGTCCCAGTATTCAGAGCCTGCGGCCCGGGCGAGAATGAATGGCTTGTGCCATCCGATCTCGTCTATGATAAGACCGCCGGTATCATATGGCGCCAGCAAAGCATACTGACTGGGATGATCGATCCGTTTCAGACGATAGCCGTGCGCGATCTGCTTCGAATCGGAATCAAACAGATAATCCTCGCAGGAGCAAAGACAAACAAGCAGCGCCAGAAATGCGACGCTGCAGAACGTGCGGAACAAATTGTTACTCCACATTTTCGCCAGAGTGATTGGAAACGCGAATGTGTGCTTAAACTTGAACTGGTCATCATTATTGAATCGCTTGGCCCCCTAGCAAGCAAAATTGCTCGCGAGATGGATTAGATCGACGGGTATTTTAGCCCCGCACCGGCGCAGGGAACGCCTGACACATCAGGCGATGGTCGGCTCATTTGTTTCCAGCAGGCTTTGTTCGCATAGCCGTGCGTATTTCCCACCGAGCGCCAGCAGTTGCTCGTGGGTCCCGCGTTCGGCGATACGACCGTGATCGAGCACCAGAATCTGATCTGCGTGCATAACGGTGGAAAGCCGGTGCGCGATGACGATCGACGTGCGGTCGAACATCAGGGTCTCCAGCGCTTCCTGAATAAGACGTTCCGTTGTGGTGTCCACGCTTGCTGTTGCTTCGTCCAAAACCAAAATTGGCGGATCCTTCAACAGCGCCCGCGCAATCGAGAGTCGCTGCTTTTCGCCCACACTCAACCTTACTCCGCGCTCCCCTACCACGCTGCTCAGTCCGTGCGGCAGCCGATCGATGAAGGGGCGGGCGTTTGCCACTGCCGCCGCTTCCAGCAGTACTTCATCGGTCGCGTCAGGCTTCCCGATTAGCAGGTTGTCGCGAATGGTGCCGTTAAACAAAAAACATTCCTGGGTCACCATCCCGATCTGGTGCCGCAACGCGCGAATGCTTAAATCACGAATCGGAATTCCATCGACCAAAATCTCGCCGGTATCGAACTCGTAGAAACGGGTGAGCAGATTAATCACCGTGGACTTTCCCGAGCCTGTGGTGCCGACGAGCGCAATCGTGTTACCCGGTCGCGCGCGAAACGAAATGTCACTTAGCGTCGGCATCTCTCCGGAATAGCTGAAACTGACATGCCGAAACTCAATCCCGCCGCGCACTGTCTGGGCGAACGTTTCGCCATCCTCCGGCTCACGTTCTGAATCGAGAATTTCGAAGACGCGTTCGCCCGCGGCCCGTCCTGCCTGCATCAGTTGATTGAGTTCATGCAGTTTGCCGATCGGTTCGTAGAGAAAACTCGCGAGTACAAGAAAAGCGCCAAGATCACCCAATTGCATGGTTCCGGATAAGATTCCGCGCGCTCCGACGGCCACTACCAGTAGTACGCCAAGCGAGCCGAACAAGTACATCGAAGAATGATAAAGCGCCCATACCCGTGTAACCACAAGGCTGGCCCGCCGCAACTCGTCACTCTCATTGTTGAAACGGCGATCCTCCTCATGCTCGCGTACAAAACTTTTGATCTGACGGATACCGGAAAGATTGTCGTGCAGGAGCGAATTCATCGCCGAAGCGGCGCGGCGGTGTACCCGGTATCGCCGGTGCGCCGTGAGCGTATACCAAAGAGCGCCTCCGGCCAGGAACGGCACCGGCGCAAGCGCAACCAGCGTTAGCTTTGTGCTGAGGTAAAACATCCCGGCTACCACTACCAGGATCTGCAGCACCGCGACCGTGCCTTTCTCGATGCCGTCAATCAGGACACGCTCCACTGAGCTCACATCTTCCAGGATCCGCGTCATCAGATCGCCGGTGGAACGATTATCAAACCAGCGCAAAGGCAGGGTTTGAATGTGTGAATACAGATCGCGACGCAGATCGAAAATTACTTTTTGCTCGAAAGTGTTGTTGAGCAAAAGGCGAAGATAATCCAAGCCTCTCTGAAGCAGCATGGCGAAAGCCACCAGGATCAGCAGCGGGAGCAAACGTTCGGGATGGTGACCGTTGATGACGTTATTGAGAATATATTTCGTGGCCGCAGGCGGAACGATTACCATGAGCGTGCCCGTGATGGCGCAACTCAGCGTCGCGATCGCGAGCAAAGGATAGCGCCTCAGATAAACAAACACCCGCCAGACTGTTTTCATTTCCTTTGAAACTTAGTGACCAGACCCAAGTTTCAAGCCCGAATGGGCTTCGATCGCTTCAAAACCCCCTCAAATAATGCGATAAGCTCTCAATTCTTTAAAGAAGGTCGAGACCGCAGTTTTGACTACGACCACTGCGGGGATAGCGAATAACATCCCCCACAAACCCATCACTAATGAGCCGCCGATAATCGCGATGACCACCACCAGCGGATGAACGTTTACGGCACTGCCAAGCACAAGAGGCTGAAAGACTACGTCGTCCAGGAT
>DASXMV010000059.1:0-4265 GCA_036495465.1 Candidatus Udaeobacter sp. | reverse complement strand
CCGCGAAACCGGGTGAAACGGTGCGGGGCGAAGTAAGCGTAACGTCCGAAAATAAACCGGTTCAAGATGTCGACCTTCTCGTCTTTGCGGTTGATGACGCGGTACTCACACTTGGTGATTGGAAGCTGCCGGCGATCGCAGCGAGATTTTATCCAAAGAATCCTTTCTCCGTACGCACTTACGAAGCGCTCC
Organism: Candidatus Udaeobacter sp.; assembly: GCA_036495465.1. Taxonomy (GTDB): domain Bacteria; phylum Verrucomicrobiota; class Verrucomicrobiia; order Chthoniobacterales; family UBA10450; genus Udaeobacter. Next base: position 4,073 of record DASXMV010000059.1, on the reverse strand, counting down.
ACGGCTACATCGATGACTTGGCGAAGCTCAGCCTGACGCAAAAAGGATTCACCATTGGCGATGGCGGCGAAGAAGCCATCTCGAATACCAAAAATGTTCGGAAGGAATTTCGCACACTCGCTTTCTGGCAGGGGAGCTTGAAAACCGGCACTGAGGGTAAGGTGGCATTTGAATTCGCCGCTCCAGATAATCTGACGACCTATCGGATCGTGGCCGTCGGCGAGACCAAGGCGAACCAATTTGGCGGTGATGCGTCGCAGACGGTAAAGATTTCGAAGCCTTTGTTGATCGATCCGGCGCTGCCGCGTTTTTTGCGTGATGGCGATGAAGTCGAGCTGCGCGCCGTTGCCCGGGAGAATTTTACCGAAAACGACGAGATCACGGTGCGTTGCGTTACGGATGCAAACTTGAAACTACTTGGGCAGGATAGTGCTGTGCAGTCTGCGCACCGCGACGCGCCGGCAGTGTTCCGGTTCAAAGCAAAAGTTGCAGATGTCAATCTCACGACGGCAAAAGTTCGCTTCGAAGCAGTTTCGAAATCGAACAATAAAATGTCTGACGCCGTGGAGATCACGCTTCCCGTGCAACCACCGACAATCGTGCGCATGGAAAGCGTGGCCGGTTCATTCAAAGGTCCGCAGTTTGATGCGCGCGGCGTGATGCCTGAGGCATGGAAGCACGGCCGCGGTCAATTCGACGCGACGATTTCAACCTCGGCCTGGCTGCCCCAGATCATGGGGCTTCCGGTGATTCTCCAATATCCGCACGGATGCTTTGAACAGATTTCAACCAAGCTGCTGGGCTACAGTTTGCTGTCGAATCTGCTGGCGTACTTGCCTGACTTACAGGAACGCGACGTTGAATATCGTGCCACGCTTGAGCGCGGAATGAAGCAGTATGCCGATTCGGTTCTAAGTGATGGAATGCTTCCATACTGGCCCGGCGGCAGCGCTGGCAACGGTTTCGTAAGCTGCCAGGCCCTTTGGTCCGTGAATGAAGCAGTCAACGCGGGTTTTGAAGCGCCTCAAGATTTGCAAGAAAAACTCGCAGGCGCGGTAACCAAAATCCTGAAGGGTCAGATTCCTGGCTCGCGATTTGAAAAGTGCTTTGCCCTGTTTGTGCTGACGCAATCAGACGGGCACGATGACTTTCGCAACGAATCCCAGGAGTTGTATTTGCATCGCAATGAGGGTAGCGACGAAGACCGGGCCCTCCTCGCAATCGGATTGCATCAGCAAAATATTATGGCGCGCGAGCAGCAGCAGCTCCTGCGCGAAATCGATACACCGATCAAAGAGCGCGCTTTCAATCCTGTCACATTTTCATCGATGACTCGCGCCGAGGCAATGCGCGCGTTCGCGCTCAATATCATCTCACCGCCATCGTGGACGAAGCAAAGAAAACAACAGGCACGCGAACACATGGCGAAATTGATGGACGCCGCCGGTTCGCTTTCGACTCAGGAAAATCTCTGGCTTCTTCTAGCCTTCAAATCGATGCTCGGCACGGAAGTGGCGCCGGAGATGTCGAACGCGATCCGGCCGCCGGGCGTTCTTTCGAAGAACAGCCAGGCAATCGCGTGGCTGGATCACAAGCTCGACAGCGATTTGGCAGTTAAGGGACTCAATCAAGGAGCACTCACATTTCTCCTCCAAGCTGAGTACTCGACGAACGAAGTGGTTACTGATCGCGTTGACCGCGGGTTTCGCATCGAGCGCGTCGTCAAGAACCTAACGGACCCCAACCGGAATGGCACTGCCCAAGCTCCGTTCAAGCTGGGTGATCAATTGCTTATCACTTACCGGTTGAACACGCGCAAGCTTCAGAATTTCGTCGCACTGGAAGATTCGTTGCCGGCCGGCTTGGAAGTAGTGAATCCGAATCTCGCGCTCGTCGCGAAGTTCTTCCAGCTTCCACCCCCCGATCCACAGGATCGGGAGCTTGGGTTGTCGTACTCTGAGTTGCGCGACCGCGCTGCGCTTTTTTATTTTGACAGAGTCGATCCGGGGTCAGGCACATATTCGGTTCTGGCTCGCGCAACTGCAGCAGGCGCGTTCCGTTGGCCCGCTACTCAAGTCGCCCCGATGTACGATAGCCGTTTCTCGGGACTGTCGCCTTCAAGTTTATGCGTCATTTCCGGCGAGTGATACCACGTTGGGCTTTGTTCTTCACGGTTATCGCAGCGATTGCACTTTCCATCGTTTGGTGGATGCCGATCCCTGCCGAGTTGCAAAAACCGCCGATCGGAACATTGACGCTGCTGGATTTTCGCGGTCGTGAAATTGCACAGCTCGCGTCGCCGGAAGCGCGCACTCAATTTCCAATCGCGCTCGAGAAAATGGGTCCCTGGCTGCCGCGTGTTACTGTGGCCTTGGAAGATCGGCGGTTTTACCAACACAAGGGCATCGATTGGCGGGCGGTAGCCGCCGCATGCACTCGCAACCTGCGATCGCGTCATCTTCTCTCCGGCGCGTCGACTATTTCACAACAGCTCGTGAAATTGGCGACAGGACGTCAGCAACGCAGTTGGAGCGGGAAATTGTATGAGGCAATTATCGCATGGAAGCTCGAACGTCGATGGAGCAAGGAACGAATTCTCGCCGAGTATTTGAATCGTAGCAGTTATGGCAATCGGCGGATCGGTCCTGAAGCTGCTGCTCGAGCATACTTCGGCAAACCCGTTCGAGATCTCACATTAAGCGAAGCAATTTTTCTGGCCGGTGTGCCCCAGGCGCCGACGCGATTCAACCCATGGCGGCATCCTGAGCAGGCAAACCGGAAATACGCTCGATCGCTTGCCCGGCTGATTGAGCTGGGAGTTATCACGCGCGATGAACAGTCGTTGCTCGCATCGCCACCGAAAATCGTGCACGTGGATCCGTCGCGTTTTGCACCGCACTTCGTTGACGCAGTAGTGGCACGAAAACCAGAATTGCGGGGCAGGGTAGCCACAACGCTCGATCTGGATTTGCAAGTAACGATCGAACGCCTGGTTCGCTCGCATCTGTCAGCGTTGAACCGGCACGACATCACCCAGGCTGCCGTGGTGGTCGTTGAAAACGCCACAGGCGCAATTCGCGCCATGGTGGGATCGGAAAACTACGCAGTGTCACAAGTCAATGGTGCCACAGAACCACGCAGTTGTGGATCTACGTTGAAGCCGTTTGTGTACCTCGACGCCATCGATAAGAAAGTGCTAACAGCGGCGAGTTTGCTGCCAGATACACCCGATGCAATTCGCGATGAATATGCCGATTACGACCCGCAAAATTACAATCATCGTTATCTCGGACCGGTACGCTTGCGCGAAGCGCTTGGTTGTTCGCTTAATGTGCCGGCGGTGTTCGCTCTGAGTCGGCTTGGAGCACGCCCGGAATTTTATCAGCTCCAAAAATGGGGCTTCGATTTTCCACAGGGACTGGCGGATTACGGCGCCGGTTTTGTTTTGGGAAACGCCGAGACGCGGCTTGTCGATCTTGCCGCTGCTTATGCGGGACTGGCTCGAGGCGGGACCGCGATACGCGCAAAGTTTTTGACTGCCGAACATTATCCTGTGACTCGCATTGCATCGCAGGAGGCGACGGCAATTATCACCGATATCCTGTGTGATAACGATGCAAGGCAGAAATCTTTCGGGCTGTGGTCGCCGCTGGCATTCCAGGAACGCGTAGCCGCAAAAACTGGAACGAGCAGCGGTTTCCGCGACACCTGGACTGTCGGATTCGACAAAGAACACACCGTCGGGGTATGGGCCGGGAATTTCAATGGACGACCGATGCGCGATATGTTTGCCGTAAGCGCGGCAACGCCGCTCTGGGCATCAGTAATGCACGAATTATTGCAGCGAGATCATCCACTCGATCCGCCGATGGAGAACGAGAGACTGGTTCGCCGCGAAGTTTGTAAGCTGACAGGGTTGGTTCCGTCCCGTTTCAGCGCGGCAAAACAAGGCGAACTATTTCTGGTTGGGACCGAACCGCACGAAGATTCAGGAAATTATTTTGCGAGCGATGGGAAATTGATATTGCCAGACAGATATACTCGCTGGTGCGCGAGCCGTGACAACACTCTTG
>DASXMV010000058.1:0-12561 GCA_036495465.1 Candidatus Udaeobacter sp. | reverse complement strand
CTTTATTGAGAACCATTCTGAACTTGTTCCGAACCATCGCAGTGCCGTTGCCCGCTCATAATTTCGCACCCCGATAATGATGTGCGTGTATCGGTTTAAGGCGCAAACTCCTTCACTCGCCTGCGCCCATGCGCGTTGCATTAACAAATTCTTCGGTTTGATGGTCGATCTGTCGTCCGCTCCGTCCACGATTTTCGTGAATGTAAAGCGCACCTCGCTCCACGGCGGTTACCGAAGGCGGAGGCAGGTTGATTTCGTATTTCACGGGCCGATTGTGATCGGCTAATTGCAGCTCCGGACGGTAAACGCTATCGAATTTCCAAAGCATCCGGATGAAGTTGGTCTGACCACGAAGCAATTGTTTGGTAACGATACGGGCACAGTCGCGGAGTGCGGTCCATCCAAGATGCTTGCGTGCAAGAATGCGCTGAGTATCGACAAGCTCCTTGTAAAATTCCGGCAACGGCAGCTTGGTGGGCAACACAGCGTGCTGAATATCGAACAGCCGGTAATCACGCGTGGTCAGGCGACGCGATTCGGTATGCCACGTTTCCGTCCCGGGGTAAGGTGTGTTGATACTGATGTTAACAACCTCCGGGATCTCAAGGCACCAGTCGCGTACGACCTTGAATCTTTCACGGTCCCATGCGGGATCGGCTATGATATTAACAGCCACTGATATGTCGAGAGAGCGGGCAAACTCCAGCGCTTCGAAGTTCTTGGAAAGGGTTATACGCTTCCGATAACGTTTGAGCCCTTCCTCATCGATCGCTTCCAAACCGAGGAACATGGTGTTCATGCCTAACCGTTTCCACAGTTGGAACACCTCTTTGTTACGCAACAACACGTCGCCGCGTGTTTCGAGGTAGTATCGTTTTCGAATGCCGCGGCGGGCGATGGCCTCACCAAGCTGCATCCCGTGTTCGCCTTGGATGAAGGCCACGTCGTCCACAATGAAAATTCCGGGCTCCCGTATTTGCGCTAGCTCCTCAACGGCGCGTTCGGGTGTTTTAACGCGGTAATTGCGTCCGTAAAAGGTCCACGCGCTGCAAAAAACGCAATCCCATGGGCACCCTCGACTGAACTCGATCGAAGCGGCTGGGTCCAGCGCGCCGATAAAATATTTTCGGCGATGTCGAACCAGGTCCCGGGCTGGCAACAAATCGTCGAGCGAATTCACGAAAGCCGGAGGTGGACTTCGATGCTCCAGCGTTACGCACCCTGGTACATTTTTGAGGTCTCGTGGACCTTTTGTGAGCGCTTCCAAAAGGCCGGTAACGGCCGTTTCGCCTTCGCCCACCAGCACGCAATCGACAGCCCTGTCGGCGTGGCGCAAAATCTCCCCGGGAATAAACGAAACACTGTGTCCTCCAATACAAATGAATGTTTCTGGTAGTAAATCACGCGCAGCGCGAGCCAGATCGATAACTTCAGGAACGTTAGCGAGATAATTAACGGAAAAGGCGATCACATCTGGTCGCCAGGATTTCACCAGACCGACAAAATTCTGCTGCGGTTCGCATTGCAAGTCGATCAAGCGAACGGAATGACCTGCATGGCGCGCGGCTGCGGCGACGAGTTCCAAACCAAGTGGTTCGAGACGAAGATAAATCTTCGAATACATCAGGCAGCTGGGATGCACCGCCAGGAGTTTCATGTGTTAAAACAGACTATTCGATTTTTGTGAAAATTCCGGTTTTCGCAAGAGAGAGCACGTTGTTTTGTTCCGGCGATACCTAATCTGGAGGTGATATGTGAGCGGATTGTAAGCGAACGTTGATCTCTGATACGAGCGTTCGATGAACGGGACATTTGCTGGCAATCTCCATGAGCTTCGCGTGTTGTTCCTGACTCAATGTACCGGTCAATTCCACTTCAACATCAATCCGGTCCAGCATGCCTTCCTTCGTTTCGCATTCGTCACAATCCTTCGCGTAAATGTGCGAGTGCGACAACGAAACAGTAATGTTCTCGAGAGGCATTTGTTTCCGGCGCGCATATAAGCCAATTGTCATGGAAGTGCAGGCCCCAAGGGATGTCAGAAGGTAATCGTATGGATCGGGCCCGGCATCGCTCCCGCCAGCACCCGCGGGTTCGTCTGCGACAAGGTGATGTCTACCTACTTCGACCTGCTGTCTGAAGTCGCGCGCGCTGCCGCGCACGACGACGTCCGGCGTTTTAATGTTCTGTTGTGCGCTCACGTCGAGATCACGGGCGCAGAATTCCGGCGAACCGATCGCGATACGACCAAATCAAGAAAAGGTCGAGCACTGCGACGACGATTGCGATTGGCAGGCCTTCTGGGGCCATCAGGACGTGAAAAACCAAAATGTTGAAGATCATTGCTGCCAGGACCGTCAGGGCAAGCGGCACGAAACGGCCGATCAATAAGAGCAATCCACTCAATAGTTGCAAAGCGCCAACAACGTACATGTATCCGCTGGCAGCAAAAACTTTAAAATAATCGCCGGCCAAGCCCGGCGGGGGCGGTGGCTGGGGAATGAAATGCAGAAAGAAGTTTGCGCCGAAGACGACGAACACCAGTCCCAAAAGAATGCGCGCGATAAGGGTAGCGATTTTCATTCGAAGACCATGGCTCGCTCATCACGAAATTCCAATCCCGAAGTTATCGAAGTGGAACAAAAGCGCTCGTAATTATGATCTTTCCGAAAACAATTCGTTCAAGTCTGCGGATGCAGCGTTTTTGGCCAGAAGTCCGAAGCTGCCGTTTTCCTTGATGTCTTTGGCGGCGCGGACGAATGCCCCCCAGGCAGCCTGGGCGAGACCGGACCCGACAGAGATACGACGCACACCGAGATCGGCTAATTCGGACGCTGACAGCTGATGATTGAAACCAGACACAAGAACATTGACAGGCTTCGGCGCGACTGTTTTGACGATCTCCGCGATTTCATCGGGTTTGCTGACGCCCGGTGCGTAAAGACAGTCAGCGCCGGCTTCTGCATAAGCAACGAGCCGGTCGAGAACCGTCCTGAACGGCTCGGGATGGTGGACCAGCCAAGCTTCGCAGCGCCCGGTTAGAACCACGCCATTGCCCGAAGTGTCAATTGCCGAACGCGCGGCCCGAACGCGTTCAATCGCCAGGTTCTTGTCGTAGAGTGGTGGGACCTTCCGACCTGTGCTGTCTTCGATGGATAAACCCGCAACGCCAGTGGCGATACAAAGTTGCACGTTGGCTGCCACGTCCTCTGGTTCGTCAGCATAACCAGCCAGAAAGTCTGCGTTGACCGGCAGTCCCGTCGCTTCGACGATTTCGCGGATGTGCGCGAGCATTTCATCACGCGGAACGCCGCCGTCGCGTTTCGCTCGCGAAAAAGCGAACCCGGCTGAAGTGGTTGCGAGCGCTTCGAATCCGAGATGTTCCAAATAGATCGCTGTCCCGATGTCCCACGGGTTAGGAAGCACGAAACATCCGGATTCGTGCAGGGCGCGAAACTTTGCGATGACAGAGGCTCGTTTCGTTGAAGGCATGCTATAAATCTTATCGCGCGTTAGTGTATACGCGACTTCTGAACCGTTTTAGTCTGAACGGGAGGATTGCCAGATCTGTTGTAACGGACCCTCAGCGCCGTAAACCGGATCCTTTTTCGGCAGTGGCAGAGCCGCGATGTTATAATCAGCTTTCGGCCGTTCGCCAGGCAGACCTCGGAGCAAATCCCAATCGCGGCCGTCGGGATAAGCTCCTATAACGCCAAAATCCTCACTGGCATTGAGGTTCTGGTGCGCTACACCGGCCGGAATAACAATTACATCGCCAGCACGCACCTCAAGATTCTGACCGCGTTGACCGCCGAGTCGCAGAGTTGCATTGCCTGAGTAAACGCCCAGCACTTCATGTGATGTGCTGTGGTAGTGAGGAAAAGAATAGACACCATTCCGCCAAGAATTCGTCCAGCCATTTTCCGCAAAACTCTTTTCGAAAATTGACGCAGGCCGTTTTCCGTCCAGGGCAATTACGTTTCGATAAAAGAGCAAGGGTAGGGGACTGTTTGGAAAAACGCCGTCGTCTCTGAAGTTCAATCGTTCTGGTTGAACAAAGTCCTGTTGTCGATTCATGGGCGATAACTCTCTGTAAGATATAACGCAAGGGCAGGCGGGACCGGTCTTGATTAGAGGGATACGCCGCAAGCCATTTTTGTGATCTATCTGATGCTTTGATCGGTTGCGACCGCCCAACTCGTTGACTACGCATCGACGGCGTGATGGTCTTGAAATTATCTGTTCGAATTTAGAGGATTGAACGAAGGACACCGCCGTCTGCGCGCAGCGCTGCGCCATTGGTCGCAGATGAAAGCGGGCTCGCCACAAATGCAACCAAAGCGGCTACCTCTTCGATATTGGCAAATCGTTGCAGCAGCGAACTTGGTCTAACTGATCTGAAAAAATCCTTTTCCACTTCGGTAGCGGCGATCCCTTTTGTTTTTGCAACATCGACAATGAATTGTTCGACGCCTTCGGATCGAGTCGGGCCGGCGAGAATTGAATTTACTGTAATGTTAGTACCCGATGTTGTTTCGGCCAGGCCACGGGCCAACGCCACCTGCATTGTCTTTGTTACGCCATAATGAATCATCTCGATCGGAATGTTCACCGCAGATTCACTGGAGATGAAGATAATGCGACCCCAATTTGCCACTTTCATTCCCTGAAGGTAATACCGGCATAACCGGACTCCACTCATGAAATTTGTCTCAATGATGGCATGCCAGTCGTCGTCGGTGATCTTCTCAAATGGCTTCGGCTCGTATATGCCGAGGTTGTTGACGAGGATATCCACTGACCGCACAGCCTCGATGCATTTGGAGCTTCCATGTGCTGTTGCCAGATCGGCAGCTATGCCGCGGACTTCTACATCGCTGAGGTCGCGTTGAATTCTCTTGAGCGCGTCGTTAACTCGATTCTGAGTACGGCCGTTAATGACAATTTGTGCTTTTTCGCTCGCCAAAGCGCGCGCAATCGCGAGGCCGATTCCGGCAGTCGAACCGGTGATTAATGCTCTCTTTCCTTCCAGCTGAAGATTCATGAGGTTACAAAGCAACTAACAAAATGTTACTCGGGAGCTAACGGAACTGAAAGTGAGCACCGTTGCCAGTGCCCACCTCCATCTTTTGCGTCCCATCAAGAAAGACGATGTTTTACAGGCATCATTTGACTCCCAGCGATTGAAGCGTTGCAGTATCAAGTGTTCCTGTCACGCTGAGATTGTTGTCCTCCTGATAATTGGCAAGCGCTGCCTCTGTTTGGTCGCCAATAGTTCCGTCGATCGCACCATTGTAGTAACCGAGTTTTGCCAGTTCCGACTGAGCCGCGCTCACGGTTGAGTTGACGGCAGACTGACCGGAATCCGAATAGGCGTCATCATCGTTATACGGTGCATAGTTATAGTACCCGTAAGGATTGCCGTAGGAGTAATCGTACGGGCTGTAGCCGTTATTATCGTACGGATAGTCATAACTATCATAGGGATAATCATAGGCGTAAGAAGGATAGATCCCCGGATCGAGACCCCACCAAAAGCCGTTCACGAAGACAAACACTTTATGGTTGTGGAAATGTGCATGATGGCGGTCCCAATCACGGTGCCAGTTTCCGTTATGATGCTCTGAAGCATGGTTCTTGACGAATGCCTCGCGATTTGCCGCGGTCCGTCGGTTGGCTGCGGTGGATGTCCTCGAAGCCGCATCCCGATTTCGGCCCGCAACCGAGCCTATGCGATTTGGCTGCCGAGTCGCAGTGGTCCCAATACGCGAAGCGCGATTTTGCGCTGCAATTGGGCTTACCCGGTTCGGTTGCCGAGTCGTAGCGGAGAATCTGCCGACATTTGGATTTGCCGGCCGACCGACTGAGCGAGTGAATCCGCGCGGTTGCATGGTAGCCATGCGATTGCCACCATAATAGTAGCGAGGTGGAGCAGCTGGTCTGTCGACAGTTCTGCCGGTAAAATATGCCCCCCTGAAAGCTGGTGCAGACCGAAAGCCCCCGCTGTAGAACCCAGGGGCAGGGGCAGCACGGGACCCTCCACCCACGAAGCCGCCGACACGGCCGCCACCGCCGAAGTGGCCGCCGCCACCAAAACCGCCGCCGTGAGGACCCGCTGCAGCTGGCAGAGCGAGACCTACGAGAGCGGCGCCTACCACTCCAAGAAATGTAATCTTTTTCATACCTTAACGTCGTTGTTGAGAGGTGCCCCGGCCATTACGATTCCGTAAGATTTTGCGGTCCTCCGTAAGAGCTGCTCACCAGTCTCCCTTTGGAGAGACCTAAATTACCTGGAGGTCCCGGCAGGATCCAAAGCCGTTCCTGTTGCGGCCTCCTTACCTCGAAGGCCGTGAACGAGCTGACAAATGCTTTTCGATCGCGTTCATCACCTCTTGAATGTCGATCGGCTTGGCAAGAAAGGAATGTCCATCGATACGGAGGCCTTTGTCAGCTTCCGCTTTTGTGACGAGCGCGGTTAGGAAGACGATTGGTATGCCATGAAGTTCGGGATCGACTTGAATTTGTGCAGCGATCTCGCCGCCATCTCTATCGGGCATAACCACATCAAGGAAAATTAGGTCTGGACGAAAATCCCGGGCACTCCGATGAGCCTTCGTAGAGTCGTTCTCTTCGAAGACCAGATAACGGCCCGTCTTTTCGAGCAGGACTTTGATCAGATGCGTAGTGTTCTTGTCGTTATCAACAATCAGAATTCGCCGTGCGGAATCGCTAATCGAATCCAGCCACGAGAAAGCGACATCCGTTTCGCGAGGAAGGAAATCTACTTCGACTACCTTGGTCATAGACTTTAATAAGCTGTTTTGCTGCTAACTATTCAGCCAGGTCACGAACCAGGCGCCAAGGAATCCAATCATTACACCAATCAACGGACTTGAAATGGCGAACCAAAGTGGGATTGCCTCACGCAACGGGAGCGAGTCTCGTCGCCGTAGATGCCAGTGCGGAGCTGAGATTTTAATCGTCGAGTGTCCTGACACTTCCCGAGGTATCAATGAATCGAGGGAGCGGATGGCTTTCATGTGTGCAAACCTCGATGACGATTCTATTCCGGCTAACGCGCTTGCGTGGGATTTTGCGATGCCACCGAAGAGTTGTTAGACATTCCCTCTTTCGAGTGAACATGCGCGGCACAGCCCTTTCCAGCTGTGCCGCGCGAGTTGCGTTTCAGATTTATCGCAGCGGCGCGATGCACAAGATCTCGAGTCGAAACACAGACGAAAGCCCGGGACTTACGAACCGCTGCGCCTGCCGTGGCAAGATGTTTCGCAATTGCAGCGTCGATTCCCTTTGAGGCGCCCGTTACTATGGCCACTTTGCCATCGAGCTTTTGGAGTTTGTTTTCATAACATGTGTTTAGCGAACCTATCAGGTTAGCCAACCGGTAAGATCTGTCCGGTGCTTATCCCTCACGTTGAAGAAAGGGCAACGATCTGGAGTTGGTTATTCGCGAACCAGTTCTTCCATAGCAGCGCCATCGAGCGTGAGAAGAGCTGCCGCGGTGTTCTCTTCGAGATGTTTTACCTTTGAAGTGCCAGGTATCGGTAGCATCACCGTAGACTTCTTGAGCAACCATGCGAGCGCGACCTGAGCTGGCATTGCCCCGAGTTTCTTGGCTATTTTTACCAATGCACCGTGGGGTTTGGCGAGATCACCGGTCGCGAGTGGGAACCACGGGATAAATCCAATGTTCTCGCGAGTGCAATAATCCAAAACATCTTCCGAATTGCGATACGCGAGGTTGTATTGATTTTGCACGGTCGCAATCGGAACGATGCGACGTGCCGCTTCGATATCCGAAACGCCGACTTCCGAAAGACCAACGTGGAAGATTTTGCCTTCCCTTTGGAGATCTCGCAACGCTCCGAATTGATCATCGGCCGGAACTTTCGGATCGATACGATGTAATTGGAACAAATCGATGCGCTCAACGCCCAATCGTCGCAGGCTCGTCTCACATTGCTGGCGAAGGTATTCGGGTCTGCCCAGGGGAATCCACTTGCTGGGGCCAGTGCGAGCGAGCCCGGCCTTCGTAGCGATAACCAGCCCTTCTGAATAGGGATGCAATGCCTCGCGAATGAGTTCCTCACTTACGTACGGTCCATAGGAATCCGCCGTATCGATAAGGTTAATGCCCAGCTCGACTGCGCGGCGTAGCACTGCGATTGCTTGTGCTCGATCGGCTGGCTCGCCCCAAACACCACGGCCGGTCAGTTGCATCGCGCCGTAGCCTAGACGGTAAACGGGAAGGTTACCGCCTATAGCAAACGTGCCGCTCTTCGTGGCAGGTCGCTTCTCAACGCTTGCAAGATGGGTCGGTTTGTTAGGGCCCATGTGGTGCTTGATCGCTTCAATAGTTCTGCTCATTCGCACACCTCCTTATTTCCTTCATCTGTAATTCTCATGCACTTCCTCAGTGTCGGGACTGCGAGCGGTCGCGCGCCATTCCGGTTTGCGCTCCTTGCTCGCTTTCGCCAAGGCGCGTCGCACACCATTGGCATCGAGATCTGTGCCGTAAACTGGAGTGTCAGGCTGTTGCCGCCAGGATTCATCTAGTCCGCCAGCATCGACGCCATCAAAGCCGAGCTCATCGACAAGCTTTATTACGGTCGCTTTCGCAGCGGGATCGTTACCCGCGACTGGTAAGGCAATCCGCCCTGAGCTGCCTGGTGGTCGCCCCAATTCATGAAGGTGCTCGGCGTAAATGTTGTTGAACGCTTTAATTACGGGTCGGCCCAGCTGCTTTTCGACCCATTGGCTCTCAGTCAATCCATTTTCGATTTCGCTGATGCGACCATCTCGTTGCCGCGGGTAGTAATTGCCTGTGTCTACAACGACAACGTTCTTTGACGTTTTCGCGAAAAGACCCGCCGGTAAGGAAGGAACGTTCTTCATTGGGATCGTCACGATAACTACGTCCCCAGCCTGGGCAGCTTGCTCGACGGTAACTGGAGTCGCTCCAGTTTCCGCTGCCAAATCCGCGAGTGTTTCAGGTCCTCTCGAGTTCGAGACAAAAACTTTATGTCCAAGAGCGCTGAAACGACGAGTCAGCGTACCGCCGATATTGCCCGCTCCAATGATTCCGATTTTCATATTTTTTAACCCTTAAATTTGGGTTTATCTTTGGTTTTGAGATGTTCCGGAAACGGATAAATCTTTTCGAAACGCTGTATCCCGGAAGATCAGCTTCGCTGTCCGCTGCCGTCCAAGAAAAGAAGCTTCTGGACTCGTCGGGAGTTTTGCTTTCACAGTTTCTCCATCTTTGCGTCGCCGGGAAGATTGGATTGGCGTTCCATTGGAACCAACAATCGCGAACCATGAATCGCCCGCGTGGCTTGCTCGAGTAACTCGGTTCTGGCGTTAAATTTAATTTGATCAAAGATGAGAACCTCAGTGGCAATCACCCAGATTGTGAAACAAACCATCAACGTCCGGAGTGGGAATAAACGGTGGCTTGAAACTGCCACATTACTATCGTCTGACACAGTCAAAGGCTCGTTTGTGTTCATCCCCAAACATAGATTCTCGCGAGAAGGCGACGCTATTTCGCATTTGTGAGATTCTGTACTGCCACTCGCGAGGCTGTTGTTAATCCCTCATTCGAGATAAAGGCCGAAGCCCAAAGAAGTGTCAGGTGTCTGGGTCCCCGATTGACCCCAGGCACTAGTTGTCAATTGCACGCTCCGGCTGGGGAGGCGTTTGGCTAACTTGCGACTCAGTCGTTTTTTCTTTGCGCCCGGCGAACAGCCGCTCAATTACGTAGAACGTGACCGGAATCAGGAAGATCGCGATGCCGGATGCGGCGATCATTCCGCCAATGACGGTTGAACCGAGGACACGGCGGGCGACGGCACCCGACCCGCTCGCAAACCAAAGCGGCAAACACCCGAAGATGAACGCAAACGAAGTCATCAGGATTGGTCGCAGCCGCAAGCGCGCGCCTTCCAGCGCGGCGTCGAGTAGCGGTTTGCCTTTCTCGTATTCGTCCTTAGCAAATTCGACGATAAGGATCGCGTTCTTCGCCGCCAGACCAATGAGCATAATCAAACCGATTTGCGCGTAGATATTGTTTTGCATTGCGCGCAACCAGAGCGTCGCAAACGCCCCGAACACTGCGACCGGTGTTCCGAGTAGCACACTGAAGGGCAACGACCAGCTCTCATAAAGCGCAGCGAGAATGAGGAACACGAAAATGAGCGACATTCCGAACACGACAGTCGGGGATACACCCTGCTGCGCTTTCTTTTCCTGAAACGACAGGCCAAGATAGTCGTAGCCCATTTCCTTAGGCATGGTTTGCCGGAACACTTCCTCGAGCGCGTCCATCGCCTGATACGAGCTGTAACCAGGCGCAGCGGAACCGTTGATTTGCGCGGAGCGATATTCGTTGTAGCGCAACGTAAATTCCGGCCCCGAGATATTTTGAATCGTGGAAATCGCATCCAACGAAACTGGCGTGCCGGCAGAGTTGCGCACGAAGAATTGGCCCATGTTTTTCGCGTCGGTTCGGTATTCGGGTTCCGCCTCAATGTATACCTGCCAGGTGCGCCCGAATCGGTTGAAGTAGTTCACGAAAAAGCCGCCCATGAATGTCTGCAGCGTTTGATAAACCGAAGTGAGATCGATTCCCTGCTTGAGGACTTTATCGCGATCGACGTTGACGAAAACCTGCGGAACGTTTGGCAAAAAGGTTGGAATCAGCGTACCGAGCTCGGGACGCTTGCGCGCGGCGTCGAGAAACGTCTTCATATTTTGCGCTAGGAACGCGACGTCTTTGCCCGAGCGATCTTCCAATATGAATTGGAATCCACCAGACGTGCCGACGCCGGGGATCGCCGGCGGCGGAAACGCAAAGGCGATACCTTCACTGAGAGTGCCCAGGTATTGATTTAATCGCGCCTTGATTGCCGGATATTGTTCCTCCGGTTTTTTTCGTTCGCTCCAGGGTTTAAACGTGACGAAGAAAAACGCGCTGTAGGTATTTTGCACCAGGCTGAGGAGACTGAACCCGATGACGCTTGTGGTGTATTGCACACCGGGCGTCTTGCTCAAAAAGTCTTCGATCTTGTGGCAGACCTGGTCGGTTCGTTCGAGCGACGCAGCATCAGGTAACTGCAGCGCAAGATAAATGTAGCCCTGATCTTCTTCCGGCAAAAAACCGCTCGGCAATTTGGATCCAAAAAAACCGGCGCCCACCGCGAGTACAGCGAGCAACGCAAAACTGAGGACGGCCTTTCGAATGGCCAGGCGCGACCAGTTCACATAGCCGTTGGTTGCGCTGCCGAAGACGCGATTGAATCGACCGTAGAACCATCCGAGCGGGCCGCGTGTTTTCTTGCGCGGCCGCAGCAAAAGCGACGAAAGGGCAGGACTGAGTGACAGCGCATTGAACGCGGAGAAGATGACGGAGATCGCGATCGTTAGGGCGAACTGTTGATACAAACGCCCAGTGATGCCGGGAAGAAAGGCCGTTGGAATGAAGACGGCAGAAAGAACAAGTGCGATCCCGATCACCGGGCCCGACACTTCACGCATGGCCTGCAGTGTTGCCTCACGCGGAGCCATTCCTTCCTCGATGTGACGCTCGACTGCTTCGACCACGACAATCGCGTCGTCCACGACAAGACCGACCGCCAGCACCAGACCAAAAAGTGAGAGCGTGTTAATCGAAAATCCGAATAAGGGGAACAAAACAAAAGTGCCCACCAACGAGACCGGCACGGCGCACAGCGGAATTAGTGTGGCGCGCCAGCCTTGCAAGAAAATGAAAACGACGATGACGACCAGCGCGAGCGCCTCGAACAACGTTTTAACGATGTCGTTCAATCCTTCAGTTACCGACAGGGTTTGATCGAGCGAGACGGCAAAATCCATGTCGGCCGGAAAACGCTGCTTTGCCTCCGCCATTAACTTGCGCACGCCTTGCGCGGCTTTAACTGCGTTGGTTCCGGGCAGCTGATACACAGCGAGAATCGCCGCGGGTTGTCCGTTGAGCCTGCCTTTTAAGTTGTAGGTTTGCGCGCCGAGATCGATGCGCGCGATGTCTTTCACCCGCACAAACGAACCGTCCGGGTTTGCCCTAACGACAATCTCCCCAAACTCCTCCGGCGTTTGCAACCGGCCCTGCGCGCGCACGGTGTATGTGAATTTCTGCCCGCTCGGGATTGGCTCGCCGCCGATTTGCCCGGCGGGATTCACCGTGTTCTGCTTTTGCACTGCGCTGATGATGTCCGGCACAGTGATACCGAGCTTCGCGAGTTGATCCGGCTTCACCCACAGGCGCATCGCATACTGTCCCGCGCCGAAAATCTGCACATTGCCAATTCCCGGCACGCGCGTCAGTGGATCGAAGAGATTGATGTAGCCGTAATTGGCGAGAAAAGTTCCGTCGTAGCTGCCTTTGGGCGAAAACACCGAGATCAGCATCAGCGGCGCCGTCGTCGATTTTTTAACGGTGAGGCCGTAGTTGTTAACGTCGACGGGCAACTGCGATTGCGCTTGCGCCACGCGGATCTGCGTCAGGACTTGATCGATGTTCGGATC
>DASXMV010000057.1:0-6644 GCA_036495465.1 Candidatus Udaeobacter sp. | reverse complement strand
CACTGATGAGCGTGCGCTATTCACACGGTAGCGCCACCAACGAATCTAACCAATTTGATGAAGCCAACGGCCTCGGCCTCCAAATGCGTTCACCGTGTTAGCCACCAGACCTTGCGGTAGATTATTTGGGAGCTATGATCGTTTCCATCGCTGCCAAATAGTTCACAAAGGAGAATCACATGCCAAAATATCTTTGTCAGGGGTCTTACACCGAGCACGGCTTGAAGGGAATTGTTAAGGAAGGCGGTTCGAAACGCCAGGCAGCAGTCGAGGAACTGGTCAAGGAAATGGGCGGGAAACTCGAGGCGTTTTACTTCGCTTTCGGTAGCGACGACCTTGTTATTATCCTCGATTTGCCTAGCAACGTAGACATGGCCGCCGTCGCTCTGGCAGCCCAAGCCAGCGGAGCGGTAAAATCGCGAATCACGGTCCTGCTCTTGCCAGAAGAAATCGATCAGGCGGCCAAAAGGCACGTGGATTTCCGGCCGCCAGCGGAATAGTGGCAAGCAGGGATAGTCAATCGCAGGACCCGTGTAAGCGGTGCTCGAGTTCATCCACTCCCGCGGTATGTTTCAACGATTGCCATGGCGTAACTGTTCTTCGCTAGGCGCCCCTATGGCTATTGGTGCTCTTACCTAATGCGACCACTTCGGTATTCCATCAACGTCACACTGGATGGGTGCTGCGATCATCGTGCGATGATGGCGCACGAAGAGATGCATCGTCACGCGGTCGAGAACCTTGATCGGGCCGATGCCCTCCTCTTTGGCCGTGTGACTTACGAAATGATGGAGGCAGCGTGGCGACCGCCGACAGGGACGGGAGCGAGGCCTGATTGGATGGAACCCTTCGCCCGGACGATCGACGCGGCAAAGAAGTACGTTGTGTCGAGCACCCTGGACCGGGTCGATTGGAATGCGGAACTCGTGCGCGGGGATCTCGAGAAGGCTGTTCAGCAGCTAAAGGGGGAGTCGGGTAAGGGACTGTTCACGGGAGGCGTGAAGCTCCCGCTGGCGTTGGCGGAGCTGGGATTGGTCGATGAGTACGAGTTCGTGGTGCACCCCAGACTAGCGGGCCATGGGCCGACGTTGTTCGCGGGGCTATCGAAACATATCGACTTGAAGCTCGTGAGCCGGCTGGAGTTCCGCTCGGGGGCAGTGGCGATGCGGTATGAGCCGAGAATGTAGCGTTCGGAACATCCGAGCCCATTCACTAATACGGCTTGCACAAAAGAAGGTCGTTGCTGAATTTCAGCGTCCTTCAAAAAACGCGCGCATGAGATATTTTGGTTTCTGTCTGCTTTTTGCAATGGCGCTTCAGACCTTGTGCTGCGCGGATGTTACGAAACTGCGGGCGGAAGACCGCAAAAGTTTGCTAAAGGCTTCGCGCTTCCACGAAGTTCATTCCACCAAAGATTTGCCACTCGCGGTTGTTACCCTTTGTGCCGACGGCAAAGGCAAAATTGCGGACCCGGGCCAGAATTGGAACTCGACTGATGTCGTCACAGATCCAACGCTCCCATGGAAACGCCTGATTTGGGCGGCCGTAGGAAATGATTATTGTGTCGTCCATTACGAACGCGGTGGGATCGATCACTCGTTTCACATTTTGGTTGCGAAACTGACGAAGAACGATCCTAAACCAACAGTGGTTTGGCATGCCGTTGGACACAAGCTCAACGATTACTCAGCATTTCTTGACGCATTGAGGAGCGAGAAGTTGGACGACCGCGTAAATTATCCGCACTGAGACGCGTTCGTGCTCTTGCTCGCGAATTTTTCATAGTCGCGCCCTACCAATCGCATTTCGTATTTTGTTAGCTACATTTCGAACCCTGTAAATCGCCTGATAAACGGGATTGTCATGTTGAGCGAAGCGAAACATCTCTGTTTGTCTGCGCGGCAGCCTAAGTAATCAGAGATTCTTCGCATCGCTCAGAATGACAGGATCAGACGAACCGCTTATGCAACTTGAAGGAATTGATCACGTAGCTGTCGGTGTGCGTGACGTCGAGCGATCAGTGAAATGGTACACTGAGGTTCTGGGGTTTGACCGGTTCCATGAAGGAGCGTGGAACGGCGTGCCGACTTTCATTGGCAAGGGAAACACAGGGATCGCATTGTTCCCGGCAAATCATGACCCAAAACCGTCGACTCATCGCGAGGTTCGAATGCTTCACCTCGCTTTTCGCGCGGACCGTGAAAATTTTCTCACCGCGCAACGCGAACTAAAGAAGCGCGGAATCAAATTTGAATTCCAGGATCACGAGATTTCGCATTCGATCTATTTCCGCGATCCCGACGGACACCAATTAGAGATCACGACTTATGAATTATAATAGCCGGGCGCAACCCTCCCGCTGTGTGTCATTCCGAGCGAAGTCGAGGAATCTCTAATTAAGTTCTGTTGCTGCGCTGACAATACATCCAGAGATGTCTCGACTCCGCTCGACATGACAATTACGTCTGGGCGAGCGAAAAGCCCAATACGTTGCGCAGTTTACGCCACTCTACCGCAGCAATTTTTGTATTTCTTTCCGCTGCCGCACGGGCACGGTTCGTTACGACCGACTTTTGGTATTGAACGACGAACCGGAAGATCGATCGATACTTCGCCTGCGCCCGCGCCGTCGCCGTCTCCATCTCCGGCTGCAACTCCCGCCATCGCACCAACCGGTTGACGCATGCGCGCGTCGGCGCTTGCCGTAGGTGCGGTCGGCGCGTGTTCGCGCATGAGGAATTGCGGCAGCGTCGACAGGAAATTCTCAAAAGCCTGCAAGTTCGAAGTGCTGCGGAACAAATTGTTTAGCACTTCGTTCTTAATGTTTGCCATTAGCTCGACAAACATGTCGTAGGCTTCGGTCTTGTACTCGATGAGCGGATCTTTTTGCGCGTATCCCCGCAGGTAAACGCCCTCGCGCAACGCGTCCATCGCGTACAAATGCTCCTGCCACAGGCGATCGATGGCGTTAAGAATGATGTAGCGCTCCAGGCTTTTTACTGCAGTCGGTTCTTCGTAAGCGGATTTGCGCTCGTAAGCGTCCTTGATCTTCCCAACCAGGAACTGAGAGTTCTCATCGACCGTGCGGGTTTCGAACTGCGCTTTTTCCTTATTCAAACCGAGAGGAAAAGTCGTGTTCACCCAATGGACGAAACCAGTGTAGTTCGGTTCATCGGTATTGAGGTATTCCTTCACCTTTGCCGGCACAGCTTCGTCGATTACTTCAAAAATCAGTTTGCGCGGCTCTTCGGAATCGATCACTTCGTTCCGATAGGTATAAACCACCTCGCGCTGCATGTTCATCACATCGTCGAAGTCGAGCGTGCGTTTACGAATGAGATAGTTGCGTTGCTCCACGCGTTTCTGCGCGGTCTCGACCGATTTGTTGAGCCACCGATGTTCGAGCTCCTGGCCTTCCTCAAGTCCGAAGCGTTCCATGATTTTTGTCATTCGATCAGCCGCGCCGAAATTGCGCATCAGATCGTCTTCGAAACTGACATAAAACCGCGATGCGCCCGGGTCGCCCTGGCGCGCGCAACGCCCTCGTAACTGTCGATCGATTCGGCGCGCCTCGTGACGCTCAGTGGCAATTACCTTCAAACCGCCGAGCTCTGTTACGCCGGAGCCAAGTTTAATATCGGTGCCACGACCGGCCATGTTCGTTGAAATCGTCACCGTCCCCGGTTGACCGGCGCGCGCCACGATCTCGGCCTCCTGCATGTGAAACTTCGCGTTCAACACATTATGCGGAATCTTCTCGCGCTTCAGCATCCGGCTGAGCAGCTCCGAGGCTTCAACGCTCACGCTACCAACCAGCACCGGCTGCGTTTTCGCATGCGCTTCTCTGATCTCCTTGATGACCGCGTTGTATTTCTCGCGGCGCGTCTTGTAGATGCGATCGTTGAAATCCGTGCGCCGCACCGGGCGGTTGGTCGGAATGACATTGACGTCAAGTTTGTAAATGTCGTGAAACTCCGCTGCTTCCGTTTCAGCCGTGCCCGTCATTCCTGCCAACTTTTGATATAGCCGGAAGTAATTTTGAATCGTGATGGTCGCCAATGTCTGCGTTTCGCGATCGATCTGGACGCCCTCCTTCGCCTCGACCGCCTGGTGCAATCCATCGCTCCAACGCCGACCCGGCATCTTGCGGCCGGTGAACTCATCGACGATGACGACCTTGTTGTCCTCGATTACGTACTGGACGTCCTTCTCGAACAGGCAGTAGGCGCGCAGCAGCTGTGAGATATTGTGAATGCGCTCGGCTTGCGCGTCGCAATGTTGCTGGCGCTCTGCTTTGAGTTTGTCCTTTTCCTCATCCGAGAGCGAACGATCCAGATCGATCTCGGTGTATTCACTGATCAAATCCGGCAAGACAAACGAATTCGGGTCGTCCGGATTGAGAAAGGCGCGCCCTTGCTCGGAGAGATCGGCTTCGTTCGATTTCTCGTCGATGGTAAAGAAAAGCTCTTCTTTGAGCGCAAACAATTCTTCCTTGCGCGTGTCCTGGTAAAATGAAAGTTCCGCTTTATCGACAGCGCGTCGCTTGTCCGGATCTTCCATCATGCGCAGCAACTGCTTGTTGCGTGGCTGACCGAGTTTCACCTTGAACATGAGCAGACCGCCGGCTTCCACATTACTCTGGTTAAATTTCTCGATCGCTTCGCTCGCCATCCGGTTGCAAAGCATGTTTTGCTTCCGCACCAACTGCTCGATCAGCGGTTTCCATTTGTCGTATTGATGGGTGGAAATCGTCGCCGGCCCGCTGATGATGAGCGGCGTCCGCGCTTCATCGATCAGAATGGAATCGACTTCATCGACGATTGCGTAGTGATAACCGCGCTGGACTTGTTGATCGCGCGTCGTGGCCATGCCGTTGTCGCGCAGATAATCGAAGCCGAACTCGCTGTTCGTTCCATACGTGATATCCATCGCGTATTGTTCGCGACGTTCGTCGGGTTCCTGATCGTGCTGGATACAGCCAACAGTGAGGCCGAGGAAGTTGTAAAGTTGTCCCATCCACTCCGCGTCGCGTCGCGCCAGGTAATCGTTCACCGTCACCAGGTGCGCGCCACGCCCCGATAGGGCATTTAGGTAAAGCGGCAAAGTCGCGACTAATGTTTTGCCTTCTCCGGTCGCCATTTCGGCGATTCGGCCCCGGTGCAAAACGATTCCGCCGAGTAACTGCACATCGAAGTGCACCATGTCCCAGACCATCGGCTGATCGCACACACTGAAGCTCTGTTGGCGCTCTTTCAGCCGGCGCGCCCCGTTTTTCACCACTGCGAACGCTTCGGGTAAAATCTCGTCCAGTTTTTTCCATTGATCCTCCAGCTCGGGAAGTTTGGAGAGCTCCTCCTTCCAGGACGCTGTTTTGCCGCGCAACTCGTCGTCAGACAAGCTCTTGAATTGCTCGTCCAGTTCGTTTATCCGGCGAACCATCGGCGCAAGCCGCTTAAGCTCGCGCTGATTCTTAGAGCCGAGAATTTTCTTTAAGATCCAACCAACCATTTGAACCGTTAATATCGGTCAGATTCTCGCAGTATCAATCTGGTAGGGATGGCTCGCCGAGCCGTCCGCAGCGCGCCCGGCGGTCGCGCCCTACCATGCCATTGTGCCAGCTAGGTTTGCGGCTACAATCGCCGCATGAAAAAAATCATTTCCACAAGCGAAGCTCCGGGAGCGATTGGTCCTTACTCGCAAGCGGTGCGCAGCGGAAGGTTTCTGTTTTGCAGCGGGCAAATTCCGCTCGACCCAAGATCGGGTCAGATCGTTGCAGGCGACATCGCCGCGCAGACCCGACGGGTGCTCGACAATATCGGGGCGGTTTTGAAAGCTGAGAAACTGACTTTCAATCATGTCGTTAAGACAACAATTTTTCTTGCCAACCTTGGCGATTTTCAAACGGTTAACGAGATCTACGGTTCGTATTTCAAGCAGGATCCTCCCGCCCGGTCCACTGTCCAGGTAGCGGCGTTACCCAAAGGAGCAAATGTGGAAATAGAAGTCATCGCGATGGTGGATGAAGATGGACAGACCGCCTACGACACCTCCGGCTGAAATGATTGCGATAAATGTTTGTAGGGCGTCTGTGTCAGACGCCGCCTCGAACGGCGTTTCACAGAAACGCCCTACAATATGAGCGACGATATTCTCGCGTTATTCCGCAAAACCGGCGCGTTGTTGGACGGACACTTTATTTTGCGCTCCGGCCTCCATAGCCGCGAGTATTTTCAATGCGCCCTGCTTCTTCAGGACACCGGGGTTGCCGCTACCATCTGTGGATGGCTGGCTGATAAACTGCGCAAATTCGATTGCGACACAGTGATTTCCCCTGCCCTCGGCGGGATCATCGTGGGGCAGGAAGTCGGGCGTTCGTTAGGGAAACGCCACATCTTTGTCGAAAAAGACGAGGGCAAACTCGTCTTGCGACGAGGTTTTCAAATTTCGCCCGGTGAAAAGTTCGTTGTTGTCGAAGACGTGGTGACACGCGGCGGACGCGTGCAGGAAACAATCGACATCGTCCGCAACCATGGCGGAGTTGTCTCCGCAGTCGGGGTGATCGTTGATAGAAGCGGTAAAACGAAACCGGATTTTGGTTGTCCGTTTATCAGCCTCGTCGAGATGACTGTTGAGAACTTTCCCGC
>DASXMV010000056.1:0-3632 GCA_036495465.1 Candidatus Udaeobacter sp. | reverse complement strand
AATCCGAGCTCGATCCTGATCGACCTCGGCGACGTGTATCAGGGCACTGAAGTCAGCCTCCGAAGCCACGGCGCGCTGATGATCGATCTTCTCAACTATCTTGCCTACGACGCATGGGTGATCGGCAATCACGAATTCGATTGCGGGTTGGAGTGTTTCGAACAGGCATTGAAGAAATCAAACATGCCAGTTCTTGCCGCGAACATGTCGATGGAAGGAAAGCCTGCGGGCGAATTTCCAGATACAAGCCATCCATTTGCGAAAATTCAGCCATTCATCTTGAAGAAGATTGCCGGAATCAACCTGGCAATCATAGGCGTCACCACGCCGGGAATGCAGTTTTGGCTCTGGCCGGACTTTATCAAAGGAGTTGATTTTCGGCACCCGGTCGAGCCGGTCCGCCGCGCGATCGCGAAGGCGAAGAGTGAAGGCGCGAACGCTATCGTGTTAACGGGTCACATGGGATTAAAGAATCGCACCGGCGGTGATGATTTCGCCAATACAGTCATGGCATTAACCTCGGAATTTCCAGATATTGTGGTCTTTATTGCCGGTCACACACACCAGGACATCCCGAATCGGCTAACGAATGGGGTGCTGTTTACTCAGGCCGACCATTTTGGGATTCACGTGGGGCGGGTTGATCTTTTATTCGACCGCAGTTCGAAGAAGCTGCTACGCCGACAGGCGATCTGCGAGCTGATGGATAATCGTTTCGCCTTGGATGGCACGATCGTTTCGCGAGCGAAACCGCAACTTGCCGAATCAGAGAAAGCGCTGTCCGAACCGATTGGTGATCTTGCTGAGACGCTCCGGGGGCGAAGCGACCCCGGCCGGCCGAGCGATCTGGAGGTGCTCATCGGAGCAGCGATCATGGAAGCATTATTGGAACGACAGATACCGGTTGATGGTGTCATGCACGGGACGTTTGATGACAACGCCGACTTGGTTTCCGGACCGAAAACCGTCAGTGACATCTGGACCGTGATTCCATTCGAAAACTACATTGTGACAGCGCAGCTCTTCCCCGATGAAATAAAAAGCGCGATGCAGGAAGTGTTTGCCAGCCATGAAAAGCGCAACCTGCTCGGGTTCGACGTCAAGATCGAAGGCCGCGGTGACGGCTGCCGAATTGTCTCAATGACCCTGGCCAACCACGAGCTACTGGATCCCAGCAAAAAATACACCATCGCGTTTAACAGTTTCGATGCACGCAGCGGCGGCCATCATTTCATGAAATTACGCGCGCTACTCGAGCGGCCGGAGTCCAAATGCATTCGGCATTCAGTTCAAACCCGCGATGCGCTCATCGCTTACTTCCAGCGTCATAAAGTCGTGCGCCGGGTCGCTGCGATGAGCCCGCTGCCCGTCGCGGCATAAATGAGTTCTTCTTGCAAAACTCCTGCGTTTTGCTTGCCTATTGCGCCATGCGACTCGGGATCTATTGTTTAGCTGGTTTACTGCTCAGTTCGGCGCTTGCATTCTCCGAAACAAAAAAGCCTGCAACGCCTACACCAACGCCCGCGTTACCTGAGTTTCGCCCGGCGCTAGTCGGTACGGGGCCTAATTCGTTGATTAACACAATCGACAGCGCCGATTTGATCAAGAAAGGTCAAAAAGACGCCGCAGTCATGTTCACCTGTCTCGTGGTACCCACTGGCGACGTCGCCCGAAGCGGCGCGTATCGCGGTACGAAGGGATCCGACCTGCTCGAGAAGGAATTGTTGAAACGCTTGGCGGGCGCGAAGTTCATCCCTGCGATTTATAATCATCTACGTGTCCTGGCTGTTTTCTACGGCACCGCGACGTTTCACGTGGTGAATGGCAAACCGCGGCTGCGCATTTTTGCCAATCAACAATTGCCGGAGGTGGACAAGGAAACCGATTTCATCGACCCGCAACCATTTGTTGGTCCGGGCTCAAAGTTCACGGGCACTCATTATCCTCAACTACCGACCACGGTGAGTCTGACTGGAACTGTTGACCTGGAGGTCGAGGTTGATGCTGCCGGAAATCTGAAAAACATGCAGGTCTTATCCGAGGAACCTCCGTTTTTGAATTTCGGCGCGGCGGCGTTAGCTGATTTCAATCAAGCCAAATTCATTCCGGCATTCCGCGACGGCAAACCCGTCGACAGTAAGGTCACGCTTCACGTTTATTATAAGCCACCGCCACAAAGCTAAATCTGTTCACAAAGCGAGCGAATGAGGCAGCGCAGAGGTAGTGGGCAGATTGGGCGCGTATACTTTCTGAAGTCGTGCATCGATAAGACTGTCGAAATATTGAGGAATACCGGCCCATCAAGTGAAGGAGCGTCGGGGTGGCGAACAAAATTATTCGTGCGTCTTTCTTTAAACGCGATCCGCTCATTTGTGCGCGCGAGCTGATTGGGAGCGAATTAATTTGGGGCGATTGCTCGGGAATTGTTGTGGAGGTGGAAGCGTACGCGGCGATCAATGACGAGGCGGCACATACGTTTACGCGGCCGAGCGCGCGTAGCTTTATCGAGCGGAAGAATGCCGGTGCGGCTTATGTCTATTTCAATTACGGAATGCACTGGATGCTGAACGTGTTGGTGAAAGGCAATGAGAACGGTTTCGTTTTGATCCGGGCGTTAGAACCGAGGAAAGGAATCGAACAAATGAAGAAGCGTCGAGGAGTTAACGACCTGAAAAGCCTTTGCTCGGGGCCCGGCAAGCTGACGCAGGCTCTGAGCATAACCGGTCGCGATCATGAGATAGATTTATGCGCGGATCCGCGACATTGTTTCGCGCGCAATTCAAACATGTCCGCTGACGTGGTAGCCGACATGCGCGTTGGCATTACGCGCTCCGCAGATTATCCGTGGCGTTTCACGCTGAAGGGAAGTGAGTTCGTAAGTCGGCCGGTGAAGTTGTAGGTGGAACGGGTTGTCCTCAACATGTTGCCTTGCAGGTGCGGCTGCGCCGCCCGACTCTGCCATCGGTCCGAGCTCTCCACGGCGAGTCTTCGACCGGACTGGCATTTTCAGGAGAAGCCGATCCACCTGATTGACTCGCACTGCGATTGATCGAAATTCTTCGCTCAAAATGAACAAGGCCGGACAGCGTGTTTTACTCGGGATGAGCGGTGGAGTGGACTCCAGCGTGACCGCGTACCTGTTGCGCGAGCAAGGCTACGAGGTAATCGGCGTCACCATGAAAGTCTGGCCGCAAGATTGCATCTCGCGAGCGGAAGATAAATGCTGCGGCCCCCAGGCGGTGGCCGATGCGCGTGGCGTCGCGCATTCCCTGGGGATTCCCCATTACGTTGTCGATGAAGCCGACCAATTCGAGCGACTGGTCATCGATTACTTCTCGAGCGAATACCAGGCTGGCCGCACGCCAAACCCGTGTGTGATGTGCAATGAGAAGCTCAAGTTCGGCAATCTTTGGAGTAAAGCTGGGGCGCTGGGGTGCGATTACATCGCCACAGGACATTATGCGATTATTGAACATCACGCCGGTCGCGCAATTTTGCGAAAAGGCGTCGACTCGAACAAAGATCAATCCTATTTCCTTTTCAGTTTGCGCCAGCCCCAGCTTCTGCGTGCGCTAACCCCCCTGGGTACAATGACGAAACCGCAGATCCGCGACATAGCGCATTCGTTAGGC
>DASXMV010000055.1:0-19095 GCA_036495465.1 Candidatus Udaeobacter sp. | reverse complement strand
GTGAACTCGGATTCTTGCGGATTGCCCAAGCCTCGATAGTTGAAATTGAATTGCCCGGGCGTGTGTTGGTCGGTAATCTGAAAGCCCGGCGCCTTGAGAAAAAGATCCTGCAGGTCATTGTTTTCCACAGGCGGTTGTTGGTCCAGCTTGATAACAGTCGCCTTTTTTGTGACCGTGATTTCCGTGCCGGATACTTCAGGCATGATGTGCTGTCGCAGGCATGATGTGCTGTCGCATTTCGCGCCAATTGTCGTGAGGCGTCGGAGTCGGAACCGGTTCACCGGAAACGGTCACTCGCTCTGCTTCTGTCGATTGGGCTTTGCCGGGCTGCCTTGCAACGAGAAGCACGATCAAGATTGCGAAGGCAAGCAACCGTTGATGGTTGCGGAGTGATCGTGGCTTTGTTGAAGATGGCCATGTGTCGCTGTGCTTTGTGAAAATGGCGGGCGAGATTACAAATGCGCAATATTGGTTGCAATGAAAAAAATGACAGATCCGTAATCTTTTTTGCACCGATGCCGAACCCAGGTGCCGCGCCGCGCCGTCCAAAAGTGTTCGCCCGACGCCTTTGCCGGCCACGAGCGCTCGCCTGGCTTTGCAGAGGCGCGTGGCTCAGATGCAGTTTTGCCCGACAAGCCGAGCTCGAAATCCCAAAATCGCTCAAAATAGAACTTGGCCGTTGAACACGGTGCCGGGGTGGCCGACGGGACTCGAACCCGCAACAACCAGAACCACAATCTGGGGCTCTACCATTGAGCTACGGCCACCATCGTTGGCGCGAAGGATAGAGCTTAAAATTCGAATCTTTTTTTGCAAACAAAGCACTCGACTTTTCCAGGTCGTTCCGCTAATTCTCGGCGCCGGTGGAAGGAAAACCTGCCTGGAGTCGGCCCACTCTCCCGCTTCCTCAGGTGGCGCGGCGACTTAGTCGGGCTCTGCTCACGTGTCTTTTTTGTGCTGCTTTCACAAGCATTCTTCCAGCGCAGCAGGACGACCCAAGTGAAATTTTTCTCAAAGCTTATCTATCTGCGCAGCAGGCTGAAAAGCTGGAGCACGAAAACCGATTTAAGAATGCACTCGCTAAATTTCGATTTGCCGGAAGCCTGATCGAAGAGCTGCGCAGGGCGCATCCTGAATGGCAGCCGGCGATTGTGGAATATCGCGGGCGTAAGATTGGCGACGGAATTCTCAGAATTCAGGAGCGCATATCAAGGCAAAATGACCTGCACGCGACTGCCAGTCCATTACCAGACATTGTTCCTTCGCTTCCTGAAGGTGAGGCTTGGTCAGAGCCGGGCCCCGAAGTCGTAGCTCCACAATTACCCGGCACAATTTCCCAGAGATCAGGCGACGCGACGATCGAAGATGCGACGAGGAATTTAAGCGGCAAGGTCAATCAATTGCAAAAGGCTCTCGAACAGTCGCGCAGTGAGCTCGAAACCGCGCGAAAGGACAAGGAAGCAGTGAACGCGCGGCTGCAGGAAACAAGTTTCAGCCTTACTGATGCTCAAAAAGAAATCGACACGAGGAAAGAGTCAGAACGTCAGGTTCGCGAGCAACTCGCAGAGATATCGCAGGGAAACGGCGCGACGGAGCAATTGCGTGCGCAAATTGCTGATTTGAAAAATCAAGTTGCTGTTGCTCAGGAGGCGAGCGCAACCGCAGAAAAGCAGAGGGACGAGGCCGACGCGAAGCTTGCCGATGTAAACAGGCAGATTGCTACGGTAGAGCAGCAGCGCGATGCAGCGCAGGCCCAGCTAAAAGTTGAGAATGAAACGCAACAACCAGCGCTGGTGCCAATAGGTGAAACTAGCGAGTTCACGTTGATCCCGGCAGGTACACCGAACGTGAGATCAGATGGCGACAATTCAACAGGGGCTGGAGAGCTGGGAGGGGTGACACAGGAAGTGACGCAAATACAGCAGCAACTGGCTGAGAGTCAGAAACAGAATCAGTATCTGATGGCCAGAATTGGGGAGCTGTGGGTGCAGTTGGATGAGGCTGGCGCTCAGCTTCAAAGGGTGAAGCAAACTGGCAAAAACAGCGAGGAGTTGGATCAACTAATCAGGGAAAACGAAGTGCTGCGAAATATTGTTGTGCGTGAACGTCAGGAAGAAGTCCGTCGAGCTGAAGCAAAAAAGATGATGCTCGCAGAGCTTGACGGGTTAAAAATCAAATCCGACGCATTGAATAAAGAAATCGAATTGTTAGCCCAACCGGTTCCTAAATTGAATAGTGAAGAAGTCAGTGTGCTGGAGAAGCCCCTGGTTTCGACTTCGGATGAAAACCGGGGCGCAGTCACTGCACATTTTATTTTTGCAAAGAAATCTGCGGAAGATTCAGCCAAGCCGGAAGCGACAACAAACGAGTCCAGCAGATCGAAAGGAGAAGTGCGTGAGGATCTGCAGAATGTCGCGCACGCTGCCACAGGAAACTTTCACAGTACTACCGCGCGACAGAAGGCGACGTCGGAAACTCTCGATCAGGGATCCGAATGATCTCAATCGGATTTGCAGTTTTGCAGCGGATCGAATGGTTTGACCGCAAAATGTAAGGTCGACATTCGATCAGCTCAGAACTGACCAGGCTGCAAAACTTTTATGCGCATTCTTCGTGCTCTATTCATCTCGCTTTTCACAGCGTTCGTCGCCTGTCTTCTCGCTTTCTTTGTCGGCGATTATTTAACCAGGCTCGGGCACATGTCCAACATGGAGGGTGGTCGAGGCATGTTCGTGGTATTTATGTGCGCGCCGCTTGGGATTTTGGTTGGGCTGGCAACTGGCATCATTTCGTCCGTCCTTGTTCGGCGACAGGGAGCTGCCGGCTTTTTTGTTGCGCAAGGTTGGTCTCTATTGGTTGTTTGCGGCCTCGCCGGCCTGTTAGCAGGCGTTCCATATCTGTTGTCGGATAAACCTCCCACAATCGCTGGCAAGCGTCTCGAGTTGCAATTCGAACTGCGCGCACCGGCAGCCTTCAAGATTCCAGACCAGCCTGACGGTAGCAGTATCCGGGTGAGTCTTTACGCTGATAATCAGCAGAACCAGTACGCGTTTATCGACTGGAGCGCGATCACGAAAGACGCGACACATGCCACGATCCCAGGCCAGGTGGCGCTGTTGACACACAGCAAAAGCAGATCGCTTTTGGCCTCAGTCGGCAACGAACCGGTCGCTTCACAATTTATTGAATTAAAAATTCCACCAGCGCCACGGCAAAAAGATGAAACCTGGTCCGATTGGGTTTTCGCAACACAACGCGCCGACCTCAGTCCGGTTCCCGAGCCGGAGAGAATCGCCCTGCGTTATCGTGTCCGCCCAATCAGTGATTAATTCCGCTTACCGCTGGCCTCTGACCGCCGTATTTGCCGCGTGAAATCCTTCCTTACCGCCAACTGGCGTTACCTGGCGATGCTGAATTATGTCGTCAATCCCGCTCTGCTTGAACCGCTCGTTCCAGCTGGCACCGAGATCGATTTTGAAAACGGCGAAACTTTCGTCAGCGTTGTCGGATTTCTTTTTCTCGATACCCGCCTTCTCGGTTTTCCGGTGCCGCTACATCGCGACTTCGAAGAAGTAAATCTGCGCTTCTACGTGCGGAGAAAGTCGGCCGACACTTGGCGACGCGGGGTAGTGTTCATCCGCGAACTGGTGCCTCGCCGTGCGATTGCGCTCGTTGCCCGCGCATTTTACGGAGAGCGTTATTCCGCTCTCCCAATGAAACACAACATAGAGCATCGCGATGGCAGCTTGGCTGTCGAATATTCGTGGCGACGTGGAAAGAAATGGGAATTTCTCAAGGTGAGCGCGTCCGGTGAATCACAACCGATTCTTGTTGGCTCGCACGCGGAATTCATCACCGAGCATTACTGGGGTTACACTTGTCTGAGGGACGGGTGCAGTGAATATCGTGTCGAACATCCGCGCTGGAAAATTTGGGACGCGGGTAGTTTCGAATTGTCCGCCGACGTTGCAACGCTTTACGGAGAAGAGTTCGCTGAAACGTTGAGTCGGTCGCCACGCTCGACATTCCTGGCCGATGGTTCCCCCATCACGGTCCAAAGACGCGAGATACTTCTACCTGGATAATAATTGCCTTAGGACAAACGGCAAAATCCCGCCGTGTCGATAGTAGTCAATTTCAATCGGCGTATCGATGCGAATCTTCACAGGCACTGAGCGCTTCTGCTTATCTTTGCCTTCGATCTCGAGCGTTGCACTTTGGCCCGGTCTTATTGTGTCCGATAACCCGGTAATTGAAAAAAGCTCCGATCCGTCCAGGCCCAACGATTGAGCAGTCGTTCCATCAGGAAATTGCAGCGGCAAAACGCCCATGCCCACGAGATTTGAGCGATGAATCCGTTCAAAGCTTGCTGCGACGACAGCCTTCGCGCCCAGCAGGCGCGTTCCCTTTGCAGCCCAGTCGCGCGACGAGCCGGTGCCATACTCATGCCCGGCGAGAATAACCAGCGGCGTATTTGTCTCGGCATATTTCATTGCCGCATCGAAGATCGACATCTCTTCACCTTCACCATTGGCAAAATACTTGGTCACACCGCCCTCAATTCCCGGCACCATTAAATTCTTGATCCGAACGTTGGCGAACGTTCCTCGCGTCATCACCAGATCATTGCCGCGACGGCTGCCATAACTATTGAAATCTCGGGGATTAATTCCTCGCGACACCAAATACTTCCCCGCTGGGGACGTCTCTCTGATCGCTCCCGCAGGAGAGATGTGATCGGTGGTCACGGTATCGCCAAAAATACCCAGGGCGCGAGCGCCGCGAATCTCTTCAATGTGCCCCGGCTCCATCGAAAAATTCTGGAAAAACGGCGGCTCGTGAATGTAGTCGCTTTTCTCGTCCCATTGGTAAATGTCGCCGGTACTCGAAGGAATGTCGTTCCACTTGGGATTTTGATCGGCGAAATCGCGATAAAGCTTCTGGAACGTTTCCGGCGTCAGCGCGGTTCGCAAGGCATCCCGGATTTCGCTGAGACTCGGCCACAAATCCCGCAGAAACGTCTCGTTGCCATCTTTATCTTTTCCCAGCGGCTCGCGGGAAAGGTCGATGTGCACCCGGCCGGCCAGAGCGAAAGCAACAACCAATGGCGGGGACATCAGGAAATTCGCCTTGATGTGCTGATGCACGCGCGCCTCGAAATTGCGGTTTCCCGAAAGTACCGAGGCAGCAACGAGATCGTACTTATTAATGGTTTTCTCGATATTGGGATGTAAGGGTCCGGAGTTGCCGATGCAGGTTGTGCAACCGTAGCCAACCAGGTTAAATCCAAGCTGATCCAGATATTTCTGGAGGCCTGTCTTCTGGAGATAATCGGATACGACGCGTGAACCCGGAGCGAGCGAAGTTTTGACCGCAGGATCCACACGCAAACCGCGTTCGACCGCCTTTTTTGCCAGCAATCCGGCTGCAATCATCACGCTCGGATTGCTAGTATTTGTACAGCTGGTAATGGCAGCGATGAGAACACTGCCATGTCCTATGCGAGTGCGCCCTTGTAGAAATACTTCGCGCGACTCGGCTTCAATCTCCTTTCCAGGATCCGGCGTTGGCCGGTTTGCAATCATCTCAATCTTGTCGAGTGCGTCGCCTGGATTGATTCCCTGGTCTTCCTTTGTATCGGTCGAAGGCATGTCGCCATTGCGGGGTGCGCTGCCATTTAGCTCGACCATGTGTTTTTCGCGAAGATCGATACTTTGTTTGCCATAACCGCCGTCGCGGACCGGTTTTTCGAGCAGTTCGCGAAACGTTTTGCCCAGGTCCGGCAGGTTGATCCTGTCCTGAGGTCTCTTCGGTCCAGCGACACTGGGCTGCACCTCGGCCAGGTTCAGATCGATATCGACGCTATAATCGATTTCGTCTCGGAGCGGCATGCCAAACATTTTTTGTGCGCGAAAATAATTCTCGAACGCAAGACATTGTTCTTCGGTGCGGCCCGTGGCCTTCATGTATGCGATCGACTCCTGATCGATGGGAAAAAATCCCATGGTCGCCCCGTATTCGGGCGACATGTTTCCGATGGTCGCCCGGTCAGGTACCGGCAACGACGCGGCGCCTTCACCGTAAAACTCGACGAACTTGCCAACCACTTTTTGGGCGCGCAGCAATTGCGTAATGTGCAAAACGAGATCGGTCGCAGTGACGCCTTCGCGCAACTGCCCGCTCATATGCACGCCCACCACTTCCGGCGTCAGGAAATAAACCGGCTGTCCGAGCATGCCTGCTTCCGCCTCGATTCCGCCCACACCCCATCCAACGACACCGAGTCCGTTGATCATGGTCGTATGGGAATCAGTTCCGACGAGCGTGTCGGGAAAAAAAAGCGGCGAATTGAGATTTGAGGGTTGCGAGGAGAGAACACCTTTTGCCAGATATTCGAGGTTCACCTGATGCACGATCCCAATTCCTGGAGGAATCAATAGGAAGGTTTTGAAGGCTTGCTGTCCCCACTTCAAAAACTGATAGCGCTCGCGGTTGCGCTTGAATTCCATGTCCAGGTTCAGTTCCAAGGCTCGCGTGGAACCGAAGAAATCCACCTGCACGGAATGATCGACGACCAGGTCAACTGGCACGAGTGGCTCAATGATTTTTGGATCGCGCCCAAGCCGTTTCACGGCGCTCCGCATCGCTGCCAGATCGACCACCAGCGGGACGCCTGTGAAATCCTGCAAAACGATGCGCGCGACCACGAATGGAATTTCTTCGTTTGCGGGAGTTTTGGCGTTCCAGTTCGCCAGCGTTTCCACGTCTTTACGTCGAACTTTCTGGCCGTCGCAATTCCGCAGAACGGATTCGAGAACGATCCGGATGCTCACCGGCAACCGAGAGATTTTTCCGATGCCCTGTTCTTCCAGGGCCGGAAGCGAATAGAAAAACGCCTCCCCTTTACCAGTATCAAATTTTTTTAGAGTCTTAAATTCGTCATTCATTGCTTCTTCTCATCCTGAGCGGAGCGAGCGGATTCGAGAACTCTCCGACTATGACAAACGAGATGTCTCGATTTCCCTCGACGCGACAAGCTCACTTCAGCTCCGCTAGTTTTGCTTTGATCTTGTCGAAATTCGGCAGTTGGCGTGCATCTTCGTTGCTCTCCGCGTACTGGATCACGCCATCCTTATCGACGATGAATGCCGACCGTTTGGGCACGCCACCCATTCCTAAATTCATTTGCGGCAAAAACGAGTCGTACATCACGTCGTACTCTTTTGCGACCTTGTGTTCGTAGTCGCTCAAAAGTGGCACGACGATTTTTTCTTTCTCGGCCCACGCCTCCTGGGCAAAAGGATTGTCGCCGCTGATCCCATAAACAGCGGCATTCAATCCGATGTATCCATTCATGCCCGCGCTGACTTCGCACATTTCTGTTGTGCATGTGCCGGTGAACGCCATCGGAAAGAAAAGCAACAGCGTGTTTTTGTGTCCGAAATTGTCGCTCAGACGGATTTGCTTCGGCCCGGCAGGGACCTTTGTCGATAACGTGAATTCGGGGGCTTTGGTTCCAACAGCAAGCGGCATAAACGAGTCCTCCAGTTTGAATTGAGCCAGGGAGAACTTTTACTATAGGAACCGAGATCGCTGGGTCAAAGTCTTCGTTGAATGCTGAAATAAACATCGCGTAATGGAATTATTCTGGTGGTTCGTTGTAGTAACCCTGTTCGCAGTCGGCTTGATCGGTACGGTGTTGCCCGTTTTTCCTGGCACAGTCATCATTCTTGCCGGCGCGCTTATTCACCGAATGATGCTTGGCGCGGAGAAGAGCGTCAGCTGGAGAATAATCGTCATCCTGGTACTGTTAACCGCCACGTCATATGCGCTCGATTTTCTTAGTGGCTACTTTGGCGCGCGATATTTCGGAGCGACGCGATGGGGCATGTTCGGCGCGTTGCTTGGAGCCTTGATCGGTATCTTCTTCGGCATTCCAGGGTTGTTTGTTGGCCCAGTAATTGGCGCAGTAGCAGGTGAATTTCTGGCCGGTAAACGAATGATCGATGCAGGGCGGGCTGGATGGGGAAGCTTGCTGGGAAATCTAGGCGCAATACTTGGCAAGCTATTGATCGCGCTCGTAATGATCGCGATTTTCTTCATGACCGTCCCGTCGCCGTTCTGATGCGGGCGTCGCTCTTTTTCGCACTCATTGGCATTCATGGGGATCTTTTCTTCAGCGCGGTTTGTGGTAAGCTCCTGGCCGATGGCAGATGATCGCTGGCGAACTGCTTGCGGTTCGCTGGAGGAAAGTCCGAACACCATACGGCGGCATGCCGCGTAAAACACGCGGGCGTCGCAGTTGAAAAACTGCGATGACGGAAAGTGTCACAGAAAAGATACCGCCGGTTCTTTATGTGCAGGCAAGGGTGAAAAGGCGAGGTAAGAGCTCACCGCTCGAGAAGCAATTCGCGAGGCACGAAAAACCCCATGCGGTGCAAGACAAAACAGAGGGAGGGCAGCCGGCCCGTTTGATCCTCGGGTATCGTCGCATCATGATCCCGCCACCGCGGGATCGGGCTCCTGGAGAAATCCGAGAGAGATAAATGATCATCACGGCTAAGAAATTGGCCGGACAGAATTCGGCTTATCGCCATCTAAATATGAAGGGCGCTTTCGGAAGCGAAGGCGCCCTTCCCGTTTAGACTACACGGGCGGCTATTATTGGGCGACCAATTCAGGCTACCGATGGCTTCAGCTTCAACTTCTTGTGCAAAAGCGGCAGCACCTTTTCCACCAGTGCGTCTGCCGTGATGCCGTGTTTCTTGCGCAGGATCGGAACCGCGCCGTGCTCGATGAATTGATCGGGCCAGCCAATGCGCACCACTGGTGTGTTGATCATCTGTGAGTGCAAATGTTCCATCACCGCGCAACCGAAACCATTGTGCAACACGTGATCTTCGATCGTGCACACGACTTCGACACTACGAGCGAAAAATTCGAGCGTGCCGGTGTCGATCGGTTTGATCCAACGTGGATTAATCAGCGCAACGGAAATTCCTTTCTCCTCAAGTTTGCGCGCCGCCTCCTCCGCTACTTCAAACATGTTGCCCAACCCAAAGATTGCGACCTCGCGTCCGTGCTTCACGACTTCGGCCTTGCCTATCTCCAGAAGCTTGGGTTCGGATTTGACCTTCACGCCAGTGCCTGATCCCCGGGGATAACGAATTGCGATTGGACCAGAGTTGTAATGCGCCATGGTCCAAAGCATGTCGACGAACTCGTCCTCGTCCTTTGGCTGCATGTGTACCCAATTAGGGACGTGTCGAAGGTAACCGATATCGAACAAGCCGTGGTGCGTTGGGCCGTCGTCGCCGCTCAATCCGGCGCGGTCCATGCACAATTTCACGTTCAGGTTCTGGATCGCGATATCGTGAATTGCCATGTCGTAAGCGCGTTGGAAAAACGTGGAGTAAATGGCGAGGAACGGCTGCAACCCCTGGGTTGCAAGGCCACAAGCAAAAAGCGTGGCGTGCTCCTCGGCGATGCCGACATCAAAGTAGCGGCCGGGATGCGCTTTGGCGAAATGCGAGAGGCCAGTGCCACTCGGCATCGCTGCCGTGATGGTGACAAGCTTCTGGTTTGTCTCGGCAAATTTCGCGAGCGTCTTACCAAAAATTTCCGAGTATGTTGGCGTAGGGGTTGGGGCGGTCTCGCCGCTTTCGATCTTATATTTGCCGAGACCGTGGAATTTATCCGGTTGCTTCAGCGCCGGCTCATACCCCTTGCCTTTCTTGGTGAGAATGTGCAACAGGACCGGCTCCTCCTGCGTTTTCAAAAACTCAAATGTCCGAATGAGCAATGGGATATCGTGCCCGTCGATCGGCCCGTAGTAACGCAGACCAAGCTCTTCGAAAATGACGCTTGGTACTAGCAATCCTTTCACGCTTTCCTCCACTCTATGTGCGAAATGTGCCACTGACTTCCCGGCAATTGCGCGAACGAAGTGGGCCGCTTTCTCATGCAAGTGTGCAAAAGTTGGGCTTGTGGCAATACTGTTCAGGTAATTTGCGATCGCCCCGACGTTTTTCGCGATCGACCACTCGTTATCGTTCAGCACAACTATAAAACGCTTGGTGTGCGCCTTTACGTTGTTGAGCGCTTCATAGCTGATCCCGCAGGTGAATGCGGCATCGCCGGCTACCACTACGATGTTCTCGTCACCACCACGAAGGTCTCGGCCGACAGCCATGCCGAGCCCGGCGGAGAGCGCCGTTCCGGCGTGGCCCGCTCCGTAACAATCGTGCTCGCTCTCGGTGCGCAAAAGAAAGCCGTTCAATCCGCCGTATTGGCGCATTGTGTTAAAACGATCAAGCCGTCCGGTAAACAATTTGTGGACATAACCCTGGTGACTGACGTCCATCACGAAACGATCCTGCGGCGTGTTAAAGACACGGTGCAGAGCGATTGTCAGTTCGACGACACCGAGGTTTGGTCCAAGATGGCCGCCGGTTTGGGAAAGGACCCTGATCAGTTCTTCCCGCACTTCCTGTGCAAGCTGTGACAGGTCCTGTTCGCGTAACGCTTTGATATCCGCCGGTGAGCGAATCTCATCAAGCAGACGAGGTGGTGCTGCGGTTCCGAGAGAATTCGCCTCAGAAGAGTTTGATTTCATCATTTGTGCTTTCGGATTCATCTACGGTTTCGGTCCCGCGGTCGCGGGACTCCGGCGTGGGCTCGAAATCCTTCACTATCGCCTTTCCTGCGCTGTTCCGAGCTATGATTTCGATCTTTTGTTCGGCTTTGGCAAGTCGTTCCTGGCAAACCTTTACCAGATTCATTCCCTCTTCATAGCGTACAATCAGATCTTCGAGCGGGAGTTTGCCGGATTCCATTTGATCGACAATCTTTTCGAGCCGATCCATCGCACCCTCAAAATTAAGCTCCGCCTCGCGCGACTTCGGTTTGCTGCTCATGGGGGAAACGGAAGAATTAAGCACAGCTTAGCCGGGAAAAAAGCGCGACTTGCAGATCGGGCGGATCTCCCGCCTGCGAAAGTTCTCGCAGACAAGATTTTCCGCCTCACGAATTTATTCGCATCCTTTGAAAGCTAGGCAAATGTTTTGCCCTTCTTATCACAATGTGCGCACTTCACTGGCCCAGACAGCGGCGAATCGATAAGCCAAATCAGAATCAGGAAACCCCTTTTTATGTCATGTGGGACGCGGTGGCGCGTTTCGCGGCTGAAATTCGGGCAAGCGATTTCATGGCTGAGATGATCAGGCGACGTGACGCTTTCGGAAGCGGAGGGGCGATGGGAGCGATTGACTGTGCGATACTCTACGGATTGGCTCGGTGGCTCCGGCCGACCGTGATTGTCGAATCTGGTGGATACATTGGAATGTCGTCGGCCTTCATATTGAAAGCGGTTGCAGACGAGAAGATCACCACGGCCAAGCTACTCAGTATCGAACTAGACCCCGAATGCGATCAGGGCGCCTTGATCCCCGATCAATTACGCGCTTCCTCCGACGCTTTCGTTCCGATGCGTGGAAAAGTGGAAGATTTTCTGAAGCGCGATGAGCTTCCTCAGGTCATCGACATGTTTCTGCACGACAGCTCACACAGTTATCGGCACATGCTTTGGGAATTTCGTCAATTTTGGCCGCGCCTACGCGATGGCGGATTGCTCGTGTCGCATGACGTGCAGATGAACGCGGCGTTTCCAGACTTTGTAAGTACAACTTACGCTCACGAGAAGAAGACCGGCCGCCGCGATGCGCAACGTACATCACATTACGAATGGGGTCGTTGGGGATACATCGGCTTCGCGGTTAAGAAAACCAATCGCTAGAACTCGAACTACAGCATTTCCCCCGACGGTGCCAACGATACCAGCTTGCCACTGCTGACTAATGTTAGTAACTCGAGTGCGTAGATGCGCATTCTCAATCTCATTTGTCGTCCGGATGCACGGCAGCGGCTGGTTTTGGGATTGGCCGCTGGTGCAGTGGTATTTTTTGCCTTGCGCGGGCATCTTCGATTGGAACTTGCGGGGATTGCGGCGTGGGATGGATTCGCTGTCGTTATCCTGGCGCTCGATTGGGTGACAATACTTGCGACGCCGCAGCGAAAAATACGCCAGCTTGCGCAGCAACAAGACCTCAGTCGCTTCCTTGCTTTCTTATTTGTTGTGGTTACCGCCTGCGCTGCGCTGTTCGCCGTCGGATTTCTGATCAGCGAAAAGAAGAATCCGGGTCGTCATTTTACCGTTCATTTAATGCTTATTCTGGTAACTGTGATCGTTTCATGGACACTGGTTCATACAGTTTACGGTTTGCGTTATGCGCATGCCTTTTATGGC
Organism: Candidatus Udaeobacter sp.; assembly: GCA_036495465.1. GTDB lineage: Bacteria > Verrucomicrobiota > Verrucomicrobiia > Chthoniobacterales > UBA10450 > Udaeobacter. The sequence continues at coordinate 6,791 of DASXMV010000055.1, read as the reverse complement.
GATAGCGACGAACCTGGCGTAAATCAGCATGCTGGCGGTCTGATTTTCCCAGGTAATCGGCCGCCCGATTATTTTGATTTCGCCTATTTTTCTTTTGTAGTTGGGATGACCTGTCAGGTGTCTGATGTGCAAATCACTTCGCGCCGCATGCGCCGCATCACTCTGTTCCACGGCATTTTGTCATTCGGGTTCAACACCATGATTCTGGCCCTTCTTATCAATACCATCTCGAACTTGCTGTGAATATCATTTGAGGCGCTTCCCTCTCTCACATTCTCTTATGAGTTTTTCCAGCCGCTTGAGTCGCGTTACTTCCTGCTTGGCGCTCACGATCCACCACCCGATTGCTTTTCGATACGATGACGGTTGTGCGTAAAAGAAATCGCACGCCACTTTGTTCTGCTTCAATCTTTTTTCGTATTGCCCATCGAGGCTAACGCTTCTTTGTTCGTATGAATAGATGCCCGACCTGTTTTCCTTTCGCGCCTTAAATGCAGCCATACCGGCAGGGTTCATCAAACGTTTATCGCTCAGTTCTTTTGCGCGTTTGATGTTTACAGCGCTCCAAATGCTTCCGCGTCTCCGCGGTGTGAATCGAATCGTGTAACGAAAATCATCGACGCTTTTGCGAATCCCGTCGATCCAGCCAAAACAAAGTGCTTCATCAACGGATTCCGGCCACGTGATGCTCAGTTCGTCCGAGTTCTTCTTGTGGTAACCGACCCACAACTCCTGTTTGCTCGAGTGATTCTTCTCCAGCCATCTCCGAAAATCCTTCGGTGACTGGAAGAATTTAATCGTCATGGCGCGGATCGTCTCACGCTAGGAAAAAGCGAGAGGTCGCTCGGCCATCGTTTGCTACCTGGTGGGAAGGGGCACGACCGTGCTGATCGAGCGTGGGTCTATCCAATCTGCTTCTTGTAAGTTTCTGCGTCTTTCAGTTGTTTGAGATCGTCGGCGTTGTCGAGCTTGAGAACGAAAATCCACCCCTGGCCATAGGGTTCGCGGTTGATCAGACCAGGATCGGCTTCCAGCGCCTTGTTTATTTCGACAACGGTCCCTTTTACCGGCGCGTAAATATCGCTGGCGGCCTTCACCGATTCGACCACCGCGACCGCTTCTTTGGCGTTCGCCTGGCGGTCCATTTTTGGTAACTCTACGTAGACCACGTCAGTCAATTCGGATTGAGCGTGGTCGGAAATTCCAACGCGGACGTTGTCACCTTCGCGTTTAATCCATTCATGTGATTCGGTGTAAAGCAATTCTTCAGGGACATTCATGATTTTTTGTAGAGAGGTTTTTTTTCTATGGTTGCTGGAAATTTTCGTCCGCGAATTTCGATATCGATCTCCGCGCCAATTTTTGCGCGCGCCGTCGAGAGATACGCCATTCCTACGCCCCAGTTCAAGCTTGGAGAAAGCGTGCCGCTTGTGACCTCGCCGATTTGCTCCCCGTTCTCGAACACTGTGTAATGCGGCCGCGGTGGCGGCCCTTTTTCCTTCATTCGAAATGCTACGAGCTTTTCGCGCGGCCCGTTTTCTTTTGTTTCGATCAAACGATCGCGGCCAATGAAATTTGGTTTTGTCAGATCAACGAAGAATCCCAGTCCCGCCTCGATCGGATTTCGTTCCGGCGACAGATCCGAGCCATTGAGTGGGTAACACATTTCCAGGCGCAATGTATCGCGCGCACCGAGGCCACACGGCTTAATCCCGAACTGCTTGCCTTTCTCGAGCGCGGTGTTCCAAAACCTGGCCGCGTCGGTGGCACTAAAAAAAACTTCTATGCCATCCTCACCTGTGTAACCGGTCCGCGCGACGGAAACCGTTGCTCCATCGAATGGAAAATCGGCGATTGAATTGCGTGGCGGAACATCGGTATTCGTGCCGAAGAGAGCTGCAAATAAGCCTGCAACGCGCGGCGCTTGAATGGCGACGCCGCCGAAATCGGCGCTGCGATTCATGATATGCACCGGATTTGCCGCTTTTACTCCAGGAAGATGTTTTTGCAGCCAGATGAAATCTTCTTCCGCGCGCGCCGCATTGACGACCAGCAAGAATTTCTGTTCGCCGATTCGATAAACGATCAGATCATCGATAATGCCCCCACCTTCGTTGAGTAAAAAGGTGTATTGACCCGCCCCAACATCGAGCTTTTCGACGTTATTCGTCAGCATCGTATTGAGCCAGGCACGCGCGCCGGTTCCTTCCACGATCAGTTGTCCCATGTGCGAAATATCAAAGATGCCGACGTTGTTTCGCACGGCTTGATGTTCTTCGACGATACTTGTGTATTGCACCGGCATGAGCCATCCGCTGAAAGGAACCGTTTTCGCGCCGAGCCGGACGTGCTCATCGTAGAGCGTTGTTTTTCTTACCACAACAGGTTCACTCACGCGCCAAAGTAAGCGGCGCAGTGATTGCATGCAAAGGTGGATCGGCTTCTCCGAAGACGATGGCAACGGAATCGCCAAAGGCGCAAATATTAGGCGACCAAGCCGCATCGATTGCCATCGCGTTGAGGACAACGCGATCCACCTTGCGCGCAAACTGCGCGCCTTTAACGTGCCTCGCGATGCCTCTGCTGGATAAACTCGAACGACGCTTCGGTTTTCTCGCTATTCCGGGCCTGATCCGGATCGTCATTGTCTTCACCGCCCTGGTGTGGGGGTTGATGTGGCTGAATCCCAATTTCGGATCCGCACTCGACCTCGATCCGGTGCGCATTCTTCACGGGGAAGTCTGGCGGCTGGTCACTTACATTTTCATCCCGCGTGGCATTGGCACTTCCGGCGCAATGCAGCCGCTTTGGGTCCTGCTTTTCCTTTGGTTTCTTTGGTTTATTGGCGAGGGTCTTGAACAGGCGTGGGGGGCGTTTCGGCTTACGCTTTATTTTATCGTCGGAATGATCGGCACGACAGTGGCCGCGTTTTTCTTCGGCGCCCGGTTTTCCAACTCCATGTTGTACGCCTCATTGTTTTTTGCTTTTGCCCGGTTCTATCCCGATCAGGTCATTTATTTATTTTTTATCCTGCCGGCAAAAATCAAATGGATCGCCTGGATTTCGGCGGCGTTCTTATTGTTCGGCTTCCTGATCGGCACAAATTCGTATCGCATCGCGTTGGTGGCTGCGCTGGCCAATTATTTGATCTTCTTTGGACCAGAAATCATTCACGATGCGCGCCATCGTGACGAAGTCTCGGCGCGTAGAAAGCGCTATGAGCGGAGCTCTCGAAGCGAAGAGGAACCTCTCCACAAATGTGCGGTGTGCGGTGCGACTGAATTGAGCGATCCGAACCTCGAGTTTCGCGTGGCACGCGACGGTGAGGAATACTGCATGTCCCATTTGCCGAAGGCGGCGACGCCCGCGGGGTAAATGTTGTAGCCGCCTCGCTGTGTCGAGGCGTTGATCGCATTGGTTCCCAGCACGGCGCGACACAGCCCCGTGGCTACAGTGCCCCTTGACCAGAAACCGCTGGCTATGAAACTAGACGCGATGACTGACAAGAACACAGCGCTGCTTCCCCAGGAAGGCTGGCATTGTCTGCATTTGTTTTACCAAATCGAGTATGGCCAATGGCAATTGCTGACCCGCGAGGAACAAAATGCCGCCAAAACCAATTTGTCCTCCCTGGTGCAGGAAGTGCGTGCGATGGAGTCGACTCAGTTGGTCACGTTAGCGATGGTGACACCAAAGGCAGATCTCGGTTTCATGTTGATCACGCCCGATTTGCAGAATGCAAACAAGATCGAAAAACGGCTCTCGCTTTCGTTAGGCGCAGACGTGCTGACTCCTGTTTATAGTTACCTGTCGCTCACCGAAGAAAGCGAATACATCACCACCGAAGACGAGTACGTAGAGACGCTTGAAGCGAGTGTTCGGAATGATGCCACAAAACTCGATCAGGCCCTCGCAGCGTTTCGCGAGCGAATCAAACATTACCGGCAGGAACGCGTGTATCCGACGCTGCCCGATTGGCCAGTCGTCTGTTTCTATAACATGAGCAAACGCCGTGGCGAACAGCGCAATTGGTACGCGCTGCCGTACGACGAACGTCGTCAGTTGATGAAAGGACACGCTACGGTGGGACGCGAGTTCGCCGGGAAAGTGAAACAGCTCATCACCGGGTCGACCGGGCTCGATGACGCAGAGTGGGGCGTGACGCTATTTGCTCGCGATACATTTCAAATCAAGGCGATCGTTTACAAGATGCGTTTTGATCCCGTCAGCGCGGAGTACGCGGACTTCGGCGAATTTTACATCGGTATTCAATTGCCGCTCGACGAGTTGTTCCGGCGGCTGCAGCTGTAGTCATAAACGTCCCCGTCCTCCTGGTGGTCCGCGTAATCGAAACAAACCAACGAGGCGGGCACGATTGACGAGCACGAGAACGAGTAGGACCAACGCTTGGATGGGTGACAGAGCGGTCTATTGTGCACGCCTGGAAAGCGTGTGTGCCGAAAGGCACCGGGGGTTCGAATCCCCCCCCATCCGCCATCTTTCGCGATCCGCTCTTCCGTCTCGTTAGCGCTTATCAGCGCGCTGCTCAACAACCTGCAATTCCTGCCGCAATTTGACGACGCTACCGTGAGGGAGGACTCCGCGAAAGTTTACGCTTGGGTAAATCATGCAATCGCGGCCGATGACAGAGCCGGGATTGATCACTGCGTTGCAGCCGATCTCTGTGCGATCGCCCACAATTGCGCCGAATTTTCTAAGGCCTGTTGGAACCGGACCATTGGGCGTTGCGACCGAGATCTCGGCGTGGTCTAACTTTACGTTTGAAAGAATCACACCTGCGCCGAGATGAGCGTGATGACCAATGATAGAATCACCTACGTAGTTAAAATGCGGCACCTGCACTTCATCGAACAAGATTGAATTCTTGAATTCGCAGGAGTTTCCCATGACTACGCCATCGCCCACGATCACGTTCTCGCGCACGTAACAGCCGCTGCGAACGTGGCAATTGTCGCCGATCCATGCAGGCCCCTTCAACACTGCCCCCTGTTCAACGATTGTACCTCTGCCAATAAAGACATGATTACTGATAAATGGTTTGCCCATCGGCTCGCCCAGAATTGCGGGTTTCAGGCGAAATTGCAGGTAGCTGGCGATTTGTTTTAGCGCATCCCAGACGTAGTTCTGGTTTTCGAACAGCTTTGGATGAGCCGTATGTTCGAGGCTAAGAAAATCAGCGGGCGCGAACATCTCAATGCTCAAGATGACGAATGCATCCGCTCGTTGCTAGCGCATTTTTTCCCGGCAGTGGATGCGCCTCCCTGAAAATCACGCTAGTCCAAGCGGCGTGAGTTTTTGGCCGTCTTTCGTGTCGCGTACTTCCCAGCCCAGGGCGGAAAGGCGATCGCGCAATTCGTCGCTGCGCTTCCAGTCTTTTCCGCGCCGCGCATTTTCACGCTCCTTTGCCAGCAGCGCTACTTCTTCGGGGACTTCAACCTTCGTGTCAGGTTCGAGATTGAGAACCGTGTTGATCCGCTTCCACCAGCCTTGCCATCCCCTGGCCGACGCAGGATCGAGATTGTTTTCATCCATCGCACGGTTGGTTTCGCGAATCGATTCAAACAGAAATCCGAGCGCTGCAGAGATATTGAGATCGTCGTCCAGCGCATTCTCGAAGTCAGGTTCAATTGAGTGTTGAGCGTTGGGCATTGAGGATTGGGTGTTTTCTTTTCCCGCCACCTCCCGCAAGCGTTGCAGCCACTCATCAATCCGGCCTAACGACTCCCGCGCCTCTTTCATTCCTTCCCACGTGAAATTCAACGGCACCCGATAATGCACGCGTAATAGAGCGTAACGAAGTTCCCGCCCGGTGTAACCTTTTGCGAGGACATCCGGCACGGTGTAAAAATTACCTAACGATTTCGCCATCTTCTGGCCGTCCACGAGCAAATGCGCACAATGCAGCCAGTAACGAACGAATTTTTTTCCGGTGACGCCTTCGCTTTGCGCGATCTCTGCTTCGTGATGCGGGAAAATGTTATCAACACCGCCGCAATGGATGTCGATCTGATCGCCCAGGAGGGCCGTTGCCATCGCGCTGCATTCAATATGCCAGCCCGGTCTGCCTGGTCCCCATGGCGAATCCCATTTCACGTTGCCATCTTCTTCATCCCATCCCTTCCAAAGCGCGAAATCGCCGATGTGTTCCTTGTCGTATTCGTCATTTTTCACGCGTCCTGTTGATTGCAATTGCGTGAGATCGAAGTGCGCGAGCTTTCCGTAATCAGGAAATTTGTTGATACGAAAGTACACTGATTTGTCGTCCGCCTGATAAGCGAGACCGCGTGCGATGAGCTCGCCGATCATTTCGATCATCCTTTTGATGTAACGCTCGTCGGTGGCCGCCGGAAATTCATCGGCGCGTTTGATCCGCAAAATTTCCGAGTCTTCAAAAAACGCCCGTTTGAATTGCTCTGTGAATTTTGCCAACGGCACATTTGCGTCGTGCGCACCCCGGATCGTCTTGTCGTCTACATCTGTGAGGTTCATCACGCGATGCACCTTGTAACCGCGTAATTCGAGGTGGCGCTGAAGGAGGTCTTCGAAAATGTAAGCACGGAAATTACCAATGTGCGCGCGGCTGTAGACGGTCGGGCCGCACGTGTACATGCTGATTGCGTGCGCAGCCAGATCGCGCGGCTCGAACTCTTCGATCTTCCGCGAGTAAGTGTTAAAGAACCGAAGCGACATTTTCTTTGCCAACTGTCATCCCAAGTGAAGCGGGTGCACTCACAAAAGCATGGCACGCTTTTTTTTCCAGAAAGTCATCG